>USEY01000001.1 GCA_900553815.1 uncultured Bacteroides sp.
TATAGAGCTGAGTTTAAACATCGAATTTACTAATTGGATGTTTGCGGACATTCATTAAAATAAACACCAAAGTAGAACTTAGAGGACTAAGACAAGATATTCAGTAAATATCCTCAAAAATAAAATGGTATATGAAGATGATAGAACAGAATCACCTCATATACCATTTTTTATTTCGCACTGCCTTCCTTCGTAGTAAGAAGCGTAGTGAACCTAAACCCAAGTCCATTTACGTGTAATGTCTACCAAATGATTCATAACCAAGATAAGGACAAAAAATCACTATAAGCCTAGGCAGAAGTACATATATTCATGTCAAAGCTTACAGATATTTATAGTCAACCTCTTACGGAACCAAATCACAATAAATCCATTGCTATTAACTACATAATTACCCTATTAAAATTCTGTAATAGTCCTAATCCCATAAAATAAGTAACACAGGGACAAAACATAAAAAAGGCCACCTCTAAAAGAGGCAGCCTTCTTTATATAAGCTTCTTAAATATTATTCAAGAATAACAACGCGGTTCAGGTAGTTCTTACCGAACATGTTTTCAGTACCACCGAAGCCTACGAGTTCAAGCTGATCTTTGTTTACGCCCTGAGCAACCAAAGCATCGTAAACAGCCTGAGCACGTTTTTCAGACAGTTTCTGGTTCCAAGAAGCGCTACCTGTAGCCTTATCAGCGTAACCGGCAACTTTGTACTTCTTATCCGGATTAGCCTTCAAGATCTTAGCGGCCAACTCGATGTTAACCTTACCGTAGTCATCGATACGAGCGCTACCAATCTTGAAGAAGATAGCACGCGGACCAGCAACTTGAACTTCCTTAGTAACTTCCTTAACTTCAGGCTTAACATTAGCCAAAGCATTCTTAGCGTTTGCCAAGTCAGACTGAGCCTGAGCCAATTCGCTTCTATACTTGTTGATTTCGTTGTTGATTGCTTCTTCATCAAGCTTGGAGCCACAAGAAACAAACTTCTTGCCACCAAAAGTATAAGTAACACCAGCACCAACATAGATACCACCTACTGTACGAGAAGATGCCAGATAACCCAAATAAGAAGAAGCCAATTCACCACGAGCTTCAACATCAATATCCAAATATTGGTTAACATTAAACTTACCTAACAAACCAACAGAACCATTGATGTATGCACCTGCTTTGTTATCAGCACCTGCAGGACGAACTTTGTGCCATGTATTGTTAGCACCATCTTGGATTTCAAAAGAAGAATTACCCTTTGCAATAGTCAAACCAGGACCAGCAAATACTGATAATGTAAACAAACGGTCAGGATTATAGCCACAGATAGCATTAGAGATATTAAAAATACCATCTAAACGCAACTGACCTACATTCTTGCTATAGCTGTTTTCGCTACCAACCATTTCATCGCCTACATAAGTACCCGCAGCCCATTGAGTATCAAAGTTAGTTTTCCACAAACCACCTTGACCACGAACTCCCCATACAGGAGTAAACCACTTACCAACAGACACTGTAATATGAGGAGCCGGGCTACCAAATTTACCCTCGCTCTTGCCTGAATTCACCATTGAGATACCGCCAGTTACGCTAACGAATATATTATCCGTAGCTTTTTCACTAACGAATTTCTCTTTTGTTTGGGCATTTGCAACAACTGCACCTGCCAACATAAAAGACAATATTACTAATTTACTTTTCATTGTTTTTTGTTTTAATATTTTCAACTCTTTTCTTTCAATTTGCTCCGACCACTCGCCTACTTCAAATAAATCTTGTAAGTAAGTCCGCCGGTAAAGTATTTCATTCTTTGCAATTCTACCTGCGCATGCAAATGGTTGAAAAGCAAATAGGTGGCACCAAAAGCAAAATCCTTTGCATCATACTCTGCAATTACTCTCAACTGAGGATGAAATGAAGGATTCCAAGTCAAGCCAACCGCAGGTCCATTCAATGGATAATCATTCCGATGATTAAAAAGATAAGATACATGAACACCTATCTCTTCACTTCCAACAGGAATATGTTTTGTCGCCGCTATATAAAAGCGACAAAAATATCCATTTCCCTCTGTTGCAGAAATCTGTCCATCTCCCGATTCAGTATAGGGATCAGACGTTCCTACAACTACAGCAGGCATATACTTCCAGAACTGCCCTTCTTTCAACAAGCGGAATCTAACAGAAAAATACCTATCCTGATTAGTAAATCCGCTATAACCATAAGGCCCTAAGCCTAATGCTTCCGCTTTAAACAAGGTACATGTATAAGCAACCTCCATCCACGGGAAAATGGTCACATTCAAAAAGTAATTGTACGTATGATAGTACCATGTAGGAGGAGTTATCTCCTGATTCAAAAAGTTACCACCAATCATCACCGTTTTGTCTCGCTGCATTTCAGCAGAAGGAGCGTGCAAAAGACCGGTGGTACCATACGTTAACTGAGCAGAAAGCAAGAACGGACTGCACACGAAGAAGCATACTAATAATATTCTTTTTATCATTTGTATTCCGCCCTTAACTAATCTCAATTCTAGAACTTTAATTTAATTATAATTCAGGAGTTAAGATTCCACCACCAGCATTTACATTACCATCACCGTGTCCATGGCCATGACCATGACTATGGCTAAAATTATGATTTGGTTCAAACTCTGTGCTAAACAAATACCCAGCTATAGTATTCAAAGTAACATCACACTCCTCATCAGCAGACTTAAAGTTATAATTAGTCTTCATATATGTATACTGAATATTCACAGCCTTCAACCAATTCCATGTAGGAATAGTAAAGGTATAAGACACAACAATGGTAGTAGGATTAAATTCACCAAAGTTTGCACCCAAATATTCTGTAATATATGCATCTAATTCTTGCGAAGGAGCAGGGGTTTTTGACTTAAGAACAGAACCAGCTTCTACCTCAAATTTACGAGTGAAAGTCGCAGGTTCATCTTCAGCTATCAAATCCAATCCAATATTGTCATCTTTTGTTCTTGTCTCAATCTGTGTAACAGGAACCGAAGAAACAAGTTTAACTTCCACATCAAGTTCTGTAGACTCCTTAGCCAATGCGACGCTGACTACAGCTGTATAAACTTGTCCAGCTGCTACTTTAGGAATAGTCACTTTACGAGTTGCAGGCTTATAATCATCACAAGTGACCTCAACTGTATTCGTTCCCTCAATACCTGAAGTTAAATAACTGCCATCGGTTAATTCTACAAGAGCCCCGTTAACTTTAACAATAGCATTATTCAAAGCTTCACCTGTTTCCACATCAGTAATAGTACCAGCTACATAGTATGCAGCAGGCTGGGGAGTGTAAGGCTTAGTTACATCACCATTTTCTGAATCATAGCAGCTTGCAAACATTGTGCTTACCGCCAATACAGCCAATGCCAGCTTGGCATTAATGCTAAAAAATTTACTTTTCATTTTCATCTCAATAAAATTAATAATTTAACAATTCCGATTTTATAAAATATGGGTTAAAACTATTTTCCTGTGCAATGGTATTTCCTAAAGTGGCACTATAAGATTTACCATAATATTGTTCATTCCCCGCATTATATGCCATACCAAAAGATTTAGAAGGCATCACACGTGGAATATATCCTTTTCGTTTATATTTATAAGGAGGCAAATTAATCTGAAAACGGAATCCACCATTATAGCCATTATTTCCAGCATATTGTACTTTCATTCCATAAAAGCCAATAGAAACATAACGAAAGTTCCTAGTCATTTCAACTCGGATTCCTTTTTCACTCAATAAATACTGCTCAGCCTTTAATTTAAACTGAGTATTGTATTTAGGCCAATAGAACCCACCTCCTACAGTCCAAGTCAATCTTTTCAAAGGGCTCACTTTCCACCGCCAATTCTCAAAGCGAGACTTACCAGTATATCCTATACGACCTTCCACAGAAAAACGTTCATCTTTAAAATAATGAATCGCACTTACATCTATTCCCCAACGTTTATTTGTAAAAGTTCCAACAGCCAACGTTGCGAATATATTCCAAGGCAATCTAATTTGTTGACTCAATCCAATATATCCTTGTCGTATTTTTCCATATGAAGGGCCATACTCATTATATATAGGTATAATAACCTGCGCTGTCACCTTACCACCCTTCCAAAGGGAGACCTCAATTGTAGGATCCAAATTGAATAAGACAGTATAGATTTGGGTTATAACCAAATTCTGTAACGACAACTCAGGATACACCAGCACATCCACCTTAAACAAAGAACGATTTTTCAATTTAATTTTCCGAGCTTTCGACCAGCTCCCCCCCAGATCGTAACTCACATTCCAATCTCTCCGTTCTGCAGTTGGAACCGAATCACCAATTATCGGACGATAATGTAGCGAAATCTGCGGAACATTATTATCTAAAACGATAATGCGACAAGATTTGTTTTCAGGCAAGCCTAATTTTTGAATAACATCCACCGCTTTACCTATTCCCACTCCATTCAGTCTGTATGCTGAATTTTGCAAGACATAAACTCGTTCATTATCATCTTCAGTACACCCTACATTTTCAAAGCCCATTTCAACTAAAGCATCTACCGTGCTCTCCCCGTTTTGTCCCCATCCTTTCAGAGGAATAACGCAACAGAGAAAGAACACTGCATAAAATGCCTTCATTTTCAATGTTAGGTACTTCGTCATGTTAGAGTTTTTATACCACATTATATTCACTGTTCTTCGTAACCATAAATACGAAAGCACGCTGCAAAAATAGATACATTTTTATTAATACCAAAAGTTTTTATAAGAAAAACCGTCTATATAACATAAAATCATACTGTAAATAAGCAAAACTCATGCAAAAATATTAAGAACTGCCAAAAATGTCAGTTTACTATATTGAAAGGATTTTTTGTCAGATGATAACATACAATTAGAACAAGATTATTATTATTTTTATCTACTCTGTTAGACAACATAAGCGACCGATATTACAAAATACATTTCAAAAGTAATAAGTATAATTTCACACCATAATAACACAAAAGCACTATCTTTGCATTACAATACGACACAACTCCCTAATAGATTCATAATATAAAAATCCCCCACTACATATACTTAAAACTATATGACAACAACAATCATTATGTCTTACATAAGAAACACTAATACGACTACCTATAACTTTCAAACAAGCTCTCGCTCAATTATACTAAATATCCAATATAACCATCTAAAATTCAGCACAGAAACAAATATTTATTACTAATTATTGTATATAACACATTATTACTCAGATAGCTCAAATCAAGAGAACAAAGCTCCCCAAAGCGACAAAAGAAAAGCCCTTTGGTATTCCTTCATAGCGTTCAGAATACCAAAGGGCAATTATGGCAATAGTTCAAGCACAAACTATCAAAATGCTACATCAATAAACGAGCTGTACATTATCTATCCACAAGGAATTTCCCGGAGAACCGATATAAGCGCCACCATGACTCGAAGTGAATTGAAGAACCATGTGTGTAGGTATATCATCTTTAGTACCCCAAGCAACTTCATGAATAGGCACACTTTCTCCCTTACTGTTCATAGCATATCTTTCCTCTACTTGAAGCCTCATCATGTGTGCCTTATAAGCGGGATCTCCAGTAATATCTCCATACAAAATAGGATAAGTAGCCTTATTTTTCCAATCACATGTCTTATAGTAACGTACTACCATAGTACCTACTCGTTTTGCATAAATATTACCTTTCTCATCTTCCCAGCGTTTCTGTAATAACAAAATAACAGCCGGGAAGTCCTTACCAGGAACATCTTTTATACGGCTAAATCCCGTAGCTCTGATTCTGTTTTCTCTATCAGACATCTTCACCTTATAGTCAAACTGAATTGCCACAGGCTTACGAGTGAAGGGAATACCACTATTCAACATTTTCTGCGGATTCTTTGTCCCACTAATTGGCTCGTACACCTCACCCAGAAACATGGAACCAGCAGCCAGCACCGTAATGTCAACAAGCCCAAAGACTTTGACACTCTCCATACGAGTATCCAAACGCGCACAATATCCATCGCCACGACGTTCCGGAAAAAGAGACGTATTTGTTTTAGTAATTCCTGCCACACGAGCCATTACATTGGAGGTTGCCCATGGCGAACCACCCATATTCTTATATGCTTCAGACCCAGTAATAGTCGTCGTCGGTCCTATAGCATACACATGCTTAGTTTCTCCACCAATGATACCCGACTCTTTTATTTGTCGGTCAATCCACTGATCCATGTCACCATAAGGTATAGGTTCTACTTTTGCCTGTGCCCTACAATATTCATGGCCTCCCGTAATGAACATCAGCCCCATCATCAACTGAAAAAAACAATGCTTCATACCCTTCATATTATCTAAAGTTCATAATTCCATTGTTTCAATGCAAATCCCCAATTATCCTGTACCAAATGCACAGTCCTTTCGTCATATTTATATTTATTCTTTTTATAACCTTTCTTTCCTCCCACATATTTTTCTATATCAGCACGTGCTTCCTCAAAGCCAGGAATAGACAATACCTTATATATATGTTCAGTCATTCCCATTGCATCAGCCTCAAAGTCTTCAAATTTCACTTCTATCAGATTGCCTTGCGGAATACAGTGTTTATCAGCCTCATATTTATGGTAAAGCTTACTATAGATAGACAGAATATTGCTTTCAAGCTCTGCAGAACTAATATCTTGCAGTTTCAGAGGTTGAATAGTATTGGTAAAGAAACTACGCGTACTCTCAAATACCGTATATGGATTACGTACCAAATAGATAAATTTTGCATTGGGGAACATCTTTACCAGTTCCTTTACACGTCCTGTATGAGGAGGATTCTTGCTCAAGAACTGTGTTCCATGCGTATTCCAAAGAGAAATCTTTATCAACTTAACAAATACCTCCTCAAATACTCGCAGTTCCTCCGCAGATATATCGTCAAACAACAAATACTTATCAGCATATTCCTGTTGATACTTCGGCATGAACCAGAAATTATAATAAGTATAAGGCATCATATTGGCCAAAGCAAATTCTTCCTCCTGTGGAAGATCAACCGCAAGCTCCATATTATCGGTAGGACGCTTATCTGGCATCAGCCAACTCATATTCTTTTTAAAAAACGGTTGTCCCCACATCATCAGATGCGGAAAAACAGTCTGATAAGTAGTATTATATCCAAAATGTTTGTCACAAGAGAATACATTATGCACAAAAGTTGTTCCGCTTCGCCAATGCCCTAAAATAAATACAGGATCATGTTCCAAAGGCTTATCAGCCAACAACTTTGCATACCGCTTCTCTTGCAAGGGTACCAATAACGACAACAATCTACACACAGCTTTAGTCAGACGATACTTTCCCTTATAAGCGTCATCAATCGTCCGCCCCTTTGTTATAGCATTGAAAGTATTCCAGTCTGCACCTACCAGTGTATTGATAGGCAACTTATTAAATTCAAGTAAACCCATATTGGATTCTTTATTTCATTTACTCTTAAAAATAATATTCCAATTAAGGGCAGCTCACAATCCAACCACCCTTTTACACCTGTGAAATATAAACAAGCTTTAAGAAGCTATTTTTGTACTTTCACAGCAATTCCTTGCCGATTCAGTTCTGCTACAGCCTTTTCTATGGCTTCATAATGTTCCGAAGCAATCCCCAATCGTGGTAAGTCCAAAACAGGCAAATCCTCAGCCAAATGCATGTCTTTATCTTCCACCCTGTCAATAATCATACCCACTGCACTTGTATTATTGGTAATCGGGTCTATCAAAATAAATGAGCCGCAAGACTTATTACGCGTATAAGGGTCAAAGAAAAGCTCTTTTGCCGTAGTCATCACCACGCGGGCTATCTGATTAAGCTGCATAGGCAAAGTTTCCCTTGTCAGCTTACCATTATCAATAGACAAGTGCTCCATCGTGTTGACATCCACCTTATATTTAATATCTGTAATATGCGCACGACTCAAGTTGGTAGTCTGCTTGATGAAGAATGATTTATTGGTATCCATTGGCTCTTCATCCATCCAGACCATCATAGCCTCAAAATTACGGTCTACAAAAGGCAGGTTATCAGGATGCACCAACATCTCACCACGCGACACGTCAATTTCATCTTCCAACGTCAATGTAACCGACTGAGGTGGGAAAGCATATTCCAAATCTCCATCGTATGTCACTATACTCTTTACATGAGAACGTTTACCCGAAGGAAGCGCCATCACTTCATCTCCCTTGCGTATGACTCCCGACGCCACTTTTCCACAGAATCCTCTAAAATCAAGATTAGGACGCAAAACATATTGCACAGGGAACCGAAAATCGGACAAGTTATGGTCATTACCTATATGCACCGTTTCAAGGAATTCAAGCAACGACACACCCTTATACCAGGGAGTACGTACTGATTTCTCAACCACATTATCACCATCCAATGCAGAAAGCGGAATACAAGTCACATCGGGAATACCTAACGGAGCAATAAATTTCTGATATTCGGCCACAATCTCATTGAAACGTTCTTCCGAGAAATCCACCAAATCCATCTTATTGACAGCCAGCACTACATGCTTAATACCCAGCAAGGATACCAAAAACGTATGTCTACGAGTTTGAGTAATCACTCCCATTCTGGCATCTACCAAAATAATCGCCAGATTTGCTGTCGACCCACCCGTTATCATGTTACGTGTATACTGTTCATGTCCCGGAGTGTCTGCTATGATAAATTTACGGTTATTGGTCGAAAAGTAACGATAGGCCACATCAATCGTAATGCCCTGTTCCCGTTCTGCTTTCAAGCCGTCCAGCAACAATGCATAGTCTATATGGTCACCCGCATTACCCATTCGTTTGCTGTCACGCTCCAAAGCGTCCAACTGATCCTCATATATTTTTTTACTGTCAAACAACAATCGGCCAATCAAAGTCGATTTTCCGTCATCTACCGATCCTGCTGTCAAAAAACGCAACAGGTCTTTTTGTTCATCCTTCCGAAGGAACTCTTCGATCGACAAATGTGCACTTCCGTTATCTGGTACTACCTTATTTATATCTTCCATTTCCTAATTTCTTTCTTAAAATACTCTCCAATGAATTAGCTGCATACAGGAACAGATATCAAAAATATCCTTCCCGTTTTTTCTGCTCCATACTGGCTTCTTGGTCAAAGTCTATCACACGTGTAGTACGTTCACTCTTAGTGGTAGTCATCATTTCCTCCACAATTTTCTCAATTGTATCGGCATTGCTCTCCACAGCACCAGTCAAAGGCCAGCAACCCAACGTACGGAAACGCACCATACGCATCTGAATTTTATCACGATATTGCTCTGGAAGACGATCATCATCAGCCATAATCAGATTGCCGTCTATTTCTACACAAGGACGTTCTTTAGCAAAATACAGAGGTACTATAGGTATATTCTCCAAACGAATATATTGCCAAATATCCAGTTCAGTCCAGTTACTCAACGGGAATACACGAATACTCTCCCCTTTATGCACCTTTGCATTATAGATATCCCACAATTCCGGGCGCTGATTCTTCGGGTCCCATTGGTGGAAACGGTCTCTAAAAGAGAAAATACGCTCTTTTGCACGTGATTTTTCCTCATCACGACGTGCGCCACCAAAAGCAGCGTCAAACTTATATTTATCCAATGCGTGGAGCAACGCCTGCGTTTTCATCAAATCAGTATGCACCTTACTTCCATGAGTAAAAGGTCCAACCCCTGCCTTGAAAGCTTCCATATTGCTTTCCACTATCAGATTCCAGCCATACTTCTTGGCATATTCATCACGAAATTGAATCATTTCCTTAAACTTCCACTTCGAATCAATATGCATCAACGGAAATGGCACCTTGCCCGGATAAAAAGCCTTCTCTGCCAAACGAACCATTACAGAAGAATCCTTGCCTATACTATACAGCATGACAGGATTTTCAAATTCCGCAGCCACCTCACGAATAATGTGTATAGACTCAGCCTCCAACTCCTTCAAGTGGCTCAATTTGTATTCCTCTTTCATGAATATATTAAATTAAAACAATTAGCAAATCTTTTCTTCCCAATCATATACCAATACATGATTGATACAACTATTTACCTATACGTGGTAAAATAAGAGCCAGCAACTTGTTGACTGATTCTTCCAATGTCAAAACAGACGTATCCAATGTCAATGCCGGATGAGCAGGAGCCTCAAATGGCGCCGAGATTCCGGTAAAGTTCTTTATTTCACCACGACGAGCTTTCGCATAAAGCCCTTTAACATCACGCCGCTCACACTCTTCCAGCGGTGTGCTGACATACACCTCCAGAAAATCTTCTTGCCCAATAATGTCCGCCGCCATCCGACGAATATCATTGCTCGGACTTATAAATGCGGCAATCGTCACAATACCGGTATCAACAAACAACTTGGACACCTCTGCAATACGACGAATATTCTCTATTCTGTCAGCCTCCGTGAAGCCCAAATTATTATTTATACCACTCCTTATATTATCACCATCCAATATGCGACAAAGAATTCCTCTCTGATGCAGTTCTCTCTCCAATGCAATAGCTATTGTACTTTTACCTGAACCACTTAAGCCAGTAAACCATATCATTGCACCACGTTGTCCCAGCAGTTCTTCCTTGTCTGCCCGTGTCAACATACGGTCAAAAATCGGATAAATGTGATTTGTCTCAGTCATATATTCTAATTATTTCAAAACGGCCATATCAACGGTACCAGAAAAATAGAAATCAGGAACGTTATGATATTCAGCGGCAAACCTATTCTAACAAAATCTGTAAACTTATAGTTACCAATACCTTGTACTATCAGATTCGTCTGATAGCCAATAGGAGTGGAAAAACTGGCAGAAGCAGCCATGCAAATTACAACAAAAAAAGGCATCGGATTAACCCCCAGCTGTGAAGACAGTGACAAAGCCAGCGGAAAAGCAAGAGCTGCGGCTGCATTATTGGTTATCAATTCCGTAAAAAGATTAGTAATGATAAATAGTACGGCCAAAAGTACATGAGGCCCATAATGATGGCTCATCCCTATTATATAATGTGCAACCGAATCAGCTACGCCCGAATTTACCATGGCTTTACTAATAGCAAATGCGCAGGCTATCGTTATCAGGATATCCCAGGATATATATTTGGTATATTTCCTGGCCGGAAAAATCTTTGTCCATGCCATAATAATGGTCGTTACCGAAACAAAGAAAAACATATCCAGCTTTATCCCCGGAAAAGCTTCCTTCACAAAAGGCAGCTCACCCACGGTAGCTCCCACAATCATCAGAATCAGCAAGGCCAATGCAAACCAGCGTTTTTTCCGTCCAGGCACTGGCTCCGTATCATGCCCATTAGCCAGCAATACAAAGACCGACGACTCTCCCCATGTCTGAACAAAGGAATCGTCCGCCATCAACACCAGCGTATCGCCTTCACGTAAATATTCATCGTCCAAATCACCCGTAATGCTTTGTCCATTACGTTTTATTTCTTTTACCTCTGCACCATAATGGCGTTTGAAGTTAAAAACACCCAACTTCTTGTTAATTCCTGGGAAACGCGAACCCAAAACGGCTTCCACCCTATGCAATTTACCATGCTCCTCTTCCTCATCATCCAACTTCACATCGTCTTTCCGAACATCAGGCAATAACTTGGAAGAAAACACAAGCAGATAAAGTATTCCAGCAATTGCAATAAATATACCGACTTTGCCCAACTCAAACATTGTAAAGCCTTCAAATCCTGCTTCCAGAATCATGCCATGTACTACCAGATTTGTCGAAGTTCCTATCAACGTACAGATACCTCCCAATATTGTCACATACGAAAGTGGAATCAAAAACTTCGTAGCAGGCAACTTCACAGACTCTGCCCAACGTTTAATAATAGGAGCAAAGATAACCACCACTGGAGTATTGTTCAGGAATGCCGATATAAAAGATATGGTAGGAAGCATTCTCAATTGTGCCTTAAATACAGTCGTACGCCCCTGAGGAAGCAATTTCTTTATAACCTGCCCCAAAGCACCCGACTGCCGTATTCCTTCACTTACCAGAAACAGCATAGCCACTGTTATCATGCCTTTATTACTAAAGCCTTCAAGCATTTCCTTCGGTGTAAGAATACCTGCGCACAAAAACAGAACCACCACCGAAAAAAGAATCATGCCCGGGCGCATCTTATCCAGAACCAAGGCTATTACCATCCCCAACAATGCCAACAACACAAATGCTATTTCAAACGTCATAACAGCCTTAATTTATTAACTATCAAAAAAAATATCACAACACATTAATATAATATTGTCGATGCCATCAAATCTCACGAGGTTTTACAATAAACCATGGATTCAGCAAATTTTCTTTATTATAGCACAATGGCTTCCCTGTTTCTGCATGATAGATTTCAGCACCGGCAGCACATGCAATAGCATGGCCGGCTGCCGTATCCCATTCCATTGTCGGCGCAAAACGAGGATATATATCCGCCTTACCCTCGGCAACCAAACATATTTTTATTGAGCTACCATTAGATATCAATTCTACATGTTGATGTCTGCGTCTCAAATCCTCAATATATTCTTTTGTCTCTTCAGAAAGATGAGAACGAGAAGCTACCACGACATACCCCGCATGCGGCGTCTTACAAGACAACCGTTGTGCCTCCGCCTTCAAAGCATCCAGTGTTTTATCACCTCTCTCAGTAATATCATTCAGTTTATAGGCGCCCATCTCCCGTTCTGCAAAATACAATTGTCTGGTTACAGGCACATAAATCACTCCCATAACAGGTACACCATCCGCAACCAAAGCTATATTTACAGTAAATTCACCATTTCGTTTGATAAACTCCTTGGTTCCATCCAACGGGTCTACAATCCACAAATCATGCCACATTTGCCTATCTACATAAGGCAAATGTTTACCTTCTTCGCTCAAAACAGGATAAGGCGTATTACGCAATACTGAAACAATCACCCGATGCGCCTCCTTATCAGCTTTTGTCAATGGAGAATTATCCGCTTTAAGTTCTATTCCGAAATCAGAAACTGGGTCATTATAAATAGCACGAATCCTGCTACCCGCCTCCAAAGCTGCATCAATGGCATCCAAGATATATTGTTGTTCCATACGCTTACTATAAAATTACAAAGTTGCAAAATTAAAAACTTATTCAGCGAAAAAAGTTTTCATTCACTATTTATAAACTCTTTTAAGTCTAAATAAGACTCTTTTGTTCCTACTTTATGCGAGCTATTAGTGTAAATACAAACACATTACAATCCCCAAACACATCCTCGACCACACTCCTCACTAATACAACCACCTTCTTCATATTACAGACAAGGCAGTGACTCAACAGCCACTGCCCTTCTAATGATTCAATCTTATTGTTGTAATATGTTTACTCAAAAGAGCTACTACTTCACACGATACAACAGCCAAGCACCCTGGAAGTCTGAACGATTAGGATACTTTGCCTTGAAAGCATCACGAGCCGATGCCGCAGAAGCTCTGTCATCAAACGAGCTAACTACCACACGATACATAGCAGCCTCTGCATTAAATACGATAACAGGTGTATAACCCTCACCTTGCAAGTACTCTTTCAAGCCCTCAGCATTCGCTTTCACGCCAAAACTACCACAAACTACACCATAATCTTTCAAATCACCGCTGACAACAGTAACTTTCTCGTGACGCACATCTGCCACAGGTGCACTCTCAACTACTTTTGCTTCCACAGGTGCCGACACCACAGGAGTAGCTTCTTCTACTACAGTAGGCTGAGGTTCTGTCAACTCTTGTTTTTTTGCGTTTTCATAAGCTTTCTTATAAAAACTTTCCTTCGACTTACAAGAAGTGAATGCAATCACCATACACATTCCGATACCTAATACTGCAATTTTCTTCATTTCCTTATTGTTTTTAATAATTAACGTCCGTCTATTCTCTCTAATACATTACATCATTTTAATATTCCCGAAACAGTAGCCGCTCTTCTTCATATCCCAAACATAGTGTTGAAGAAGTCAACTGATAGATTTTAAATGTCCGCTGTCCGTCGGGCCAAGCCAGAAAATCATCATAATAATTCTCTCCTACGCTTTCGGGGAGCAAAATAATAGAAATTTCATCACCTTTCAAAGAATAAGTCCCAAAAAACGTCTGATAAGCCCCATCTTCCACTATACAAATGGCAGAAAAGCTACCTTTTTGGAAATTATAGAATACTCTACCTTCCTTTTTCACATGCCCATCCGCATATTGATACTGTATTAACTGCCATTTCTTTTCCAAGGCCGAATCCGTATTCGAACATGCCAATAATACCAATAAGGCAACAAACATCCATACTATCTTAGCACACTCTCTCAAAACTTACTACTTTTTTATTTACGAATAAACAAAGTACGCTATTCCTATCAACTACAGAACAATCTTTATTGTTAAATATAACTAAACTGTATCCTACAGCAAGTACTCACTCTCTTTTTTATCTATTCTGTTCAGTATTTGTCTGTCCTTACAACATTTCAACATATACCTATATCAATTGTTATCTTTCAAGATAGACACACAAGTTAAGCTTCCATTGTTAACTGAAAATAATCAAGTTAAGTTATACACCTCTATTCCCCTATACAATACCCCAACTTCAAATCCTCATCCTAATTTCAAACAAACATCTCTATCTCGAATGCAATTTGCTTTTGTAATCAGAGGATAAATCCTACGCTTCAAAAAACAACAATCAAAATTCTCATAAATGCAGCAAACGGATACAAAAAAAGGAAGTGAAATGATGATAATTATTTTTTTTTCATTAGTTTTGTCTCATAACTTTTAAAACGAACAATTATGAAAGGATTGAACGTATTAGCAGCTTTTCTGGGTGGCGCAGCTGTAGGCGCAGCCCTCGGTATCCTCTTTGCTCCTGAAAAAGGAGAAGACACCCGCAAGAAGATAGCAGATATACTGCGTAAGAAAGGTATTCGCCTCAACAGAGACGAAATGGACAATCTGGTAGATGAAATCGCTACAGAAATCAAGAATGAAGCTTCTGTATAATCTGCCCGGAAACGTAAGACTAAAGGCTGAACTGCAAGAAAAACAAACTTAACTGACAAAGGAGCTATTCCCTCCAGACATAAAAGGAGTATCTTCCCGTCATTATTTCTTCTTGCAATTCAGCCTCGATATTTCTTGTAAACACCACTTTTACCACATATCCATTCCAACTCATCATGTTCTCCGACGATAAAAGCATTGAAACCATACAGCAGCTTTTCCTGGAATTCAAAGATTACCTGAAACTCCAAAAAGACTATACCAAGCTTGAACTGACCGAAAAGCTCACCATCCTGCTTTCCACCATCATGCTTGTACTATTAGTAGCCATACTCTCCATGATAGCTTTATTCTATCTATCATTTATGATAGTCTACATTCTGGCGCCTGTAGTCGGAGGACTAATGACAAGTTTCGGCATCATTTCAGCTTTCCACGTTCTGCTTATTTTCTTACTTATTAAATTCCGCAGGACACTCATTATTACACCTACCGTGAAATTTCTTGCAGGATTATTTTTAAAACAATAACGTACCCAAAACTATCATATTATGGATAAACCTATTGATACATCAGCCATAACATTGGAAGATATAGCACTGAGAAAAGCTGAATTACAAAAAGACATACAGGAAAAGAAAGAGAACATAAAAGAACTGTCCCGAGAACTGTTTGCGCCACTCGAACCAGCCACAAACAAAGCCAACGCCATGATGAGAGCGTTTAATACCGGCATGGCTATCTACGATGGTGCCATGACCGGTGTAAAGATAGTAAGAAGAATCCGCAAACTATTCAGACGCTGAAACCCGCATCATTCCTGCATATTTCAACACCCAACAAAACCAACAGCACTATTTCAGCAGCTGTTCTATAGGATTTTCCCAAAATGCTCTGGTTGAACTAACCAATGAACTACCCATATAAAGAAGGAACAATACGGCTATAATCAACATCAATAGCCCAATGAAAGCGTTGTGCCTTTCCTGCTTCAATTCTGCAAAAACCATAAAACCTCCTTTTTCTTAAAACAATTCATAAAGAGCCTGCAACATCGCTTTGCCCTACAGCTGCAAAAGTAGCCTATGCGAATTACAATCCCCTTACAATGCTATGACAAATATACAAAAAAAGGAGTACAGATGTACTCCTTTTTAAAGTATTTCTGCTTTTATTAAAGCAACGCATCAATCAGTTCATCGGGGGTCAATAATCGTTGTTCACCCGTCTCCATGTTCTTCAACGTCACTTTACCTTCATTCATTTCGTTCTCACCTACCAAAGCTACAAAAGGTATATTCTTGGCATTGGCATAACTCATCTGCTTCTTCATCTTGCTGCTGTCAGGAAATATTTCAGCACGTATGCCGGCTCCTCTCACCTTAGCCAACACACCCATAGAGAAAGCAACCTCACGGGCACCAAAGTTGATAAACAGCAACTGAGTACCGTTTACAGCCTCTTTCGGATACAGGACAAGCTGGTTCAAAACATCGAATATACGGTCTGCACCAAACGAGATACCTACACCCGATACACCTGAAAGGCCAAATACTCCGGTCAGATTGTCATAACGTCCGCCACCAGTTATACTGCCAATCTGCACATCAAGCGCCTTCACCTCGAAAATAGCACCAGTATAATAATTCAATCCACGTGCCAAAGTCAAATCCAGTTCAATCTCATTCTTCAGCCCCAATCCAGCCAAAGTACTTAATATAAACTCACTTTCCTCTACACCTTTCAGTCCCGTCTCGCTGGCAGCAAGTACCTCCTTCAAGGTAGCCAGTTTTTCTTCGTTACTACCATTCAACAGGATAATAGGCTGTAAGCGTGCAATAGCCTCCTCACCTATACCCTTCTCACGAAGCTCAGCGTTTACATTGTCAAGCCCTATCTTATCGAGCTTGTCAATAGCTACCGTTATATCCACAATCTTGTCGGCCTCCCCTATTATCTCGGCTATTCCCGACAATATCTTGCGGTTGTTTATCTTTATGCAAACACGAATGCCGAAACGAGAAAATACCGTATCAACAATCTGCATCAATTCCACCTCATTGAGCAAAGAATCACTGCCCACCACATCGGCATCACACTGATAGAACTCTCTATAGCGCCCCTTCTGAGGACGGTCTGCACGCCATACTGGCTGAATCTGATAACGTTTGAAAGGGAAAGTTATCTCATCACGGTGCATCACCACATAGCGTGCAAAAGGCACCGTCAAGTCATAGCGCAATCCCTTCTCACAAAACTTGCAAGCCAGGCGCGCAGCATTGCGGCTCAACAATTCCTCATCGGTAAGCCCGGAAAAGTAATCGCCCGAATTCTGTATCTTAAACAACAATTTATCCCCCTCTTCACCATACTTGCCCATCAAGGTCGAAAGCATTTCCATGGCTGGAGTCTCTATCTGTTGAAAGCCATACAGATGATATACATCGCGTATGGTATTGAATATATAGTTGCGCTTTGCCATCTCTACAGGAGAGAAATCGCGCGTTCCTTTTGGAATACAAGGTTTTGCTGCCATAAGTTCTTTTATTGTTTATTCTGTAACATTACACACATTTTCCATACTTTACAGTTTGCAAAGGTAGCGCAATTTATTGATTTTGTAAAGCAAAGCCAAAGCTTTTCGCAACAAAAACATATATAAAGCCTCCATATATCGGCATTCTGAAAAAAGCAGGAAACCTCAACTCTGCTCCACAACCAACAAACACCCGTTTCGACAACAAAACGCCAAACTGCTGAAACAAAGCACCCGTTTCGACATCGAGCTCTATATGAAACATGAATGTAACACTTGTTTCACCTTCCCGTAACAAAAACGCTCCACATTTGCAACACAAAAAGAAATAAAGCCTAACTTTGTGACAAAAGAACGGCAACTCTTTTGTTACAGTAAAAAAGAATAAACAATGAACAATTACCGTATTTTAGTCGTGGACGATGAAGAAGATTTATGCGAAATCTTGAAGTTCAACTTAGAGAATGAAGGTTATGAGGTAGACACGGCCAACTCGGCGGAAGAAGCTCTCAAAATGGACTTGAGCAGCTATCAACTATTACTGCTCGATGTCATGATGGGCGAGATTTCAGGTTTCAAAATGGCCAGCATGCTCAAGAAGAACAAAGCAACTGCCAAGTTGCCCATCATTTTCATTACAGCCAAAGACACCGAAAACGACACCGTAACCGGATTTAATCTGGGTGCCGACGACTATATCTCCAAACCCTTCTCGCTTCGCGAGGTCAGCGCACGCGTCAAAGCCGTACTGCGCCGTACACAACAACCCGACGAAGAGCGTATACCCGAACAGATAGTCTACAAAACCCTCGTACTGGACATTGTCAAAAAGAAAGTCTGCATAGACAATGAAGAAACACCCCTTACCAAAAAAGAATTCGAAATTCTTCTGCTACTTCTACAAAATAAAGGACGTGTATTCTCACGTGAAGATATTTTGAGTCGTGTCTGGAGCGACGAAGTTTACGTACTCGACCGCACCATCGATGTAAATATCACTCGCCTGCGTAAAAAGATAGGCGCTTATGGAAAATGTATTGTAACACGTTTAGGATATGGATACTGCTTTGAAGCATAACGAAGAGAAACATTTTCTGTCATTCAGCCGCAAACTGTTTCTTTCAGTCATTTCACTGTTCATTGTTTTTGCAGCCTGCTTTATTGCCTACCAATACCAGCGCGAAAAGGAGTATAAGGTAGAATTGCTCAATATGCAACTGCAAGATTATAATGACCTACTGCATTTGGCACTGAAACTGGAACAGGAACGTCCGCAAAAAGACATAGTGGACGACTACGTCAAAAGGCATAGCGACAAGAAACTGCGTGTAACTCTCATTGACCTGCAAGGCAATGTCATATACGACAGCAACAAAATAGACGAGCAAAATCTAAGAAATCATAGCGGACGTCCCGAGGTAAGCAAAGCACTGAAAGAAGGAAAAGGCTACGATGTCAGGCGCACTTCAGAAACTACCGGAACGTCTTACTTCTATTCTGCCACCCACTACTCCGACATCATCATCCGCACGGCATTGCCCTACGACTTGAATCTTATTAAAAGTCTGTCGGCCGATTTGCATTATATCTGGTTCACACTGGCCATCACCCTTTTGCTGATTTTTGTATTCTACAAGTTCACCTCCAAACTGGGAACAGCCATCAACCACCTGCGCGAATTTGCCAAACGCGCCGACCGCAACGAGCCTTTCGATACAGACCTTCAGTCGGCTTTTCCACACAACGAATTGGGTGAAATCTCGCAACACATCATACAAATCTACAAGCGTCTGCGTGAGACCAAGGAAGCCCTCTATATAGAACGCGAAAAACTGATAATGCACCTGCAAACCTCGCGCGAAGGTCTTGGCATCTTCACCAAAGACAAAAAAGAGATTCTGGTAAACAACCTGTTTACGCAGTACGGCAACCTCATATCTGACTCCAACCTGCAAACCACGGAAGAAATCTTTTCCATCAGCGAATTCCAGAAGCTCATGGCTTTCATAGATAAAGTACAGAAAAGGCCTACCGACAAGGAAGAAAAAAGAATGTCCATACACATTAACAAAAACGGACGCATGTTTGTAGTAGAGTGTATCGTATTCCAAGACTCTAACTTTGAGATATCTATCAACGACATCACACAGGAAGAGGAACAGATAAGACTGAAACGACAACTGACACAAAACATTGCCCACGAACTGAAGACACCTGTCAGCAGCATACAGGGCTACTTGGAAACCATTGTAAGCAACGACAACATTCCGCGCGAAAAGATGCAAGACTTTCTGGAGCGTTGCTATGCACAAAGCAACCGGCTCACACGCCTGCTGCGCGATATATCCGTCCTGACACGCATGGACGAGGCAGCCAATATGATAGACATGGAAAAAGTAGATGTCAGCCTGCTGGTAGCCAACATTGTCAACGAAGTATCGCTGGAACTGGAGCAAAAACAGATAACAGTAGTCAATTCGCTGAAACCCCGCATACAGCTGCGAGGCAACTACTCACTGCTCTACTCCATCTTCCGCAACCTCATGGACAATGCCATTGCCTATGCAGGAACGAACATACACATCAACATCAGCTGCTTCCGCGAAGACGAGCACTTCTATTACTTCAGCTTTGCCGATACGGGTGTAGGTGTAGCTCCCGAACACCTCAACCGCTTGTTCGAACGCTTCTACCGGGTAGACAAGGGACGCTCACGCAAACTGGGCGGTACCGGACTGGGACTGGCTATCGTGAAAAACGCCGTACTGATACACGGAGGAACTATCTCGGCCAAGAACAACCAAGGCGGCGGACTGGAATTCATCTTCACCTTGGCCAAAGACAAACAATAACAAGCGGCACGCCACATCGTGGCATCCAACACAACAAGCGGCCTACAAGCACACTCCGCATAAAAATGTAGGCCGCTTGTTCGTTCATATCCAAAAACTTTTCTATCTTTGCAGTGCATCGGTTTGTTTTCATCCTTCGGTGAAAACAATTAAAAGGGAATCAGGTGCAAATCCTGAACAGTCCCGCTGCTGTAAGTTTCAAACAAAGGCTTCAGGCAACCACTTCGAGCCACTGGACGGAACATCCGTACCGGGAAGGCGCCTGTAGCAGAAACAAGTCAGAAGACCTGCCATGCAACCCCATTATCATTGCTTTCGAGGAAAAAGCGTTGAGTTTGAAGAACCGGACAACTATTCTCCGTCCAAATCATTTCATCCCAACTGATTCAAAGAAAGTAAAAGGTAAATAAACTCTGCCAAGTTTATTGAAGATGTCCGGCCGAAGTGATTTCGCCCGGACATTTGCATTACAAAAGGTCAGCGTTTGTTTGTATTTTACAAGAAAATACATTATCTTCGGCTCATCTGTAATAAGTTAGCGACTTATTCTGTTAACCAAATGTCAAACCCTCAAAAAAAGAAAAGGAAATCAGCTATGGAACTACCTTTTGCCGAATCATGGAAAATAAAGATGGTGGAACCCATCCGTAAAAGCACCCGACAAGAACGTGAACAATGGCTCAAAGAGGCCCACTACAACGTATTTCAACTGAAATCTGAACAAGTTTATATCGACCTGATTACCGACTCGGGTACAGGCGCCATGAGCGACCGCCAATGGGCTGGCATGATGCTGGGCGACGAAAGCTATGCCGGCGCCACATCGTTCTTCAAACTCAAGGAAACCATCAACCGGCTGACCGGATTTGAATACGTCATTCCCACTCATCAGGGAAGAGCTGCCGAAAATGTGCTCTTCTCTTACCTGGTACACGAAGGCGACATTGTTCCCGGAAACTCGCACTTCGACACCACCAAAGGACACATTGAGGGACGCAAGGCATTTGCACTGGACTGCACCGTAGACGAGGCCCGGCAGACACAGCTTGAAGTGCCCTTCAAAGGCAACGTTGACCCCGCCAAACTGGAGAAAGCCCTTCAGGAACATGCCGACCGCATTCCTTTCATCATCGTCACCATCACCAACAACACGGCAGGCGGACAACCCGTGTCCATGCAAAACCTGCGCGAAGTGCGTGCCATAGCCGACAAGTACGGAAAACCCGTATTGTTCGACTCGGCCCGCTTTGCCGAAAACGCCTACTTCATCAAGACACGCGAAGAAGGCTACCAGGACAAAACCATCAAACAGATAGCCCGAGAAATGTTCAGCCTGGCCGACGGTATGACCATGAGTGCGAAAAAAGACGGCATCGTCAACATGGGCGGCTTCATTGCCACCAACCGGCAAGACTGGTACGAGGGTGCCAAAGGCTTCTGCGTACAATTTGAAGGTTACCTGACCTACGGAGGCATGAACGGACGCGATATGAATGCACTGGCCATTGGTCTGGATGAAAATACGGAATTCGACAATCTGGAAACCCGCATCAGACAAGTACAATACCTGGCCGACAAGCTCGATGAATACGGTATTCCCTACCAGCGTCCGGCAGGCGGACATGCCATCTTTATTGACGCGCCCCAAGTGCTGACCCACGTACCCAAAGAAGAATTCCCGGCACAGACTCTCACCATAGAACTATATCTGGAAGCAGGCATACGAGGCTGCGAGATAGGCTACCTGCTGGCCGACCGTGACCCCGTAACGCGCGAAAACCGTTTCACCGGACTGGACCTGCTGCGTCTTGCCATACCACGCAGAGTCTATACAGACAACCACATGAATGTTGTGGCAGCTGCGCTGAAAAATGTCTATGACCACCGCGAAAGCATTACACGCGGTGTACGGATTGCCTGGGAGGCTCCGCTGATGAGACACTTCACCGTACAGTTGGAAAGACTGTAATCAAACCTCTGAGAAACAACGTGGAACGGAAAAGGCCTTAATCGACCGTCCACGTCAATACAAAATCGGGATGGAGCAGATAACGGATAAGAAACTCACGTTGCTGCTCCGTTCTATATTCACGGGCATGAAATTCGCCCCGCTCTTGCGGAACGAACGGGAATATTTGCAAATGAGCACAGAAATCCACCTCTGAAGAATTCATACACTTGAACATCACTTCCTTGGCCGACCAATGAAGCAAAAGACTCCAGGTATCATCACCCCAATAAGGAGCCGGCTGCTCGTCAGGACGCACGAACTTCGATGCAACCCGCCGAACACGGGCAGCATACTGCTCAATATCAATGCCAACCGAGGCCTGACCCAGAATCAGAGCTACATAACCACGCGTATGCGATATGCTGATATGAAAACTCCCGTCAGCCAGATAAGGCTTACCTGAAGGCAAGTAGGCTATTTCTTTGTCGGCACCTGCCAGATTGCGTAACAACAACCTTACAGACAACCATTCCTGCTTGCGCTGAGGCGAACGAAAGCGCTCATCAGCCTGACGGCACAGGTCCGTACCCGCCAATAAGCGGCACAATTCTTCGAATGACTCATCCATCCGCCAGACTCCCAGCAGAAACCCTTCTTCCTTATGACGTAAAAAAAGACTCAAAACAAAATGCCTCCGTTTATTCTTTATCAGCAGCCTGTTCAACTGGCTTATTGATGGTAAATTTCACTTTCAGAATGCGGCGGTTATCCATCTCAAGCACCTCAAATTCGTAGTTGCCATGAACAACCTTCTCGTGCACCGTAGGAAATTCTCCCTTCACCTCCAACAGCAATCCGGCTACAGTGTCGGCCTCGCCCACTACATCATCAAAGGTATCCTCATCAATCTGGGTCACCTTGAAGAAATCTGTCAGCTGCGTCTTGCCTTCAAACATCCAGGAGTGGTCGTTCAGCACGGTGTAAGTACGTTCTTCATCGTCATACTCATCGCGTATCTCGCCCACGATTTCCTCTATGATGTCTTCCATCGTCACAATACCCGATGTTCCGCCAAATTCGTCCACCACAATGGCTATGTGAATCTTGTTGGCCTGAAAGTCACGCAACAGGTCATTAATCATTTTTGTCTCGGGAACAAAATAGGCAGGACGTATGAGTGACTGCCAGCGGAAGTTATCCCCCTTATTCAGATGGGGCAACAAGTCCTTGATATAAAGTACTCCCTTGATATTGTCGCGTGTCTCCGCATATACCGGTATACGCGAATAAACATTCTCCACGATGCACTGCAACACATCCTTGTAAGGTGTCTTGATTTCCAAGTCCACCACGTCCAAGCGCGAAGTCATCACCTCTTTTACCGTCTCTCCACCGAAGCGGATGATACCCTCCAGAATATTATTTTCTTCGGACAACTCAGCCTTGTCGGTCAGTTCCAAGGCATGCGACAACTCGTCTACCGAAATATTGTGATTGCGGTGTGCAAAACGCTTGTTAAGGAACGAGGTAGAACGCACCAACATGGAGGAAAACGGATAGAAGAGCGTGCGGAAAGCACAAATGCCCGGAGCCGCAAAACGACAAAACGCCAACGTCTTTTGCGCCGAAAAAATCTTAGGCATGATTTCGCCGAAAAGCAACAGCAGGAATGTAAGGATTACAGTGAGAATCAGGAATTCCGCTATCGGGGAATGGAACGTAAACACGTCCATGAAAAAGAAATTGCACAACATGATGATGGCCACGTTCACCAGATTGTTTGTAATCAGGATGGTAGCCAGCAAACGCTCCGAGTCTTTCAGCAAGAACTGAATGCGCTCGTCAGACGGATGTCTGTTTTCTTCAATCGTGTTCAAGTCTGCCGGCGAAAGCGAAAAGAATGCTATTTCCGATGCAGATGCAAAACCAGAAACAAGCAGGAGCAAACCTGCCAGAACAATGGCTATAATAGCCGACACAGAAGGTGTTTGTACAGAAATACTGTCAAAAATAGAAGCCAACTGGCTTAAAAATGAGTCCGGGTCCAAAGATTTTATGTTTAGTTGAACAATTAGAACGGCAAATCGTCGCTCTGTGAATTATCTGTTGCCATAGTCTGAGGCTGCGATGACTGGGCCGGCGATGCGTAGGTCACTCCCCCACCATTCTGTGCGACAGGAGCAGCACCACCCGCCGATGCGGCAGCATTGCCGCCCTTGGGGGTCAGCATCTCCATGTTGTCCACAAAAATCTCAGTCACATAGCGTTTTGCACCAGTCTGGTCGTCGTAGGAACGGGTTCTGATTTTACCCTCAATATAGAGTTTGTCGCCCTTGTGCACATACTTTTCCACCACTTCGGCCATACCACGCCGATAGACTACGATATTATGCCAGTCCGTGCGGTCGGGAACTTGTGTTCCGTTTTGCAGCGTATAGCCACGTTCGGTGGTAGCCAGCGAAAAATTGGCAACTCCGCTTCCACCCTCAAAATACCTGACCTGAGGATCTTGTCCTACATTTCCTATCAATATCACTTTATTTACTGACATACTATCTCCTTTATATAATTTGCGCCAAAAATAGCGAGAATATAGACTCCATGCAAGAATTACAAACGTTTTTTAAAGATATTTCTCCAAGAAGGCGTGCACCAGCCGGGGCACGGCATAATGCCCCAACTCGGCCAGTTCCACCCGCTGATAGGAACCAAATGCACCGGCTTCGGCCGGCAACTCCACCTCATAGAAATTGGCATGTATGACCCTGTGCGACAAAACATGCTTCACACCCCTGCATACGCTCTTAATCACCGGTTGGCCTGCCCCGGCCAACAGCTGTCTGACCTGTGGCAAAGCCAGAAAAGCCTCTTCGGCCAGTTCTGCTTCTGTTTCAATGAGCGGCAATTCAAACAGGTTCTTCCAGATATCGTTGCCCGTCCGCTTATTAATATAGGTATAGCTGCCCTGCCGCACAAAGAGGTAGTTGAAGTATCGGTCGGTGATCTTCGTCTTATGCTGCTTCACCGGCAGGCGACTCACACTGCCCTGCGACAAAGCCGAACAGCTGTCGGCCAGCGGGCAATACATGCACGCCGGATTTTGCGGCGTGCACTGCACGGCGCCAAAGTCCATAATGGCCTGGTTGTAGGTACCCGGATGTGCCTTGTCCAGCATTTCATCGGCCAAGGCGGCAAAAATTTTCTTGCCTTCGGTCGTATCGATGGGTGTATCTATGCCCAGATAGCGGGCGAGCACACGATACACATTGCCGTCCACTACCGCGTATGGCATACCGTAGGCAATGGAGCAGATAGCAGCAGCCGTATAATCGCCCACACCCTTCAACGCCCTCACCCCTTCGTAGGTATCCGGAAAACGGCCATTCATGCTACGCGCCGCCTCGTGTAGATTGCGTGCCCGCGAATAGTAGCCCAATCCCTGCCAATATTTCAGCACTTCATCTTCCGAAGCCTCGGCCAAAGTGGAAACATTAGGGAAACGCTCCATGAAACGGAGAAAATAATCGTATCCCTGTGCCACCCGGGTTTGTTGCAGGATGATTTCGGAAATCCATATACGATAAGGGTCGGTCGTACCCCGCCATGGCAGCTCGCGCTTGTTCTCGGCATACCAGGCCATCAAAGTCTCTGTAAAAATATTCATGCGGCAAAAATACAGCATTTTATATTCATCCTGCGGATTATACCTGCAAAAAAAGCAATATCCAGCCTATGCGAAGCCGAGTTCATGCTCAGCCGTTACTGACCTCCAAGTTCTTTTCCGGTACATTGCCCTGCAAAGATACAATGCACACCATCGCTTGAAATAAGAAAAAAGAACAACCAGCCCCCATGCCGACCACTACCGCACACCGAAGCATCAACTGACCGAATCGTACAAATAGAACATCCACCCTTCCGACACACCTCCATCGTACCCCATTCGTACCTCAGTCGTACCTGGTTCGTACCTGCTCCGTATAAAATTCCTCTCTATGGAACGAAGCAGAAGCGAATCAGGCTGGTTACTGCAGAGGTGGAATCTGACTTTTGGAACATCGCACTCCATGTCCAGATATGTCCGAAAACAATCCTTCTATCTTTACCTCCCTGCACAAGATTTATACATGCCCCAAACTGCCACATATATATAGGTAAAGAACGTACGGAGCCTCATCAAAGGGTTTCACTTTCCAACTGCTTCAAAGGGAAATAACTCGTTATCAACCTAATAAAATTTAAGCGAGAGATTTTTTTTTAGAAAATAGTCTGAAATATATTTTTCAGAGACGCGGAAAAGCTATATATTTGCAGTCCAAAAAATTAAGAAAATAAGAGTAATAATATTTTTTTTAAAGAAAAATGACTAAAGCTGATATTGTAAACGAGATTGCAAAGAACACCGGGATTGACAAAGTCACAGTACTGACAACCGTTGAAGCATTTATGGATGCAGTAAAGGCATCTTTATCAAAAGATGAGAATGTATATCTCCGTGGATTTGGTAGTTTCATTGTAAAGAAGAGAGCCCAGAAGACAGCTCGTAACATCTCAAAGAACACGACTATCATCATCCCCGAGCACAACATTCCCGCCTTTAAGCCGGCAAAAACATTCACTCTTTCAGTGAAGAAATAATAACCATTAGTATTAACCAATAAAATTTTGAAGCTATGCCAAGCGGAAAGAAGAAAAAAAGACATAAAATGTCTACGCATAAGCGTAAAAAAAGACTAAGAAAGAACAGACATAAAAGCAAAAAGTAATTTTTTAGTCTGGAAAGACAAAATAAAGAACAAACTCGTGGAGCCTATCGTCTCGCAAGTTTGTTCTTTGTTTAATGTATGTAATGTGAACGTGTACAGATTTAGTTGACAAGGCTACAAACCAAGCTGAAGTCTCCTCCCCTCATCACGGCGGAACAGAAGCCGGTATTTGCAACCTTGCTGACTTTTAACTCTAAAAAAGAAAACATTGTGACAAGCGAACTCGTTGTAGACGTACAGCCCAAAGAGGTATCCATCGCCTTGCTCGAAGACAAGCAACTGGTGGAACTTCAAAGCGAAGGACAAAACATCTCCTTCTCGGTGGGCAACATTTATTTGGGACGCATCAGGAAACTGATGCCGGGCCTGAATGCCTGCTTCGTGGACGTAGGTTACGAGAAAGATGCTTTTCTTCACTACCAGGACCTGGGTCCTCAATTCAACTCTTTAGAGAAATACATCAAGCAGACTCTGAGTGACAGGAAAAAACTAAATCCCATCACCAAGGCAACCCTACTTCCCGACCTTGAAAAAGACGGCACCGTGGCCAACACACTCAAGGTAGGACAAGAAGTCGTGGTGCAAATCGTGAAGGAACCTATCTCCACCAAAGGGCCGCGACTGACTTCGGAACTATCCTTTGCCGGACGCTACCTGGTGCTGATACCCTTCAACGACAAGGTGTCGGTGTCGCAAAAAATAAAATCGAGCGAAGAACGCGCAAGGCTCAAGCAACTGCTCATGAGCATCAAGCCCAAGAACTTCGGTGTCATTGTACGCACAGTGGCCGAAGGCAAGCGCGTGGCCGAACTCGACGGAGAACTCAAAGTGCTGCTCAAACACTGGGAAGACGCCATGGTGAAGGTGCAGAAAGCCACCAAATATCCCACCCTCATTTACGAAGAGACCAGCCGTGCCGTAGGTTTGCTGCGCGACCTGTTCAATCCTTCGTTTGAGAACATCTATGTCAACAATGAAGATGTTTTCCAGGAAATTAGGGACTACGTGGCACTGATAGCCCCCGAACGGGCAGGCATTGTCAAGCTTTATAAAGGACAGCTTCCCATCTACGACAACTTTGGTATCACCAAGCAGATAAAATCTTCATTTGGCAAAACCGTTTCCTACAAAAGCGGCGCATACCTCATCATTGAACATACCGAAGCCTTGCACGTGGTTGACGTGAACAGCGGAAACCGTGTGAAGAACGCCAACGGACAGGAGGGCAACGCACTGGAAGTAAACCTGGGAGCTGCCGATGAACTGGCTCGTCAGTTGCGACTGAGAGACATGGGAGGTATCATTGTGGTGGACTTCATTGACATGAATGAAGCCGCCAACCGACAAAAACTCTACGAGCGCATGTGCCAAAACATGCAAAAAGACAGGGCGCGGCACAACATCCTACCGCTCAGCAAATTCGGGTTAATGCAAATCACCCGCCAACGCGTTCGTCCGGCCATGGACGTCAACACGATGGAAACCTGCCCCACCTGTTTTGGAAAAGGAAAAATCAAGTCATCCATCCTTTTCACCGACACTTTAGAGAGCAAAATTGACTACTTGGTAAACAAGTTGAAGATTACCAAATTCTCGTTGCACATCCACCCGTATGTAGCAGCCTATATCAATCAGGGACTCATCTCCCTGAAACGCAAGTGGCAGATGAAATACGGATTTGGCATTAAAATCATTCCCAGCCAGAAACTGGCGTTTCTGCAATATGTCTTCTACGACTCGCACGGCGAGGAGATAGACATGAAAGAGGAAGTGGAAATCAAATAAGAAAAGCGGCGGAGCAACTCGGTTGCACCGCCGCTTTTCTTTATCTCCTTACAGAGGATGTTTATTCTTTTTTCTCAGCCTGCTTCTTTTCGAGCAGCATACTCATGAACGCCGAGCTGATGATACCCGTAGGAATGGCAATCATGGCAATGCCTATCAGGCTGATAATGCTGCTCAACAACCGCCCCAAGGGAGTCACAGGATAAATATCGCCATAGCCCACCGTGGTAAAAGCCACGATGGCCCACCAGAATCCATCACCTATATTCTCGAAGGCCTGGGGCTGGGCGTTGCGTTCTATGTAATACATCAGTATACCCGAAAATCCCAACATGATGCCGCAAGCCGTATAAGACGTTACCAGTTCATCCTTGACAGTCCGGAGCACAGTTCCTATCATCTGGAAAGAACGCGAATAGCGAATCAGCTTGAAGATAATAAGGATATAGGCCAGCACAACCAGGTGTACGTGTGGAGAATCTTTATACAGATAAATGACAACAAAAGGCAGAATGGCCACAAAATCGATGATGCCATAGAAAGAAAACAGATAGCGCAAACGAGCCTTCCATGCGTGCTTGCAGGTAGCATACTGCACAGGGGCGGCAGCAAAGCGTAGCCCATACTCTATGGTGAAAATAAAAGAGGCCAGATAATTGAATGAGTATAGCCACTCGCGATAAGGAGCCGACTCGTCAAACGAACCATAAATGATGGATACAATGGAACCGATAATAAAAAACAGAACGAAATACTGAAACCATTTCTTCATCAGCTGGCGGTGTATGGCCCGGTAAACGAACTCATGCCTAATCAGCTTAGGCAACTTTTCCTGCAAAGACTTGTTCAAGGAAATACGTGGCTCATTGTTCATAGGTATATCATTTTATTGTCAATGACAAATATATAGGTATTTTGCTTCCCTTCTTCCTGAAATGGAAGAAAAACATTGAAAAAGCATTGATTCGAATTACCGCCCCTCCTTTATCAGACATTCCCCGCCTATACTCACTACAAAGCAGAATAGAATACCAATTGCCCCAAGACTCCTAAACCGGACAATTCGGCGTTATCATCCATTCCCAATACACACATATAAGGCTAAGGGCATACGCTGCATATCGCTGTATACGCCCTCAGTCTTAACCTAATTAATAGATATCAGAACAGCTTACCCATAGCGTTAGCACGAGACACCCAATGCAGGTGGCAAATATCATCCAGCATGGCACCATTACGAGCCAGCGAATAGAAGTCCGACTCGGGCAACAAAACATATACCCACTCACGCTCCATGCGCTCGACTGGCAACAAGCTGTTTATCTTATGGCACCACTCCACTGCTGCCACCTGCTTCTGCCGCACGTTGGCATCAGCTACCCGGTCGTCGCCCTTGGTCTCTATGATATATATGTGTGTAGCCGTACAAACCATGAAATCAGGGTGATAGGAAGCCAACAATCCGTCGCGACGCAAGTAGTAGATAGACGCAAAAGGATGCTGGCTCTCATTGATTTTTATAAAACGCTGTACGCTGCTGTCCCGGTCCAGAAATTCCATAAAAGACTTTTCAAACCCACCCCGATTGCTGGGATAACCCATGCGCTCGTAAATCACCTTCTGCAACGGCAGACTGTATGCTTCGCGCATGCGCAAAACCGGTACTGATGAAAACCACTGCTTTTCCACTACTGCCTCGCTGGTCATGACATTCTCCTGCATCCGATGAATGGCCACACTCATCTCACGCACGATATGCGATGTCACAACACCGTTCTTCGACAGCAGTATCTTCCAGTCATTGCCGCTGAACGGATTGAAAGGCTGTCCGAAAAGCCGGGTACGGATATATACATCCATGATGCGGATAATCTCCGTCTGATTGATTTGCAACGTGGGAAAAGGCCTGTGGGTCCGCACACCCACCCGGTCCATGCGGGTGGTGACAATGCGCAACAGCTTCTGCAGATATTCATTGTAGCTGGTAGCCGTAAACAGGTCGGCCTGCACCTGATACTTGCCGAAGCGGGTCTCTGTCATGACCGATTCAGAAATAAACGTCTCACCACTGACGGCCAGGTAGCGGCGCAGATGCTCCAATGTAAAGTCGGTGTAGGGATATAACAAAGCCGGATTTATCTGTGCAGAAGTTATTTCTTCCTCGGCATCGCGTACCACCAGCGGCCAAAAGAGGTCGTAGGCTTCGTAGTCAGGTTTCAGTCCTACCTTTATGATGTCACCCATCACGCTACGACTCCCCAGTTCACCATCGTCAGTACCTGCCAGGCCTTCATCCATCAGCTTTTGATAGAAAGCATTGAAAGCAGGATGCTCAATAATGAAAAGCATATCGATGTACGATGTGGGTCCCTGCTTCTTTACCAATACCAGCCGCCGGTTCTCTGCCTTTGTTTCCTGATAGGCCGGTTCGCGCCACATCAGCCGCAAGCCACGCCCCACAGTCTGTTCCAGCAGAATAGAGGCCTGCGAGGAACGCAGCGGCACAATGACACAGATATTGTTCACATCGAAACCTTCACGCAGCATCAGCACTGAAACGATGACCTTGGGCGCGGCATATTGGTCTACATTGAACAGCCGTTCCTTCACCCGCTGCCATTCGGTTTCCTTCATGTCGCCCTTGCGGTCGCTGTCAATACGCAACACCTCTTCATCGCCCAATCCTTCTTCTTTCAGAAACTGTTCAACAAACGGAGTCACCGAAGTATCCTCACACATCACCAGCATTTTAGGATATTTGGTCGGATTGTCGGGCAGGAATCCTCTTTCCAGTATACGCAGTTTGTCCAACCCCGCCAGCAGCATCAGGCGCTGGCCTCCGCTCAAGGATACTACCCGATTGCGTTCGTCGCGCACGGCTTTATAATCCAGGTCGGCCAGTTCCGTCAGTTCCTGCCGCTTGTCCAGCATCAGGGTTTTCACCAGTCCCTGCTTCATGGCAGTAGTCAGCGAAAAGTCGGTCACAATGTGAGGGAAGTAGTGTTCTACCTTGTTTTTTCCACTGCCGCTGGTGTCATAGGGTGTGGCCGAAAAGTCTATCTGGAAAAAGCCGCCCTTCTTGCGCCGGGCTATGTAGTTCAAGCCTATCTGCCACTCCACTTCCTGCACTTCGCCCGCCACCTTGGTTTCGTGGATATGGTGAGCCTCATCGTTGATGACCATCAGGCTGGGCAGCGAGGCCAAATATTCTACTTCCGAACCACGCAGAAATTTGCGGTCGAGCATGTCGAGCGAATTACCCGCACTGACGCCCGGACGCAAAGGCCAGATCCCCCTGACCACAGCCTGGGGCGACATACTGTCTTCTTCCTCCACTTCCTCTTCCTGCGACAGAAAGAGATGCCAGTTGGCCAGTGCTATCAGGCCGTCACCGGTGGTCTTTCGGCCGATGCCTTCGTCCTTGTTCACCACGTTGCTGCGCAAGAAGCCGAACACCTCATCACGATAGGGCATGGGAATAAACAGCTCGCAGTTACGGCTGAGGTCGCAGGTGTCAAAGTCGCGCTCGGTGCTGCCCGGCTTCAGGCGGCCCATGTAGGCATCGAGCAGACGGTCGTAAACCACCAAGCCGGGAGCCACAATCAAAAAGTTGCGGGTATAGCGCCCGCTCGGTTCGTCTTCATGACGGGCATTGAGCAGCTGCCATAGCAGCAAGGCATGCATCACCCAGGTCTTGCCGGTGCCTGTGGCCATCTTTACCGCATATTTAGGCAAGTTATACTTTGCCGTGGCCAGCTGTCGCAGGTCAGCCTGTGCCAGCAGGTCGGGGGCTGCATGACTGTAAATGTCGGTCACGTTCTGCACACGTGCCACCTCGTGCAGATAAATGATGTTGAGAATGGCCTGCCGCTGACCTTCATGGAAGTTGAAAGGCCGTTCACCGATATAAGGTTCCATAAACCAGTATCTCAACAGGTCGGCCGTTACGGGAGTAACAGCCTGCAACATCTCGCCGCTTTCAAACGACCGGTTCACCAGGTCCGAGAGCCGGGCTGCCAGTTCAAGGGATAAATCCGATTTCATGTTTCTTCAGTATTAGCAGTTTACAACGTTTCGTTCATCATGCTCTCAAATCCGAATACGTCAACGGCCTTGACGCACACCGTCCGACGGCCTTCCTTGCGCGGCACGCGCAACCTGGCCCGGCTGACACAATGCAGCGGGTCACCGTCGTTGGCCGTATTCTCGCGGTAGTCCTGCCATTGGCTGCGGAAGGTGATGCCGTCATAGTCAGGGTCTATACTCCAGTATTCTATCAGGGCCAGCGGGTCGCGGTCGGCTATACGACGCAGTTTCTCCTTATCCTTGTCGTCCAGCGGAATGTTGTCGGGCGAAAGCAGGATATAGTTTTCCAGTTCCACCACCACCTCTTCTTCTTCCTTCGAGAGGGGCTTCACCTGTACAGGCTTGCAAACCAGGTATTGCAGGCTGCTGAAGCGCACAGAACCGTCGCGCACCAGCTTTTCATAGCCTTTCTTCGAAAGTTCATCAAGCAAATTGGGAGGTACGACAAGTACCTCTACCCCATCGCGATACTGCTCAATAGCCCGGCTGACATCGAATGCAAAGTTCCAGCCCAGCACCACCGCCTTGCGCCAGCCGCCACCCAGCAAGGTATTGCGTGCCTCGTAGGCCCTACGCACGGTGGCTACACCGGTCAGCTTGTTGGGACTGTCTACCAGCACCAGCGTACGCGACGACTTGATATATCCCCAGTTGCGGTCGTTCAGCTGCTCGTCGCTGAAGGGGAGGGCGCCATAGAGTTGCATCACAATGCGGCTCAAGTCACCTATGCGCTTGTAGAGTTTGCTGGAGCCGAAGGCTTCTTTCTGATAGTCGCCGATGGATTGATAGAAGAAGGGCTTCACCTCCTGGTCAATGAACCGCTTGCGCATCACCAGGGTCGCAGGCTTCCCTATGTCGGTCGTTATCCAACGCCGCTTCAGGCGTTCGGCCACCGCAGCGGTAGTACCGCTGCCGCCAAAGAAGTCACAGACGAGGTCGCCTTCGTTGGAAGAGGCTTTAATGATACGTTCAAGAAGGGCTTCGGGCTTTTGGGTGGCGTAACCCACAGATTCATTAAAATGTGATTTTAAGGGTGAAATATTATCCCACCAATCTGATAAAGGTTGCCCTGCATGTTTATCTAACCAAGGCAACTCCAAATCATCAGGCACTCCTTTCAATTTAGCAAAGACTCCTGGATTATTTTCTTTGAGCCAACGATAGGTTATATATCCATTCTCATCAAAATAATCTCCATATCTTAGCATTGTGCTTGCCGATAATTCTTGGCGCAAGATATTAAAAGTACGAGTGATTGTTTTCTGATACATTATTAATACATCATGCTTCCTTTTAAAGTAATTAACAGCACGAGAACCTATATCTTTATAACACCATATTATCTCATTTACAAAGTTATCTTTTCCAAAAATATCATCTAACAATACTTTTACATAATGTGAGCAATGCCAATCTAAATGTATAAAAAAACTACCTCGATCCGATAATAACTCACGCATCAATACCAATCTAGGATAAAGCATTCTCAAATAAGATGCAGTTCCATCCTTCCATGTATCGGCATAAGCAAACTGTTCAATGGTCGTAGGCTTTTGTTCAACATCCCCACCCGGCAAACTTATTTTTGTCCGATAGTCGGCCTTGCTGTCAAACGGAGGGTCAATATAGATAAGGTCGACCTTGCCGCGCAAGGATGGGAGCCCCGTGGCTTCGTCGCCCGCAATGAGTGCCTGCATGGCCAGCAGGTTGTCACCATATATCAGCCGGTTCATCCACTCCTGTCCGGCTTCAGGCCGTGCCGTTTGTCCCTTCCACAGACCACTGATGTCTTTGGAAGGCAGCACCAGTTCGTTGGTCTGTAGCCCTATGTGGGTACTACTACCTATCCGCTCTAAGATTCGCTGGGCCTCCTTGCGCCCTTCTTCCACAATCTTAGGCAGCTCAAAGATTAAGGACTTTGGCATACGCTTTCCTCCAATTGTTTATGCGCTGCCATCGCCTTAATCCCTACGAACACACTGCGTGGGCTAATTCTTGCCCTCGCACTGCGGTCGTAGGAAACCGATAGAAACAGACAAGAACGCCCACGCATATACGCGAGCATTCGCACATCTGCTCTTGGTTTCTATTTGAAATTTCCTACGTTTCAGTGCAACTAAGAACAAACAGCAAACGCTGATTAATAACCATAAAAAAAACAGGAAGCTCCACCACCGTGGCCGATCTTCCTGCCTGCAAATATAAAATATTTTTTAGCACGAAATACCTGCATCGGCATTTTATACGCAACTTTTAACGCAAACTAAAGCTTCTCTTTTATGCAATCCTACAATCAATCAACATCCAGCTGCCTATCCCCGTCTCGTTTCCTAAGCAAGAAACAACAGTTTCACAAGCAAGAAACAAAAGTTTCCTAAGCAAGAAACTTTCGTTCCCTAGGCAGGAACCGATAGTTTCCACATACAGAAAAAGGAGGAAACTGCAATACTTTTATATACAAGCACTTGCAGTCTCTTCCTTTATTACAGTAAAGCCAGCCAGCCGAAAAATATTCTTCGCTTCAGCCGGATTAACGCCACTTATGGGCAAGAACGTAGCCGTCGAAATAATCGTCCAGTTCGAGGCCCAGGGTTTTGGCCGCCTTCACGATGTATTGCTGCTCGTCGGGCGAGAGCAAACGGTTGCCCTGACGCGTAAGGTAGAAATTCTTGCGCCCCATCCAGGCCATCACCCTGTATCTGAAAGTGCGGACACTGCCGGCAGGCATGGCATTGAGCGTACGCATGAAGCCCTTGGCGTAGCGCACGGGGGCAGCAGACAGATAGAATTCGCACTTGCCCTTCATGGCCTCCTGCCTGCGTGGATTCAGTATGGACAAAAATGCCAAGTCGGCAGAAGCATGCCTGAGGGCAAGGTGGCGCAGGCAGGTGTCAGCCTTATCGCAAGCCGTGGCGGCACAATGGCCGAAATTGCCGGGTACGTCCCGATAGTCGAAGGTGTCTTCCATGATATATGTTGATTAGAAACAGGATTACAGCGCCAGCCTGTAGATTTCTGCCGTATCTTGGCGGGTCAATTTCACATAGTTGCCCAGCAGTTCGCCCTTGTTGCGGTGCAGGCTGTTGACCAACAGGTCGATATCAGGCTCGGGTATGCCCAGTTCGCGGAAGGTGATGGGCAGCTCCAGCGAAGAGAAGAAACGGCGCAGACGGCGGATTCCTTCGAGAGCTACGGCCTCGGGATTGCCTTCGGCAGGCACGTCCCACACACGTACGGCAAACTGTACGAGCTTGGGCAGATTGTGAGTCGTCATCCACGTCAGCCAGGCCGGGAAAATGACCGAAAGGCCGGCACCGTGGGCTACGCCGTAGACAGCACTCACCTCGTGCTCCAAGGCATGCGACGACCAGTCTTCCTCGCGGCCAACACCACAAATGTCATTGTGAGCCACCATGCCGGCCCACATCAGATTGGCACGTGCACCGTAGTCCTGCGGATTCTTCATGGCCTTAGGAGCCTCTTCTATAATGGCCTTCAGCACACCTTCGCTGATGCGGTCGGTCAGCTCCACGTCGGGAGTATTGCTGAAGTAGCGCTCCATGATGTGAGCCATCATGTCGGCTGCGCCACAGGCCGTCTGGAAAGGCGGCAGCGTATAAGTCAATTCGGGATTCATGATGGAGAAGACCGGGCGAAGCAGGCCGGGGACCTTGATGCCCAGCTTTTGCAGGGTAGCCTCCTTGGTAATGACGGCATTTCCCGAGCCTTCACTGCCGGCAGCAGGTATGGTCAGCACCACGGCCACCTTGAGGGCAGCCTCTACTTTGGCTTTGCCTTCAAAGAAATCCCAGAAATCACCGCTGTAGGGCACTCCGGCGGCAATAGCCTTGGCGGTATCTATCACCGAGCCACCACCCACGGCCAGCAACAGGTCTATGTTCTCCTTCTTTGCCAGTTCTATTCCCTGATAAACTTTTCCATCGGTAGGATTGGGCTGTACGCCACCCAGCTCGCACCACGAAAGTCCGGCCTTGTCAAGCGAAGCTTTTACGCGGTCGAGCAGGCCACTGCGCTGTGCCGAACCACCGCCATAGACTATCATTACCTTACGTGCACCATACTTCTGCGACAGCTCACCGACCTGTCCTTCCGTATCCTTGCCAAACACAAACTCTGTAGGGCTGTAAAAAACGAAATTATTCATATTGTCACCTTTCTATGATTTTAATTTGGACAAATGTACATAATTTGCTTTCAACAAGTACATAACCAGGCAACAAAAATACCTTAAATTACAACATGAAGCCACTACTCTTCACCTGTCCAAACATTACATACAATACACCTATATATTCAGAACTCAAACTATCAGCATATTAAAACATTTAACTATCTTTGTTGCCATCCAACATTAAGAGCATTTGCAACTAGCAAACCAATACTTTAAATACCTAAATACGCAACGTTTCATGAGAAAACATTCTTATTCCATGCCGGCAAGGCTACTAAGTTGTTTCGCTGCTCTCTGCATGGCAGGCAGCCTAGGTACAACAACCCATGCCGACAATCCAGACAAGCCCTACTGGAAAGACATTCAAGTGACTTCTGTCAACAGGGAAGAACCACGCAGTGCCTTTATGAGCTATGCCAACCGTGCACAGGCCCTGACCGGCGACTACGAAGAAAGTCCTTACTACCAGCTACTGAACGGAACCTGGAAGTTCTACTATGTAGATTCCTACCGGCAATTGCCTCAGGACATCACCTCGCCACAGGCTTCTACAGCCAACTGGCACGACATACAGGTGCCCGGCAACTGGGAAATTCAAGGCTTCGGCACCGCCATCTACACCAACCACGGCTACGAGTTCAAACCCACCAACCCGCAACCGCCACTGCTGCCCGAAGAAACACCTGTAGGTGTCTATCGCAGGGACATCAGCATACCTGAAGGCTGGGGGGGGCGAGACATCTACCTGCACATTGCAGGAGCCAAGTCGGGTTGCTACGTTTACCTCAACGGACAGGAAGTGGGCTACAACGAAGACTCCAAGAACCCGGCCGAATATCTCATCAACAGCTACCTGAAACCGGGAAACAACGTGCTGACCCTGAAAATATTCCGCTGGAGTACAGGGTCTTATCTGGAGTGCCAGGACTTCTGGCGCATCAGCGGCATTGAGCGCGACGTATTCTTATACGCCCAGCCCAAAGCGGCCGTCCGCGATTTCCGTATCACTTCTACGCTGGACGACACCTACCGCAACGGCATCTTCAAGCTGTCTGTGGACCTGCGCAACCGAAAAACGACAGATTGCCGGCTGACCGTAGCCTATGACCTGCTGGATAAACAGGGAAAAAGTGTGGCCAATGCCGAACAGACATTGCAAGTACAGGCCGGAAAGAACGCCACCGCCACCTTCGACAAGCAACTGGCCGACGTACAGACATGGACTTCGGAAAAGCCTGACCTGTACAAGCTGCTCATTACCCTGAAGCAGGATGGCCAAGTAAGCGAGGTGATACCCTACAACGTAGGCTTCCGGCGTATAGAAATAAAGGAAACAGACCAAAAGGCAGCCAACGGCAAGAACTACGTAGTGTTGCTGGTCAACGGACAGCCCATAAAGCTGAAAGGCGTAAACATACACGAGCACAATCCCGAGACCGGACACTATGTCAACGAGGAGCTGATGCGTCGCGACCTGGAGCTGATGAAGCAAGCCAACATCAACACCGTGCGCCTCTGCCACTATCCGCAAGATCGCCGCTTCTATGAGCTGTGCGATGAATATGGTTTCTACGTGTACGACGAAGCGAATATAGAAAGCCACGGCATGTACTACAACCTGGCCAAAGGCGGTACATTGGGCAATAATCCCGAATGGCTGAAACCGCACCTCTACCGCACCATCAACATGTTTGAACGCAACAAGAATTATCCTTGCGTCACCTTCTGGTCGCTGGGCAATGAGGCAGGAAACGGCTATAACTTCTACCAGACCTACCTGTGGCTGAAGGAAGCCGACAAGGACTTAATGAATCGTCCGGTAAACTACGAACGTGCCCAATGGGAGTGGAACTCTGACATGTATGTACCTCAGTATCCCAGTGCCGCCTGGCTGGAAAAGATAGGCAAGCAGGGAAGCGACCGACCGGTAGCCCCCTCGGAATATGCACATGCCATGGGCAACTCTACCGGAGGACTCAACGACCAGTGGAAAGCCATCTACAGCTATCCTAACCTGCAGGGAGGCTATATCTGGGATTGGGTAGACCAAGGAATGTTGAAGCACGATGCGAACGGACGCCCCTACTGGGCTTATGGTGGCGACTACGGCACCAACATGCCCAGCGACGGCAACTTCTGCTGCAACGGTATTGTTGCCCCCGACCGTACTCCCCACCCCGCTTTCAGCGAAGTGAAATACGTGCATCAGAACATTGCTTTCGAAGCTACCGACCTGGCCAACGGCGAATTCCTTGTCAAAAACCGCTTTTACTTCACCAACCTGAACCGCTACCTGATAGCTTACGAAGTGAAGGAAAATCACAAGACCATACGCCGCGGAAAAACGGTCATTGACTTGGCACCACAAGCCAGCACACCGCTTAAAATCAATGTCAGCGGCCTGAAAGCCAAAGAAGGAACGGAGTATTTTGTAGATTTCCGTGTCAGTACCCGCTACGAAGAACCGTTGCTTCCTGCCGGTTTTGAAGTAGCTCAAGAGCAATTCCGTTTGCCCATTGATGCTCAGCCCCGCAAATTCAAACTCTCAGGCCCGGCCCTCAGTTGTCAGGAAGCTGGCAACCTGCTGACTGTAAGCTCCAGCAAGCTCACATTGGTATTCGACAAGAAGCAGGGTTGCATCACCTCCTACAAACTGGGCAACACTGAATACTTTAAGGACGGTTTTGGCTTACAACCCAATTTCTGGCGTGCCCCCAACGACAATGACTATGGCAGCCAAGAGCCCAAACGCCTGCAAATATGGAAACAGTCGAGCAAAGACTTCAACGTGGTCGACGCATCACTGAAGATGGACGGAAAAGATGCTGTCCTCACAGCCCATTATTTATTGGCAGCCGGAAACCTGTACACAGCCACCTATCGCATACACCCCTCCGGCGTCATAAAGGCTGACTACACCTTCATGTCCACCTCCATGGAAGAAGCACAGACAGAATTGTCGGAAGCGACCTTGAAAGCCACCTTCACGCCCGGCAACGAAGCCCTACGCAAGGAAAGCTCCAAACTGGTGGTGCCACGCATAGGCGTACGCTTTAGACTTCCGTCGGAAATGAACAACGTAGCCTATTTTGGCCGCGGCCCAGAGGAAAACTACATCGACCGCAATGCCGGTGTCAGCGTTGACCTGTTCCGCACCACAGCCGATGAGATGTACTACCCATACGTTCGCCCACAAGAAAACGGGCACCGCACAGACACCCGATGGCTGACCCTAAGCGACTGCAAAGGCCATTCACTGACTATCTATGCCGACCAGACCATCGGTTTCAATGCCTTACGCAACAGCATTGAAGACTTTGATGGTGAAGAAGCCACCCAGCACGATTATCAGTGGAACAACCGGAATGCAGAAGAATTGAAACATGACCTGTCTACTGCCCAGAATATCAAGCCCAGACAAACGCATATCAACGACATCACACCGCGCGATTTCGTAGAAGTATGCGTTGACATGAAGCAAATGGGTGTAGGAGGATTTGACAGTTGGGGAGCCATCCCGGATGCCCAATACCTGATTCCTGCCAATCAGGAATATCAGTGGGGATTCACATTGGTACCCGGAAAATAAAGGCAGCTGAAGCGTAGAAATACGCAGACTAAATAACACGAGCTTTGCAACCAGACTCTGTACAAACTGCGTTAGTTAGCAGTCACATACAACAGTCAACAGGTTGGCAAAGCTCGTGTTACATATTTTTTCTATACACATTCACAGAACACAGAACAACCGAAATGAAACAGACATAACTTCATAGAAATTTCCTATTCTGAAGAAAAAGAACAGGACTACAGATAATCCCCTACCCAACCGATTCAACAAGGAACCATGATAGCAGTAGACACTTTACGCGATAGCAGTGGACTGCCAACCTGATAGTAGTAAACTACTAACGCGATAGTAGTGGACTACTAATATGTTGGTAGTGGACTGATATCATCCATACTTACGGCTGCATCGACTTACACATACGGCTGCATTGGCTAACAGATGCGGCTGCATTATCCCACACTGCCGTATCTGTTTTCGCAAAGTCCCTGTTTAGTTCTCTAAAGTCCATAGTTAGCGTGCTCAAATCCCTGTTTGGTAGTAGTGAAAAAAGGGGGGGAACGGGAGTAAAGTGTATTAGTGAAACATGACAGTCACCATGACCGGTATTTTCCGATTTGATACGTGAACTATATGAAACGGCATAATAGTGTATACTTCATCGTGCTGAATATCCTTTTTCCCGTTTGAAGTTTCACGCCTTCACGATGAAATTTAATCGTTTGACATATAAATAAATACGGTGAAAGATTAGTCTTGAGCTATCCTTCACGCTGCAGGCTACGCCAATCGAAACCAAATAGATTTTCTGTCTACAACTTTCACCGCAACCCTCTCGTTTCCAGCGCCTAATGGTGAAACTTCACCCTGATAACTCTTTCTCACCTTGTGAAGCCTCATTTCCTTTCACCTTTCAAGTCTCCCGAGATTCATAATAAAATCCTCCAGATATTGCACGCAGAACTTCCATGCGAAGACGACACCTTAGCCGCATCGTGTTTTGCCAGCCATCCTTGATGTCTCATAAAAAAGAAGGCTGCCTCAAATATACTTTGAAGCAGCCCCTTTTCCAATTAAATTATGCTATTCTAGGCAATAGTTTTATTCAAGACGACGTGCACCATCACTGATGACAACATCGTAAATCTTAGGACTTCTGCCAAATTTGTTCTTGAATTCTTCTTTTACTTTTTCAATGAAAGTAGAATAGAGTTCGTCTTTTACCAGGTTGATGGTGCAGCCGCCGAAACCACCGCCCATAACGCGTGAACCGGTAACACCGCAGTCGAATGCAAGGTCGTTGAGGAAGTCGAGTTCTTCACAGCTAACTTCATAGAGCTTGCTCATGCCATGGTGAGTCTCATACATCTTCTGACCTACGGTTTCATAATCACCTTTTTCCAGAGCGTCGCAAACATCAAGTACACGCTGGATTTCTTCAATGACATATTCAGCACGTTTGTAGTCTTCTTCACTTACTTCAGCCTTCACCTCAGCCAACATTTCCATGTTGCAGTCACGCAGGAACTCTACATGAGGATGTCTCTTCTGAACAGCAGCTACTACTGCTTCGCAGCTCTGACGACGCTTGTTGTAGGCAGACGAAGCCAATTCGTGCTTTACTACCGAGTCAACCAAAACCAAACGGTAGCCGCGTGGTTCGAACGGGAAATATTGATACTCCAATGAACGGCAGTCAAGACGGATAAGATTATCCTTCTTACCAAATACAGAAGCAAACTGGTCCATGATGCCACAGTTCACACCGCAATAGTTGTGCTCAGTAGCCTGACCTACTTTTGCCAGCTCGAATTTGTCAATCTTATTGTCGCCAAACAGGTCGTTCAATGCGTAAGCGTATGTACTTTCCAAAGCGGCAGATGAAGACATTCCTGCACCAAGGGGCACATCGCCTGCGAAAGCTGTATTGAAGCCTTTCACTTCTACACCTCGCTTAATCATTTCGCGGCACACACCGAAAATATATCTTGCCCAGCTGGCTCTTGGAGCATCTTCTTCTTTCAGACCAAACTCTACATAGTCTTTCAAATCGATAGAATATGCTTTAACGATATCTGTACCATTGGGTTTTATTTCGGCAATCATTCCTTTGTCTATTGCTCCGGGGAAAACGAAACCGCCGTTATAGTCGGTATGTTCGCCAATGAGGTTGATACGTCCGGGAGATGCATAGACAGCTCCGGTTGTTCCGTCAAAGTGCTTGATGAAACGGCTTCTTACGTGTTCTATGTCCATGATAATTAGTTTTTAATAAGGTGAATAAATCAAATTACCTATTATTTATATCTTGCTGATATATCAATCAACAGGAATATCTGTATTAACATTCTTGCTTCCTATGATAGCATAGTAGAGCAGGTAAGCCAGAGCGGCAATAATTACCCAGTAGCTCGGCATGAAACCGGCAACGTCGGCAACATAGTTCTGAATCAACGGCAAGAAACCTCCACCGCAAACCATCACCATGAAAATACCTGTACCAGCTTCTGTATATTTACCCAAGCCTTCTACGGCAAGGTTGAAGATTCCTCCCCACATGATAGAAGTACACAGACCTACCAATACAAGCAGCAAGGCATTAACAGGTACCTCGGCCATGCCAAATGTAAGGTCAGACTTGAATACCGGCATATTGACCAACGTGGTAGTAGGCAACAAGATAGCAGAAAGTACAAGGATAATACCCAGACCAGAAGCGAAAGTAAGCATTGTCTTGCTGGAAACCTTGGCACCGATGGATGCGCCACAGAAACGACCTACCAGCATCAGGAACCAATAAGTACCTGTTACCAAACCTGCTTCTGCTGCCGAACCGGCAAAACCATTGGGGTCAGTGAGGAACAAGTTGAGTGTACCCGGGATACCTACTTCAATACCTACATATACAAAGATACCAATAGTACCCAATACGAAGTGGCGGAAAGCCCAAGGACTGTGTTCGTATTTTACAGTTGCATTGGATTTCTCAACATGCGGTTCCGGAATCTGTACAAAGAACAATACGATACCTACTACTGCGAAGATACCCATAGCAATGAACAATACGGGATTCACGTCGGTGATAGCAGTGTTCTTGGTCACTTCACCTACCAGGATACCTACCAATACCGGTACAAGGGTACCCATCAATGAGTTGAAAGAACCACCAATCTGAATCAGCTGGTTACCTTTCTTTCCACCACCACCAAGGGTGTTCAACATAGGATTAACCACCGTGTTGAGCATACACATGGAGAAACCAGAAATGAATGCACCGGTCAAATATACACCAAAGCTTTCGGCTACACCAGAAAGATATTGAACAAGTACACCCGTAAAGCCAATCACGATAGCAATGAGTGCCGTATTCTTATAGCCAATCTTTTTCAGCATCATGCCGGCCGGTATTCCCATAAAGGCATAAGCGATGAAGTTGGCAAAGTTTCCGAGCATACCCATAAAGTTGGATGCCTGGAACTGTCCCTTTACGACAACTCCCATCGGTGCAGCCAAATTTGTAACGAATGAAATCATACCGAACAGCAAAATCATCATGATGATCGGCAGTGCGTAATTCTTTTTTTGTTGTGTCATGGTTTTTTGATAAATGAGTTTATAATAAGATTAGTTTTTTCTTTTGTTAATCCTTCACGCCGAACTTATAGATGGTTAATTGTTGATATTCATCACCCGGCAACAAAACGGCCGAGGGGAAATGAGATTTATTGGGAGTGTCGGGGAAACACTGTGCTTCAAAACATACCGCGCTGCGTGCCGGGAATGTGGCACCTTTGGCACCGGCAAAGCCGTTCAGCCAGTTTCCGGTATAAAGTTGCATGCCGTTCTCTGTAGTATACACCTCCATCGTACGTCCGCTTTCCGGTTCATAGCAGGTAGCCGCAAGGCTTAACTCACCATTTTCTGTTTTATTCAAGACATAACAATGGTCATAACCAGCTCCATTTTTCAATTGCTGGAAAGGTTCATCAATGCGTTCACCGATGGTATGTGGAGTACGGAAATCCATTGGAGTACCTTCTACTTTCAGAATTTCGCCGGTAGGAATTGACACTTCGTCAATGGGCACGTAGAAATCTGCGTTTATTGTCAGGATATTATTAAATACGGTAGGAGTAGGATTGGCAATGCCTGCCAAATTGAAGAATCCATGATTAGTAAGATTTATCACAGTAGCCTTGTCGGTAGTAGCCCTGTATTCTATACAAAGAGCATTGGTTTCGTTTTCCAGCCGGTAAGTCATTTCCACTTCTACCTTGCCGGGGAATCCCTCTTCACCATCTGCCGAAGTATAATTGAAAATAACCGTTGTTTCATCTGGCTGAACTGCATCCCACACACGAGTGTGGAAACCAGTAGGACCACCGTGCAGTGAATTTGGGCCGTTGTTTATTGTAAGCTGGTGTTCCTCACCATACAAGGTAAATTTGCCTTTGGCTATACGGTTGCCATAACGGCCGATTGTAGTGCTGAGAAACGGTTCCGGGCTATTGATTACATGGTCTATACTGTCATGCCCCAATATCACGTTAGCATATTTCCCTTCTCTGTCAGGGACCATAATCGAAAGAATGGCACAACCGTAGTTAGTCACGGCAACTTCCATTCCCAAACTGTTTTTCAAAATAAAAAGAGCTGTCTCTTTATGGTTTATTTCCTTTCTGAAATCCTCAGAAGCCAAGCCAGACAGATTGCTACCGTTGGAGCAGGTGTTTATCATGTTTTTATGGTATTATTAAATTTTCTTGCAAATAAAGAGATTTTCTTTTGTATCCCCAAGTAAAAGCAATGAAATGTGGAGAACTTTTTAGGAAAGTTTAGCTTTTAAAGATTGTAATGCAATTTGATATTTTTTGTATGTTTGCCGCCATAATCTTAAAAAGTCACACTAAATTTGATTTCTAATCTAAATGTATCCGCTGAAATTTGAGCCTATTCTGAAGCAAACGCTTTGGGGAGGCGACAGGATTATCCCTTTCAAACATTTGAATGACACATTGCCCAACGTGGGCGAAAGCTGGGAAGTATCGGCTGTTGAAGGTAGCGAGTCTATCGTTGCAAACGGACCGGACAAAGGTTTCACCTTGCCCGAAATGGTAAGGAAATACAAAGAAGAACTGATGGGAGAAGCCAATTACGCACGCTTCGGAAACAAATTTCCACTGCTCATCAAATTTATCGATGCCAAACTTGACCTATCTATCCAAGTACATCCTGACGACACACTGGCTAAGAAACGCCATAACTGCTTTGGCAAGAACGAGATGTGGTACGTAGTAGATGCTGACAAAGGCGCCAAGCTGATATCTGGTTTCTCCGAACAAATAACACCCAAAGAATACAAAGAACGAGTACATAACGGTACATTTGCCGAAGTGCTGCAAACATGCGAAATCAAGCCAGGTGATGTATTCTATGTACCGGCCGGACGTGTGCACGGTATTGGAGCAGGTGCCTTTGTAGCCGAAATACAGCAGACTTCTGACATCACTTACCGCATTTTTGATTACAACCGAAAAGACAAAGACGGAAAAATGCGTGAACTGCACACCAGCCAGGCTATTGATGCCATCAATTTTGCTGATGTACAGGAAGACTTCCGTACCAACTATGACGCTGTACAGAATGAACCCGTAGAAATTGTGGCAAGTCCTTACTTCACAACTTCAGTCTATGACATGACGGAAGAAATCACTTGCGACTACTCTGAACTCGATTCATTTGTTATCCTGATTTGCGTGGAAGGTGAATGCCGCATCATAGACGATGAAAAAAATGAACTGACAGTCAGAGCCGGTGAAACCGTGTTGCTGCCTGCTGCCACACAAGAGCTCGCCATCATTCCGCAAGAAAAGGTGAAACTGCTTGAAACATACGTATAAACAGTTTCCTCAACCGCATAAACAAAACCCATATACAGGCGATGCCGGAATTGACAGGCATATTATTTCATAAGAATATGCCTTATCTTCCCTGCATCGCCTGCTTGTTCTCTGACTAAGGCAGATAAATCCCCAGCTGTCACAGCCAGGCACAAAGAAATATTTATCTCACCAACGAATCATGATTCTCTATTTCTCTGGTACAGGCAATTCTGCTTGGGTAGCTCACCTACTAGCCGAAGCTACCAACGATACGCCCATCGACATAGCCACCCACATCCGACATAACACAGTGCCAAAAGGTATTGAAAAAGCGACCTGCGTAGGCATCGTTTTTCCAATCCATTCATGGTACGCTCCACGCCCGGTTGTACATTTTCTAAAGAAACTTCCTGTATCATCCACAGCCTATCGCTACGCCGTGTGTACTTGTGGTGACGATGCAGGAAAGGCTATCAACCGACTGAAGCGACATTTCAAACTCAATGCGGCCTGGAGTGTACAAATGCCCAATACCTACATACCCATGTTCGAACTTGATGATAATGAAACAGCTCGTGCCAAGGTGACTGATACGCAAAACCGGATAAGCCAAATAGCAAACGACATATTAAGCAAAAAGACGATATGGCAGGTAAAAGAAGGCGCTTGGCCACGACTAAAGACCTATGTTGTCAATCCTCTGTTCGTACATTTCTGCATCCGCACCAAGCCCTTTCATACTGACGAAGGCTGCATTTCATGCGGCTTATGTGTATCAGCCTGTCCACTGGGTAATATCCGCCTGCAAAACGGACATCCCCAATGGGGAACAGAATGTGTTCATTGCATGGCCTGCCTGCACGCCTGCCCACGCAGTGTCATCCAATACGGACATTCTACACAAAAACGTGGTCGATACAGCCTAAAAGATTTTCTCTAAGCAACCTGCCATTTAGGAGCTATAAAGATGTTATCTTTACCCTGCTGGATGACATTTTTGAGAAAAAGATTGGTGGATGAAAAACAAAAAAGAGCGGATATACCTTAATTAGCTATCCGCTCCTTTTATATTATATCTGGTAAATAAGATTACGCTTCATTCTGAATGCTCTCATCCAAAACTTTGATTTTCTGTTTTACCAGTTCTATATCACCTTTCAGTTTTTCCACCTTGCGGTTGATTTCAGTCAGTAAGCTATTACCTTTTTTCGATGAAGCTGTGAGGAAACCTAAATTGTTTTCATAGGTTTGCAATTCATTCTTCATGTTTTCAAACGTACGCATCAGTTTTTCGCGTTCACGATAAAGGGTCTGGGTACCTCCCTCGCGTATGCTGTTGATAGACGATTTGAAGTTGCTTAACTTTTTATTGGAAGCACTGAGATTGAATGCCTCAAAAAGCTTGTCTATCAAGCTATGATATTGCTTGTAGATTTTGTCTTTCTCTTTGAATGGTACAAATCCCACATTGTTCCATTCTTTCATCAAATCGCGTACTTGCTGTACGTTTTCCTCGCTGTCGTCCTGCTCATTGATAGCTTCCAGCTTTTCAATGATAGCTTTTTTCTTTTCCAGATTCTCCAGTTCGACAGAACGTTGTGATGAAGTGGCTTTATTCTTCTGTTCAAAGAAGTAATCACAAGCACCGATGAAACGTTTCCATACAGCATCCGAATGCTTCTTGGCAACCGGTCCGATGGTCTTCCATTCTTTTTGAAGCTTGGTCAATACTTCTGCCGTATTCTTCCAATCCGTACTATCCTTCAATGCTTCGGCCTTTTCACAGAGTGCGCGTTTTTTCTCCAAATTAGCGTTCATTTCTTCTTTCAGCGTTTTGAAGAATTCGCCTTTCTTCTGGAAGAATTCGTCGCAAGCCTTACGGAAACGCTCGAAGATTTTCACATTCATCTTCTGGGGAGCGAAACCAATAGTTTTCCACTTATTCTGCAATGCAATAACTTCCTGCGTTTTGCTATCCCAAGCAGCAAAGTTTTTAAGTTCGCTATAGTCAAATGCTTCAATGATTTCGCAAATGACGGTTTTCTGGTCCAAATTGTTTTGTTCAGCTTCCTTCAAAGCCTCGAAATGCTGTTGATGACGGCGATTCACAGCTGTTGAAGCAGCCTTGAACCGAGCCCAAACTTCATTGCGCAATTCTTTGGCTACAGGACCCGTATCGCGGAATTCCTGATGCAACTTTTGCAACTGATGGAAAGCAGAAACCACATCCGGCTCGTCTGCCAGCTTTTCGGCAGCTTCGCACAAGTGCAGCTTTATTTCCAGATTCTTCTTGAAATCATATTCACGGAACTCGTTGTTGAGTTTAAGCAAATCATAGAATTTCTCAACGTAGAGCTGGTAGTTTTTCCACAATTCGTTTTCTTTCATCTGTGGAACAGGCTTGGTCTCGTTCCATTGCTGTTGCAACTTCTTGAATTCTGCATAATTCTTGTTTGCATCATCGGGTGACTCAACCAGTTCTTTCAGTTCCTCAATGATAGAAAGTTTGATTTGCAGATTCATTTCTTTCACTTTCTCCAGTTCTGCGTTGGCCGCGTTCCTTTTTTCTTTGATGACGGACATGATGTTCTTGAACTCTTCCTCCACAGGATCTGCTTGTGGAACGAAGTCTTCTGCGGCTCCTCCGTTTTCAATAAATTGGTTCTTTAGGCCTTCCTGCTCGGCATTGTGCAGTTTGTAGAAGGCTTGTTTCAACCCGTCTATTTCTGTTTTCGTAGAGTTCTCTACGTTTTCAGAAATTTCTTTTAGTTTGGCAAGGATTTCTTCCTTCGTCAGCTTTGGCGCAGGCTCTTCTACTTTTTCTGTAATTGTTTCTTCAGCGGAAGTTTCTGTTGTTGCAGGTTCAGGAACCTCAGCTGTTTTTTTGTCTTCTTCTAATTCCACCGCTTTTTCGGGGAGATTAGTGTCATGAGTGTCCGTCATTGTATTTACTTTTTTAGAAACGGGTATTCCCCGTTTGGGTTACATTACGCCACAAATTAATGAAATAAAATCTTTACTTCATACTTTTTTTCATGCTTTTTTTACTTTCTCGTCTTTTTCTTGCCATCCGGCATGTAGCTAAAGCTTCACCAAAGTACTGTTTTACGCAAATATCGTATCTGTTTTATGCCAACAAGACAGTAATTCCCATGTAAAGCATCATGCCTATAATGTCATTTGTAATAGAGATGAAAGGTCCCGTTGCAATAGCCGGGTCTACTTTTAGTTTCTCCAGCGTCATGGGCACCAATGTTCCAAAGATAGATGCAAACATGACTACAGCAAACAAACTGATAGAAACCGAGTAAGTTACGGTAGCAGTGCCACCAAAACGTATGAAATTATATATATAGACCAACAACGAAATTATGGTAGCATTGATAACAGCTACTACCGCTTCCTTTCCCACTTGCTTGAAAGTATCTTTGGCGTTCAGCGAGCTGTTGGCCAAACCTTGCACTACGATAGCCGAGGATTGTGTTCCGACATTTCCTCCCGTACCACCGATAAGGGGAATGTATAGCGCCATTTCCGGATGTGCTGCAAAAGTAGTATCGAAATTGCCTAATATCATGGAATTACCTATTCCACCCAGCATACCGATAAGCAGCCAGGGGAGTCGGGCACTGGTCTGACGCACTACATTATCGTCCGTTTCCACATCTTGTGACAAACCTGATGCCAATTGATAGTCGCGTTCAGACTGTTCACGAACCTCATCCATGACGTCGTCTACCGTAATCTGACCTACCAAGCGGCCAATGCTGTCGATAACGGGCAGTGCCACCAAGTCGTATTTTTCAATTGTCTGTACGACCTCGTCAATCGGAGTATCTACATGGACGGAAATAGGGTCTTTCTTCATGACATGCTTCACCTTCGATACGGAAGGAGAAGTAATCATTTTCTTCAGTGGGAATACACCTTGCAGACGTTCATCGTCGTCGATGACATAAACATAGTATATTTCGTCCAACTGCTCGGCTTGCAGACGCATTTCCTTCAAACATTCGGGCATACTCCAATTTTCGTTGACGGTCACCATCTCCGTACCCATCAAACCACCGGCCGTATCCTCGTCATATTTCAGCAGGTCGACAATATCGCCAGCCTGTTCGATGTCTTCGATGTGCGAGAGCACTTCTTCCTGCTTGTCTTCATCCAGCTCACGCATCAGGTCTACGGCATCGTCCGTATCCATGTAGTCCACAAAACGCTTGGCGATGGTTTCGGAAGGCAACAGTTCAAGGAACTCTTTGCGGACATCTTCATCCATCTCCACCAAAACGTCGGCAGCAGTTTCGTTGTCGAGAAGACGATAGACAAAGCGAGCCTCTTCGGGTTCAAGGTCATTGCACAGTTCGGCAATATCCGCCGGATGCAAGTCGGTCAAGAGTGCCTTGACGTTCTCTGCGTCCTTTTGTTCAATGAAACTCTTGACGTGGTTGATATATTCTTCGTCTATTTCCATGATTGCAATATTAAAGAATGAATCATTTAGGGGTTATGGGAGCATTTATTGCTGTTGCTCCTTCAAAGCCTGTTCCACCCGGTTGGTCAAGTCAATAAATTCTTGCACGGAGAGTTGTTCCGGGCGTTTATTGAACAAAACATCTTCCGTCAGCGGACAATCTTTGCCCAAAATGGGCTTTATGGAGTTGCGAAGGGTCTTCCGGCGTTGGTTGAAAGTGGTTTTCACCACCTGCTTGAACAGCGTTTCATTGCATCCCAGTTCTTTCACCTCGTTGCGAGTCATGCGTATGACCGCACTCTTCACCTTGGGTGGAGGATTGAAGACATGCTCGTGCACCGTAAACAGGTATTCCACCTTGTACCATGCCTGTATCAGTACACTCAATATGCCATACGTCTTACTACCCGGACCGGCTGCCATCCGTTCGGCCACTTCTTTCTGTATCATGCCCGTACAACATGGTATCAACTCCTTATTGTCGAGCATCTTGAAGAATATCTGGCTGGAGATATTATACGGGTAGTTGCCTGTCAGGACAAACGGCTGCCCGTCGAACAGACGCTGTAAGTTCATCTTCAGGAAGTCGTCTTCAATAATATTCTCTTCCAGCTCCGGATAAGCTTCGCGCAGATAGGCCACCGACTCAAAATCCAGTTCCACCACTTTTACCAATCTGTCCTTTTTGAGCAGGAATTGGGTTAATACTCCCATGCCGGGACCTACTTCCAAGACAGGAAGCCCGGGACAGGCGTCTACGGTATTGGCGATGTCTTGCGCCACGGTCAAGTCTTTCAGGAAGTGTTGACCCAGAAACTTTTTAGGCTTAACTAATCTCATGTACGAACTAAATAGTTACTTTTGCAGCATACAAAGGTAGCTCTTTTCAGTGAAGTATAAAGAAAGAGGTGCGAAGAATTTTGAGGAAGGAACATGAATAAATTGCTCACAAATGTTTTGAAAATTGCTTCGCCCATTGTGCTGGGCGGCTTTATCTTATATTGGATTTACCGGGATTTTGACTTTTCGCGAATCAGAGAGGTGTTGCTGAATGCAACTAACTGGGGATGGATGGCTTTTTCACTGGTGTTTGGTGTGTTGAGTCATGTATTCAGAGGATGGCGCTGGAAGCAGACACTCGAACCGCTCGGAGCCTATCCGCGCACCGGCAACTGCGTGGACGCCATTTTCCTCTCCTATGCCACCAGCCTCATCCTGCCCCGTGTAGGCGAAGTGTCGCGTTGCGGTGTATTGGCACGCTACGACCACGTTTCATTCACCAAATCCCTCGGCACCGTGGTCACCGAACGTCTGGTAGATACCGTCTGCATCCTGCTGATTACCGGAGTTACTTTCCTGCTACAAATGCCGGTATTCCTGACTTTCTTCAATCAGACCGGAACAAAAATTCCTTCTCTCGTCCATTTGTTTTCCTCCCCTTGGTTCTATGTAGCTTTGTTTTGTGTACTGGGTGTACTGGTCCTGCTCTACTATCTGCTACGCATGCTGTCGTTCTTTGAACGCGTAAAAGGCGTCGTGCTGAACGTGTGGGAAGGCATCATGTCGCTGCGCAATGTGCGCAACATTCCTTTGTTCCTTCTTTATACCCTATTAATATGGTTGTGCTACTTCCTGCACTTCTATCTTACCTTCTATTGTTTTTCCTTCACCGAACATCTGGGTGTGCTGGCCGGACTGGTGATGTTTGTCGGCGGCACGTTTGCAGTCATCGTACCCACGCCCAACGGGGCCGGTCCCTGGCATTTTGCCGTCATCACCATGATGATGCTCTATGGAGTGAGCGATGCCGATGCCTCGGTGTTTGCACTTATTGTGCACGGCATACAGACGCTGCTGGTCATTGTACTGGGCGTATATGCCTGGGGGCATCTGATGTGGAGCAATCGCCACCGCTTGCAAGTAGGTTAGTTTTGTGAGATACCCCTCTCACTACTTGATGAGAAGCCCCTCACTACTATGAGGTATAAGAATGTCAGACCTATCCCTTTGGGATATAGATATTAAAAGGCTCCGTTCCAGTCGTCATAGACCGGGACGGAGCCTTCCTGATTTATAGCTCGTGTGCCTGCTGTAAAGGCCGTATGGCTTAAGCCTTCTTCAGCGCAGCAATACTTTCTTTCAACGATTTGATGATGCTTTCGGCGTCAGCCTGCTTCTTGCGCTCCAGCTCGATGACGGCAGCCGGGGCATTGCTTACAAACTTCTCATTGCCGAGTTTCTTCAGCACACCTTGCAGGAAGCCTTCCTTGTGTTTCAGTTCAGCTTCCATACGGGCTATTTCAGCTTCCATATCAATCAGGTTGCCCAGAGGCACGGCATACTCCGTAGTACCTACCATGAAAGAGGCGGCACCGTCGGCCTTAGCCTCTACCGACTGGATGGCCGAAAGATTACACATCTTCACCATGACTGCATGGAAAGCAGAAACCGGCGATTCGCCAACTACCTGCAATTCCAGCGGTTCTTTCTGCGCAATGTTCTTCTGCAAGCGGATGGAACGTACGTTGCTGATAATTCCTTTCACTACCTCAAACTGCTTAATCAGTTCTTCATCGGCAGCTTCAGGCTTAGTCATCGGGCTTACCATCAGGCTTTCGCCTTCCTTACGCTCTGCCAGGTGCTGCCACAGTTCTTCGGTAATGAACGGCATGAACGGATGGAGCAGGTGGAGCAGATTGTCGAAGAAACGGATGGTCTCGGCATATACCTTGCTGCTGATAGGCTGTCCGTAAGCTGGCTTAATCATTTCCAGATACCAGCTTGAGAACTCGTCCCAGAAGAGTTTGTAGACTGCCATCAATGCCTCGCTCAGACGATACTTGCCAAACAGGTCGGCTACTTCAGCGCCTACTGCATTCTGCTTGGCATCGAACCAGCGCATGGCCAATTCGGCTGCTTCGGGCACTGCCACTTCGTCGCTCACCTGCCAGCCCTTAATCAGGCGGAAGGCGTTCCATATCTTGTTGTTGAAGTTACGTCCCTGTTCACAGAGGGCGTCGTCGAACAGAATATCGTTTCCGGCCGGTGCAGAGAGCATCATACCCATGCGCACACCGTCGGCACCGTATTTTTCAATCAAATCCAGCGGGTCGGGAGAGTTGCCCAGCGACTTGGACATCTTGCGGCCCAGCTTGTCGCGCACGATACCGGTGAAGTAGACATTCTTGAAAGGCATGTCGCCCATGTACTCATAGCCGGCCATAATCATGCGGGCTACCCAGAAGAAGATAATATCCGGGCCAGTTACCAGGTCAGACGTCGGGTAGTAGTATTTTATTTCTTCGTTGCCGGGATTGTTGATGCCGTCGAACAACGAGATGGGCCACAACCATGACGAGAACCATGTATCCAGACAGTCTTCGTCCTGACGCAGGTCGGCCACAGTCAGGTTGTTGTTGCCGGTCTTCTGCTTGGCCAGTTCCAATGCCTTCTCGGGAGTCTCAGCCACTACGAAGCCGCCTTCGGGCAAGAAGTAGGCCGGAATGCGGTGTCCCCACCACAGTTGGCGGCTGATACACCAGTCCTTGATGTTCTCCAACCAGTTCTTGTACGTATTCTTATACTTGGCCGGGTAGAACTTCAGTTCGTCGTTCATTACCGGCGGCAGAGCCATGTCGGCAAAGTGCTGCATCTTCAGGAACCACTGCATGGACAGCTTGGGCTCGATGGCCACGTTGGTACGCTCCGAGAAGCCCACCTTGTTGGTATAGGCCTCCACTTTCTCCAGCAGCCCGGCCTCAGCCAGGTCTTTCTCTATCTGCTCGCGCACGTCAAAACGGTCCATGCCCACATACAAGCCGGCAGCTTCGCTCAGCGTTCCGTTGTCGTTGAAGATGTCGATGCTCGGCAGGTTGTATTTTTCGCCCAGCATGTAGTCGTTCACGTCGTGTGCCGGAGTCACCTTCAGACAGCCCGTACCGAACTCTACATCCACATAGTCGTCCTGGATGACGGGGATTACGCGGCCAACCAGCGGCACGATGACCTTCTTGCCCTTCAGCCATTGGTTCTTGGGGTCGGCGGGGTTGATACACATGGCCGTATCGCCCATGATGGTCTCAGGACGCGTAGTGGCAACCACTGCATAGCGACGGCCCTGGGCATCGCGATGAACCACTTCGCCCTCAGCACCGGTCTCGCCGGTCATGTCGTCGTCAGCAACATAATACTTCAGATAGTAGAGCTTGCTGTGCTCTTCCTTATAGATAACCTCCTCATCGCTCAGCGCCGTCAGTGCCTTGGGGTCCCAGTTCACCATGCGCACGCCGCGATAAATCAGTCCTTTGTTATACAAGTCCACAAATACCTTGATGACGCTTTCGCTGCGCTTCTCGTCCATGGTGAAGGCAGTGCGGTCCCAGTCGCACGACGCTCCCAGCTTGCGCAGCTGCTTCAGGATGATGCCGCCGTGTTCGTGCGTCCAGTCCCAGGCGTGTTTCAGGAACTCTTCGCGCGTCAGGTCGGTCTTCTTGATGCCCTGGGCTGCCAGCTTGTTCACCACCTTGGCTTCCGTGGCAATGGAAGCGTGATCGGTACCCGGTACCCAGCAGGCATTCTTGCCTTCCATGCGGGCGCGGCGCACCAAGATATCTTGAATGGTATTATTAAGCATGTGTCCCATGTGGAGCACTCCGGTGACGTTGGGGGGCGGAATGACGACTGTGTAAGGTTCACGGCCATCGGGTTTCGAACTGAACAGTTTGTGGTCCAGCCAGTACTGGTACCACTTTCCCTCTACGTCTGCGGGATTGTACTTACTTGCTAATTCCATGTCTCTTAAAAATCTTTGTTTTTGTTATAATGGGCGCAAAATTAATAAATTAAAAACTCTTTATGATAAAAAGCCGTGAAAAAAACGGGTAGCGAGCCTGCAAATCGCCTCACTGCGGCACTCTTTGCCTTTCCCGGCTTCGACGGATTCTTATACAGATTCTTGCAAGTAACGGATTTTATTGCGAATATTGCAAACGAGGCTAAAGGAAACCGTGCCACGAATAGCGGATTCCTGTACAGAAAAACACATAACCAGCAATAGCGATATGAAGAAAAAACTTGCACTTGCCTTTATGGCATCGGCCGTTGTCCTGCTGGCACCGGCACAAAACACGGGCAGCAAGCCCCAAAACTCCAGTGAGAACAACCTGCCCGGCCAGACCTTGTTTGAAAAATCGATGAAGGAAGGTGTTTCCTGCTACAGGATACCCGCCATCGTGACGGCTGCCAACGGCGACCTGGTGGCTGCCATAGACGAGCGCGTACTGTCGTGCGGCGACTTGAAGTGGAACCGTGACATCAACATCGTGGTGCGCCGCAGCCACGACAACGGAAAAACATGGACCGGCATAGAGACAGTGGTGGACTTCCCGTTGGGACAGTCGGCCTCGGACCCATCGATGGTGGTCGACAAGGAGACCGGCGAAATCTTCCTGTTCTACAACTACATGGACCTGGACAAGGAGAAGGACGTTTATTACTTCCATGTAGTCTCAAGCCGCGACAATGGCAAGACCTGGAGCCAGCCGCGCGACATCACCTCCAGCCTGAGCACGGACGACATGAAGCCCGATTTCAAGTTTATCACCTCGGGACGTGGCACCTGCACTTCCGACGGCAAGCTACTGCACACCATTGTCAACCTGAAGAAAGGCCTGTATGTGTTTGGCAGCGACGACCACGGCAAGACCTGGTACTTCATTGACCACCCGCTGACGCCGGGCGATGAGTCGAAAATCATCGAACTGCCCGACGGGCGCTGGATGGTAAGCAGCCGGGTGAACAAGGCAGGGCTGCGCTATGCGCACGTGTCGGACGACCAGGGACACACGTGGACAACGCGCCCCGACTCTGCCCTGACCGACCCGGGCTGCAACGGCAGCATCCTGACATACTCATCGCGCCGGCAGGGAGACGACCGCGACCGTGTCATTCTCTCGCACCTAGCCGACCCGAAAGACCGCCGAAACCTCGTTGTCAGGCTGAGCTACGACAACGGACAGACCTGGCCCTACAGCAAGGCCATCTGTGCCGGCTCGGCCGCCTACTCGTCGCTCACGGTTCTCGATAACGGCGACATTGCCATCTTCTACGAGAAGGACGATTATCAGAAGAATGAATTTGCCGTCTTCACGCTCGACTGGCTTACCGACGGGCAAGATACCTTCAGAAAACCAACCCGGCGCGACTGACAATTTGTAAAGCTGCTGACACTTTGTAATTCCTAATGCCGGAGAATCGCGTATTTCGACCCTGACTAAAGGGCGATGAAAAAAACCGGGATGCAATGGCATTAAACCACTGCCTTACAGAAAAGTAGCGAAATATTGACATTTAAAATAGAAAAAACAAGGGGACGGAAAGGGAGATTTTCGTCCCTTTTTTGTCAGCAGTCCGGTGCTTGGAAGCGGGGAGTTAAGACTTTTGCCGCTAAGTCTTAACACTTACCGACCGAAGTTCGGACTACTAATGCAAAAGATGCATTGTTTTATGACGCCAGATTCTATGTTTTCGAGCATAAAATTGGATGTTTTGAAGCAAAAGCGGGTATGTTTTGGCCGAAAAATGCCGGTTGGAACGGCTAAAAATACGCTAGTTGGAGATTTTGAGTAGTATGCCCGGTTAATGAAAAAGCCGTTTTTAGAGCTTATTGCACGGATATCAGATTGAAATGCTTTCTTTTTGTCAGCACTTGCGGATAGGGATAATGCCCTTGGAGACGGCCGTCATGATGAGGTCGGCCACATTGCGGGCGCCCATCTTTTCCAGCAGATGGCGGCGGTGCGTATCTATCGTGTTGACCGACACACACAGTTCGCGGGCTATCTCCTGTGTGTTCTTGCCCTCCGATATGCGTTTCAGTACATCCAGTTCGCGGGTGGTAAGTTCGTTCTTGCCCGCCCCTTCCTCATGCCGCGCCATTCCCCTGACCCGTTCGGCGTATGAGCAGAAATATTCGCCTCCGTTCAGCACCGTGCGGATGGCCTCGGCCACCTTCGACGAATGGATGGACTTGAGCAAGATGCCGTCTACACCGCTTTTCAGTATTTTCTTGATGAACCACAACTCCTCGTGCATGGTGTTGACGATGACTTTAGTCTGCACGTCGTGTTCCCTCAGCCAGTCTATGATGTCCAGCCCCGACATGTCAGGTAGCTCAATGTCGAGCAGCAGGACATCGAAAAAGCGTGTCTCAAGCAAGCGCAGCGTTTCGCTTCCTGTTGCAGCCGTGCACACCAGTTTCTTTACTTCGGGCATGGAGCTTTCTACAATCCGCTTCAGCCCCTGAAGCACCAAGTCATGGTCGTCTACCAACAAAAAGCATATCTCTTTTTCTTCCATCCACTTAAAAATAATAATCGTGCTGCGTATGTTTGTTACACTGTCCCTATAATCGTTTGCAAAGAAAACTGATTTAGCGACATGAGGTATCACTGAAAAGGATGATTTTTCCCGTTATTTTACTCTTTTTCGGCTAATTTCGGCAGGTTAACTGCAAGCTAAAGTGTTGCCAGCCGTCGGAATATTGCTCCACGATGACACCGCCCATGGCCTTCGCCCTTTCTTGTACGGTGATTCGGCCTATGCCTTTGCCGCCCTGCGCAGGGCATGCCTGGCCGTTGTTGTCAATGTTCAGCAACAGCTGGCCGTCATTCAGGCTCAGTCGTACCTTCACTTCCGTGGCGTTGGAGTGTCTCACGATATTCGACATGGTTTCCTGCAAGATGCGATACGTTTCGTAGGCCATGCGTTCGGGCACCTGCCGCCAGTTGGCGTCTTCGGCATCGTTGCTGAACGCCAGCTGCATGGAGGCGGGCAGCGCCAGCTTGTATACGTAGTCCTCGATAGCTTCGAGCAGGGTCATGTGCTGGAATTTGGGAGGCATCAGCTCGTGAGACACGTTGCGTACATCGCTGCGCACCTGTTCCAGCAAGTCGGTCAGGGTCTGTTTGGACTGCTCTGTGGGTTCCATGCTCTGCAACTGCATGCCTATGCCCAGCAGGTCGTTACAAACGCCGTCGTGCAGTTCTTTGGCCAGTCGCGCCCTTTCACCTTCCATGCCTTCAATGTAGCTCTGTGCCACTTTCAGTTCCTGCTTGCGGCGGGCATGCTTGCGGCGCAGCATGTAGTAAGTGGCAAACAGCAGTAGCAGCAATGCCACTCCAACAGTGGCGGCGGTCCAACGCAAGGTTTGCGCCTTCTGTTCCAGCTGCTCTTTGTTCAGGCGCAGTATTTCGAGTTCCTTTTGCTGAGTGTCGTATTTCACGGTCAGGTCCGACAGTTCCTGGTTCACTTCTTCGTTGTGCAGGCTGTCCGAAGCCTGACAGGCCAGCTCATAGTAGTCCATGGCGTGGCGGTTGTCGTTCAGCTGGCGGTAACTCTGCGCCAAGGCCAGGTAGAGCTTGTTGACAGGTATGTGCAGGCCTTTGCCACGAAACGACAGCAAGTTCAGCCGCAGGTCAAGGCTTTCCTTGTAGCGTCCGTACTTGTAGTACATGTTGGCCTGAGTTTCCAGTGCTCCCAGCCTTTCGGGGGCACTCAGGGGCAGCTGGTCCAACACCTTGTCCTGCTGGGACAGGTAGTGGAATATGGAGTCGCGCATGTTCTGGCGGTCGTAGATGGTAATTATCTGCTGGTAGGCTTTCAGCATGTATTGGGGCGATTTTATTTCCTCTGCCTCCTTCAGGAACCGGCGCCCCAGGTCGCTACCTTCCTGATAGCGCTGGCTGTTTATGTAGGCAAAGCCGCAAGCGTAGTACGCATACATAATCATGTCCATGTCGCCGCCCAGATGCGCTGCTTTCACAGCCCGTTCACCAAAGGGAATGGCTTCGGGGGCACGCTTCCGGTTGATGTAGAAGATGGCAATGGTGCTCAACAGATGAGCCTGTTCCGGATAGCCACCCGTGTGTTCCAGCAGGTTCAGTGCCTTGTTGTAGTACCATAAGGTAGAGTCGGGCATTTCCAGCCGGTTATACACCAGCCCCAGGGTAGTCAGTGCCGTTGTCAGTCTTATGGTGTCTTTCATTTCGAGGGCAATGGCGGAAGCTTGCATATACAGCTGCTTGGTGCGTTCCATGTTGCCTTCGTTGAAGTAAGTGTAGCCCAGATTGCATAGCAAGGTGGTGTATAGCGTGTCCTTACCGGGGCGCATGGCATCCAGTCCCCGCTGGTTGTAGTATTTGGCCGAGTCGTTGGAGTAGTAGGCATAATATTCGCCCAATCGGCAACAGGCGGCAGCAAGGCTGTCATTGTTGGCTTGCCGTTCGGCCCGGTGCAAGGCTTCGTAGAGTTCGTCGATGTTGTATTCCTGCGCTTTCAGGCAGGCGGTGGTTGTAAGAAAGAGGACAAAAAATATGCGCCAGATGTTTCTCATGGGAAGCTGTATTTTCTGATGATATATATTATAAGGTATAAGCGGTCTTATAAAGTCTGTACTTCGTCGGGTAGGTATCCGCTTCGGATGCGCCATTCTTGCGGATAGAGATTGTTGGCCCGGTTTCCAATGTTCTTGGCAAAGCCCAGCGGGAAGCCACGGTAAGTAAGCAGGACATATCCACGGCTGGCCTCGGGGCGTAAGCTGACCGCTTCCTTGCGCAGATAGGCCACGGCTTGAGCGTAGTCCACCTCTTCGCTGGCAAAAGCATCGGGGTCCAAAGCTATACTCATAGCCAGTGCATGATGCGGAATCAGGTCTTTACCTTTGAGTGTTCCCACCTGTATGCCGGCTTGTACGATGCGTACAGCCTGCTTCAGGGCTGACAGTGCATCGGCGTGAGCCTGTGGGAAGGCAGTTACCAGCTCATTGTCGGCAGTCCATTCATAGCTGTCGGCGTCCAATACCCAGGAGCGCATGGTCTGCAAGGCGTCTTTGGGGAAGACGGCCGAACGCTGCTTGCCGCCTTTCTGCTTCTTGCGCACAGTTGCGGAAGAGGTAGCTTGCCTGGAGGCAGTTGACAAGTTTGGTTCGGATGTTCCGGTTTTGCGCAATACAGCCATGAAGAGGCCTTCGCCGCGTGTCTTATGGGGCAAGAAACGATAAACGGGGAAATCATTGTTCAGCAGGTTTCCGGTTATGCCCCAGTCGGCAGACACTGGTACTTCCAAGACTTCCGCTCCCAGTTCCTGGCAAATCCAGGCAATATTCTCTTCGTCTTCGTGTACGTTATAGGTACAGGTGCTGTAAATGGCTATTCCGCCCGGTTTGAGGCTGGGCCATACGTCCGACAGAATGCGGCGTTGGCGCTGGTAACACAACTCCACGTTTTGCGGACTCCATTCGCTCACGGCAACAGGGTCTTTACGAAACATACCTTCGCCCGAGCAGGGAACATCGGTCAGCAGAACATCGAAGAAGTTGTCCAGCTGTCCGAAGTCAGCCGGGTCGCTGTTGGTCACTATGGTGTTGGGGCATCCCCATTTCGTCAGGTTCTCGGCCAATATCTGCGAACGTTGTCTGATAACTTCGTTGGCTACCAGCAGGCTTCCCTTGGGCAGCAGCGTGCTGGCCAGCGATGACTTGCCGCCGGGAGCGGCGCATAGGTCAAGCATACGGCACGGCGCACCGACAGACCGTCGCATGGCTTGCTCCAAGAACATGGATGCCGCCTCCTGCACATAATACCCTCCGGCATGAAACAATGGGTCGAACGTAAATGCCGGGCGGCTGGGCAGGTAGTAGCCGGACTCACACCAGGGCACACGCACAGAACCTTGCGGCAATCGGACTTCGCCCTGTCCGCGCAGGGCGGCTGGATAGGATGCAGGGAAGATGTATGATTCGGGATGGGTAGAAGTGTCCAGTTTCAGACTGTTCAGACGGATGCTCACAGGTTGTTCTGTCTGTAAGGCTGCCAGAAAATCGTTGGCATCGGGCATCAGGGCACGCATGTCTTCGACGAAAGAAGGAGGTAATTCCATACTTTTTTAGCTTTTATTTCAGGCAAATGTCGAAAAAATATTGTCTCTTTGCAACTTTACCGCTGATTAGTTACGTCTAAGGAGAAAATGAAACCCTATTCCAATTAAAGTAAATACATTCTATATGTTATGAAGACAACAGTAAGATTCATTCTATTAGTGGCTGTCATCCTGCTATCGGCCACCACAGCTCAAGGCAAGATAAGGAAAGTGAGCGAAAAAGACAGTTTGGGCAATGTGAAACGTGTCATCGAACTGCGCGATACGGTAATTGACGGAAAGAGCGTGGCCGACACCCTAAGCATCATGACCTATGAAACGGAAGAAGGAGCTGAAGCATCAGATGGCAGCTATGCGCATCACTATGATAGCGGAGCCGACTGGGAAGAAGTATTCAGCGACCGCGTCAACGGTGTACTGATTCCGTTGCTGGGACTTATTCTCTGTTTCGGTTTTCCTCTTTTCCTTCTTTTTATCATCTTCTATTTCCGATACAAGAACCGGAAAGCCAAATATCGTCTGCTGGAACAGGCTATTGCTGCCGGACGTCCATTGCCTCCCGATTTCTTCAAATCAGATGTTATGAAAGATATGGCAATGTCAGACATACGCAGTAAGGGCATCAAGAATATTTTCCTGGGCATTGGTTTGTTCATCTTCTTATGGGCCATTACCACGAAGTTCAGTATCGGTTGCATAGGCCTGCTTATCATGTTCACAGGCTTTGGACAGGTAGTCATCTATTACACCCAAGACAAACAATCGCGACCGGCCTCAGGAAATGATTACCATGATGCCTCACGGCAACGTCCGGCTTCTACAGATACAGCCTTGACTCCCCGACAGGATACGGCTGAAACCAAGGATGAAGACAGACAATGAGTCAGCTCAGCGACATATCGTTGGTGGCGCAGGTCATTGTGTTTCACAATACCAAGGCTTTTGACCAGCTGGTGAGAAAATACCAGTCGGCCGTCAGACGCTTCTTCCTGAACCTGACGTGCGGCGATAATGAACTGAGTGACGACTTGGCCCAGGAAACCTTTATCAAGGCTTATACCGGCCTGGCTTCATTTAGAAACTTATCCAGCTTTTCCACGTGGCTTTACCGCATTGCCTACAATGTGTTTTACGATTACCTGCGTAGCCGTAAGGAAACTGACGACCTCGATTGCCGGCAAGTAGACGCAGAATGTAGCGTCCGACAGCCCGATATAGGACAGAAAATGGACTTGTATCGGGCATTGGCCATGTTGAAAGATATGGAACGTACCTGCATTACACTTTTCTACATGGAAGATTTGAGTATAGAAAAGATAGCCGGAATCACCGGTTGCCCAGTCAATACGGTAAAAAGTCATCTGTCGAGGGCTAAAAGCAAGATGGCAACCTACTTAAAACAGAATGGTTATGATGGACAATGAAAGAGAAGACAAACTTTTAAAGCAGTTTTTCAAGGAAAACCGGCAAGAGATAGCCGATAATGGCTTTACACATCGGGTGATGCGGCATTTACCGGACCGTTATGTGCGCATTGCCCGCATTTGGACTATATTGTGCGCTGCAATAGCTTTCATATTGTTTGTTGCATTTGATGGCTTGCAACTGGTATTCATCAGTCTGCGCGAAGTGATTATGGAGACTTATCAGGACGGGCTGACTGATATTGACCCAAGGTCGATGTTTATTGCTTGTATTGTATTGCTATACCTGTTGTATAGGAAGATAGCCACGTTGGCTTAACATAAATTACAGGAAGATGTAAAACAAAAAACATGGTTGAGTGTTTGTTAATGGCAGAATTTGAAACACTTTTTATATGAGGCGGTGAGAATTATTCCGTTCATTGTCGTATCTTTGCCCCCTCAGAAAACTATTTAAAGGAGAGAAGTTTTGAGATATTTATTCTACATCTTACTGCTGTTGTGCTCCTATCATTCTTTGCAAGCCCGGACATCGAGCGATTCCATTGCCATGGCTTACATGCAGAAGTTAGGAGTTCCTGTTACAACCAATAATAAAGTGAAATTGCTGATGAGTGGCCGTGAAAAGTTCACCGACTTGTTTGAAGCCATCCGCCACGCGAAGCACCACGTTCATTTAGAGTACTTTAATTTTAGAAACGATTCTATTGCCAACGCCCTGTTCGACTTATTGGCCGAAAAAGTGAAAGAAGGCGTGGAAGTAAGAGCCATGTTCGACGCTTTTGGTAATTGGTCTAATAACCAACCGCTGAAAAAGCGTCATTTGAAAGCGATAAGAGACAAGGGTATTGAAATAGTAAAGTTCGACCCAATTACTTTCCCTTATGTGAACCATGCCGCACATCGTGACCATCGGAAAATCGTTGTTATTGACGGATACATAGGCTACACCGGCGGCATGAACATAGCCGACTATTATATTAATGGCTTACCCAAAATAGGAGCCTGGCACGACATGCACGTCCGTATTGAGGGTGATGCCGTACGCTATCTGCAGGGAATTTTCCTGACGATGTGGAATCGGGAGACAGGCCAGCACATTGGCGGACCGCAATATTTTACCGATGTTCCCCAGTTTCCCGACAGCATAGCCGAGGAAATAGCGATTGTCGACCGTACCCCGCGCGAAACGCCCCGCTCCATCAGCCATGCCTACACGGCAACTATCTATGCCGCACAAAAGAATATTCAGATAATCAATCCCTATTTTGTACCAACCAAGTCGATAAGGAAAGCACTGAAAAAGGCTTTAAAAAGAGGTACTGAAGTGGAAATCCTGATACCGGCCGTATCAGACATAGCGTTCACTCCCGAGGCTTCTTTTTATATTACCCACAAATTAATGAAGAAAGGTGCCAAAATTTACCTTTTCAATGGTGGATTCCATCATTCCAAAGTGATGATGGTTGACCGCTCTTTTTGTACAGTGGGCACTGCAAACTTGAATAGCCGAAGCTTGCGTTACGATTACGAAACGAATGCTTTCATTTTCGACCCCGAAGTAACCAAACAACTGAACGACATGTTTGAACGCGATAAGCAAAACAGCACTCCCATGACCGATGAATACTGGAAACAACGGTCTCCATGGAAGAAATTCGTCGGCTGGTTTGCCAATTTACTGACTCCGTTCCTATAAGAAAAGCAATCGGCAGCGGTATGGAAATGATTTTTTGCGTACCTTTGAGCCGCTATTTAATCATATCATATACCTATATATAGAATATTGTAACGGAAAACATTCATGAAACAATACTTAGACCTGCTCAACCGTATATTGACCGAAGGAGTTGAAAAGAGCGACCGTACCGGTACAGGTACAATCAGTGTATTCGGGCATCAGATGCGCTTTAATCTGGAAGACGGTTTCCCTTGCCTGACCACTAAAAAACTTCATTTGAAATCTATTATTTATGAACTCCTCTGGTTCCTCAAGGGAGATACCAATGTGCATTACCTGCAGGAGCACGGTGTACGAATCTGGAACGAGTGGGCTGACGAAAATGGTGATTTGGGACATATCTACGGTTATCAGTGGCGTTCATGGCCCGATTACCAAGGTGGCTTTATTGACCAGATAAGCGAGGCCGTGGAGACCATAAAACACAATCCCGACTCCCGCCGTATCATTGTAAGTGCCTGGAATGTGGGAGATCTGAACAACATGAACCTGCCTCCCTGCCATGCCTTCTTTCAGTTCTATGTAGCTAACGGGCGTCTGAGCCTTCAGCTCTACCAGCGTAGCGCCGATACATTCCTGGGAGTGCCGTTCAATATAGCCTCGTATGCATTGCTACTGCAGATGATGGCCCAAGTGACAGGTTTAAAGGCTGGTGATTTCATTCATACATTGGGCGATGCACACATCTACCTGAACCATTTGGAACAAGTTAAATTGCAACTGACCCGCGAACCCCGTCCGTTGCCTCAGATGCGCATCAATCCAGATGTGAAAAGTATTTTCGATTTTAAATATGAGGACTTCGAGCTGGTGAACTACAACCCGCATCCGCACATTGCCGGCAAGGTCTCTGTATAAACAAACCTTATTCAAAAAACATAATTGTATTCCGTATGATAAGCATCATTGCCGCCGTCGACCGTCAATTGGCTATTGGCTTCCAAAACAAGTTGCTCTTTTGGCTACCTAATGATTTGAAACGTTTCAAGGCTCTCACAACCGGCCATACCATTGTCATGGGCCGAAAGACATTCGAGTCTCTGCCCAAAGGTGCTTTGCCCAATCGTCGCAACATTGTCTTGTCTACCCGCCAAGGTGCTTCTTATCCGGGTGCTGAGACCTACTCTTCTCTAGAAGCGGCCTTGCAGCAATGTAGTGCCGAAGAGAAAGTTTTCATCATTGGCGGCGCCAGCCTCTACAAGCAAGCGCTCCACTTGGCCGATGAACTACTATTGACCGAAGTGGATGCCATAGCTCCCCAGGCCGATGCTTATTTCCCTGCCATAGACCCGGAAATATGGCAAGAAAAAAACAAAGAGGTGCATCTCGCCGACGAGAAACACCCCTTTGCCTATGCTTTTACCGATTATCTACGGAAGCGGTAAGTCTCATTCTTCCCTTTCCTCTTCAGTATCCTCTTCTTCATCTTCCACCATGATGGGCATCTGACGCTTGATGGCTTCGTGGAAAGAAATCAAAGTCTCCGTACGCGACAATCCCAGCGGTTGCAACTTGTCGTGAATGATGCTCAGCAGGTGGTGATTGTTGCGTGCATACAGTTTAATGAACATATCATACTTGCCGGTAGTAAAATGGCATTCTACCACCTCGGGAATAGCTTCCAAGGCTTTGGTGACAGCATCGAACGAGGCTGGGTCTTTCAGGTAGATGCCGATATAGGCACAAGTTTCATATCCTATCTTTTCCGGGTCGATGACGTATTCCGAACCTTTCAATACACCCATATTTGTCAGCTTCTGAATGCGCTGGTGGATAGCAGCTCCCGACACGTTACAGGCTCTGGCTACTTCAAGAAAAGGAATGCGGGCATTGTCCGCAATCAGTTTCAATATCTGTTCATCCAATGTATCCAACTGATGATGTCCCATTTTAATACTTTCTGAAATTAAATTTGTTGATATACTATTTCGCTACTCTCTGATAGCAGTTCTACAAAGTTAGTGATTTTTTCTTCATTTTTCGTACACTTTGTTACTTTTCTGACGTTTCATCATTCAAAAAACAACTTTACCCCTATCAGAAAGCCTATAGGCCGGCGAATAAGAGTCCTATGCAACACCACATCTGCCCAATAACACTGGGCTGCCATCCCTTCCTTTTTACCGGATGTCAGACAAGCTTCTTTGCCGGCATCAAATTAATGTTGTATCTTTGTCTTAATGACTCTGTACTTTAAGCAGAGAATTGAACTGAAATTTTTCACTAATCCATTTTTGTTGCCTGCTTATCGTGCAACAGAAAGAGAACTAAAAACACCATCAAAAACATGCGAAAAACGATTTTGTTCTTCATCAGCCTACTGACCTCGTTCGTTTTGCAGGCACAAGTATTCAGCAATTATTTTACCGATAAAACCTTACGCCTAGACTATCTGTTTACAGGCAATGCTGCTAAACAGGAAATCTGTCTGAGCCAACTCTCTTCGCTGCCAACCTGGGCCGGACGCCGGCACCACCTGAGCGAGCTGCCCCTGGCAGGAAACGGGCAAATTGTGATGAAAGATGCTGCCAGCGGCAAAGTTATCTACCGCACCTCATTTTCGTCTCTCTTTCAGGAATGGCTGGAAACCGACGAGGCCCAAACAACTACCAAGGGATTTGAAAACACCTACCTCATTCCCTTCCCACTGAAAACGGCGGAAATCACCGTCACGCTCTTCACTCCCCGCAAGGAAGTAAGGGCAAGCATGACCCATGTGGTGAACCCTGCCGACATCCTGATTAATGCCAAGGGTACTTCACACATCACACCTCATAAATACCTGCTGAAGAACGGCAGCCCCGAACAGTGCATTGATGTGGCCATCCTGGCCGAAGGATATACCGAGCAGGAAATGGAGACTTTCTACAAGGATGCCGAAGTGGCTTGTCAGAGTCTGTTCGAACACGAACCGTTCAAGACACTGAAAAAACGGTTCAACATCGTAGCCGTAGCAAGTCCCTCACAGGATAGCGGTGTCAGTGTTCCCCGGCTGGGTGAATGGAAACACACGGCTTTCAACTCCCACTTCAGCACCTTCTATTCCGACCGCTACCTGACAACGCTCCATGTCAACAGCATACACGACGCCCTGGCCGGCATTCCTTACGAACACATCATCATCCTGGCCAACACCGATGAGTATGGTGGCGGCGGCATTTACAATTCCTATACGTTGACTACAGCCCATCATCCGCTGTTCAGACCGGTAGTGGTACACGAATTCGGCCACAGCTTCGGCGGGCTGGCCGATGAATACTTCTACGAAGAAGACGTGATGAACGATACATATCCGCTTGACGTGGAACCATGGGAACAAAACATTACCACCCGTGTGGACTTTGCAACCAAGTGGCAGGACATGTTGCCCGAAGGTACTCCCATGCCCACACTGCCCAGCCAGAGCAGCAAGTATCCGGTAGGCGTGTACGAGGGAGGCGGCTATTCGTTCAAAGGCGTTTACCGCCCCGCCGACAACTGCCGCATGCGCACCAACGAATATCCAGAGTTCTGTCCCGTCTGCCAGCGTGCACTCAAACGAATGATTGATTTCTACACCAAATAACAAGAAACAAAACGCTATTATGATTACATTCAAACGTATTACACAGACCTCATCCGACCTTTATCGGTATGCAGAACAATTGCTTCAAGTTTCTTTTCCCAAAGAAGAGTATCGCGACCTGGAGGAATTGAAGCAGTTCATAGAGAGCAAGCCGTGTTTCCATTTCAACGTGATAGAGAAAGATGGCAAGCCTATAGGACTGATGACCTATTGGATATTTGATACCTTCTGCTATGCCGAGCATTTTGCCATCGACCCTTCACTACGAAACGGTGGTTACGGCAAGGAAGCGATAGCTCATCTATGCAAGACGCTGACCTTACCGCTGGTACTTGAGGTGGAAGCTCCTGAAACAGAGATGGCGCAACGCCGCATCAACTTCTACAAGCGCCAGGGACTGGTACTTTGGGATAAGCCCTACCAACAGCCTCCTTATCGCCCCGGCTATCCTTTCCTGCCCATGTATATCATGGCCTATGGTTGCCTGAACCCCGATACGGACTTCGAACACATCAAGAAAACCATCTATCGCGAAGTGTATCAGACGGAAGAGAATTGATAACGACAGTGGACTCCTTTCGCAGGGGAGTCCACTGTTACCGAACTCATAAACTGACACAGCATGAAGAAAGGCTTTGTATTATTTCTGGGGGTTCTTACTACCCTGTTTTGCTCTGCCCAGGAAAAATCACATGGTCTGCGGATTAATCCGGTAAGCCAAATTGAAATTGGCTTTCATAACACCGAAAATTTAATCAGCTAATAATCAGCATATTATATTATCACAGTTATCAGTCCCCAAAAAGACGCCTGTGTTCCTACTGAAAGACGCCCGTGTTTCCACCGAAAGACGCCTGTGTTTATACCCCAAAGACGCCCGTGTTTCTACCGAAAGACGCCCGTGTTTTTCTGCAAAGACGCGCGTCTTTTTCGCGGCTGCCTCAGAAGGGGTGATACGGACCCGACATTTGCTTCTGCCCAACGCCTTGGACGAGGAAGGGAAGATGAGCGCACGCCGCGTCTCTACAGCTTCAACTCATCAGAGTCTCTACAACTCATCAGAAAAAAAATAGCCTTGCTACAACTATCAGGTTAAGACATGTAGCAAGGCTATTATGGTATTCTACGTCCTCGATAGTCAGAGGAATGTCGCTATTTCATAAAGTCTTTCCGGCGCAGCACGAAGCTGTTACTCAAATATTTCTCGCGCACAATCTGGTTCTCGGCCAGTTCCTCGGGCGTGCCTTGGAACAATATTTTTCCTTCAAACAGCAGATATGCCCGGCTGGTGATACTCAGCGTTTCCTGCACGTTATGGTCGGTTATCAGAATGCCGATGTTCTTGTCTTTCAGTTTCCACACAATCTGCTGAATGTCTTCTACCGCAATAGGGTCGACACCGGCAAACGGCTCATCGAGCATAATGAACTTGGGGTCAATGGCCAGACAGCGGGCAATCTCCGTGCGTCGGCGTTCACCTCCCGACAACTGGTTTCCTTTGTTCTTGCGCACCTTTTGCAGGCGGAACTCCGCTATCAGGCTTTCCAGTTTGTCTTTCTGGTACTCCAACGGTTTGTTAGTCAGTTCCAGCACTGACGTGATGTTGTCTTCCACACTCATTTGTCTGAACACGGAAGCTTCCTGCGCCAGGTATCCGATACCTGTCTGTGCACGTTTGTATACAGGGTAGGTGGTAATGTCAAGGTCGTCCAGGAATATGCGTCCTTCGTTGGGGGTAATCAGCCCCACGGTCATGTAGAACGAGGTAGTCTTGCCTGCTCCGTTCGGGCCCAGCAATCCTACAATTTCTCCTTGCTTCACGTCGAAAGAAACATGGTTCACCACCGTTCGCTTTCCGTATTTCTTTACCAGGTCTTCAGTGCGAAGTACCATTTTTTTCTCTTCCATAGTCCGTCTGCTGTTCGTATAGAAAATGGCCTATTATACCTTTTTTATATACTATAAGTCGCTTGCAGGCTTCTTGTAGTAAGATATAAAGCTGTTATTTTGGGGCAAATGTAGCAAAAATAAGCTGAAAAGCTGTACATTTGCCAGCAAATACTTACAAGTTATGCTAAAAGGAATTAGAACTTTCGGACGTTACATCATGCTCATGGGACGTACATTTACACGTCCGGAGCGGATGAGGATGTTCTTTAAGCAGTATATTAACGAAATGGAGCAACTGGGTGTCAATTCTATCGGCATTGTGTTGTTGATTTCGTTTTTCATCGGCGCCGTTATCACCATACAAATCAAGCTTAACATTGAAAGCCCTTTCATGCCTCGCTGGACAGTAGGATACGTGACGCGTGAAATCATGTTGCTTGAGTTCTCGTCTTCCATCATGTGTCTTATTCTGGCAGGTAAGGTAGGTTCGAACATCGCTTCAGAGCTGGGTACCATGCGGGTGACGCAACAGATTGACGCACTTGAGATAATGGGTATCAACTCGGCCAATTACCTGATACTTCCTAAGATAGCTGCCATGGTTACGACTATTCCGCTAATGGTGACATTCAGCATTTTTGCCGGCGTCATTGGTGCTTTCTGTACCTGTTGGTTTGGCGGTGTGATGTCGGCTGTCGACCTGGAATATGGCTTGCAGTACATGTTTGTGGAATGGTACATCTGGTGCGGCATCATCAAGTCGCTGTTCTTTGCTTTCATCATAGCCAGCGTTTCGGCTTTCTTCGGCTATACGGTGGAAGGTGGTTCCATTGAGGTTGGTAAAGCCTCGACAGACTCGGTGGTATGCAGCAGTGTGCTGATTTTGTTTGCCGACTTAGTATTAACTCAACTTTTAATGGCATGATAGAACTGAAGGGACTTTGCAAATCTTTTGAAGGAAAGGATGTGTTGACTGATATCAACGCCACATTTGAGAACGGTAAAACCAATCTGATTATCGGCCAGAGCGGTTCGGGAAAGACGGTGCTGATGAAGTGTATTGTCGGCTTGCTGACGCCTGAAAAGGGTGAACTGCTTTACGACAACCGCAACTTCCTTGCGATGAGCAAGAACGATAAGAAAAGACTGCGTCGCGAAATGGGAATGATATTCCAGAGTGCCGCCTTGTTCGACTCCATGACTGTGCTCGACAATGTGATGTTCCCACTCAATATGTTCAGCAACGACACCTTGCGCGACCGTACACGGCGTGCCCAGTTCTGTCTGGACCGCGTCAACCTGTCAGAAGCCGGCAGCAAGTATCCGGGCGAAATCAGTGGCGGTATGCAGAAGCGTGTAGCCATAGCGCGTGCCATAGCGCTGAATCCTCAGTACCTGTTCTGCGACGAACCAAACTCGGGCCTCGACCCCAAGACCTCGCTGGTCATTGACGACCTGATTCAGGATATTACCAAGGAATATAACATGACCACACTCATCAATACGCACGACATGAACTCGGTGATGGGTATCGGCGAAAAGATTATCTATATCTACGAAGGGCATAAAGAGTGGGAAGGAAGCAAGGACGATATCTTTACATCGAGCAACGAACGGCTCAACAACTTTATCTTTGCCTCCGACCTGTTCCGTAAAGTAAAAGAGGTGGAAATACAGAATATAGAGGGTTAATCTCCTTTCTGTTGCTGTTCTATGTTCTGTTTCAAGGCGTCTACCTGTTCGTATGTAAAGGCGTCGAGCGCATCGCGCATGCCAACGAGTTCTTCGCGTATGGCTTTCAGACGCTCCACTACCTCAAAGTTTCGCATAGTGGTTTCCTTGTTGTTCTTCATGCGCTGGCGTGCTCCGGGCAGCGTCATTCCCCGTTCTTTCACCAGATAATGAATCAGTTTCACCACTTCAATGTCTTCGGCCTTGTATTGCCGCACGCCTCGTCCTGCTTTCTTGGGATTGAGTTGCGGAAACTCCTTCTCCCAGAAACGCAGCGTCGATTCGTTGACATTGAACATCTGTGCCACTTCGCTGATGGAATAGTATATCTTTAGTTTCTTATCCTTGTTTAGCACGGCTGGTTCTACTTTTCTTGGTAATAAACGTTTGATGAATAAATTCTGTCCGCGGTTAGTCAAGCACTTTTCCGTGGTTGGCAGCCAGTTGAATCATGCGGTCGTAATCTTCGGCACTCAAGTCCATGAAGTAATAATTCACGGGATTGACCACTTGCCCTCTGACATGCACTTCGTAGTGCAGGTGCGGCCCTGTGCTCTTGCCCGTACTGCCCACTCCTCCGATAACTTCGCCACGCACCACTTTCTTGCCCACACTGGTGTGGAAGCTTTGCAAATGGGCATACCATGTTTGATAGCCAAAACCGTGGTCTATGATGATGGTGTTACCATATCCGGTCTCCCACCCTACTTTGATGACAGTTCCATTTCCCGTGGCATAAACATCGGTTCCCATTGGCGCAGAGAAGTCCATGCCCGAGTGAAACTTACTGGTTCCGTATATGGGATCGATTCGTGTACCATATCCAGAGGCTGTCTTGCGCAAGTCTTTGTTTGAAATTGGCTGGATAGCAGGAATGCACTTCAAGCGTTCGTCATATTGCTTGCACATTTCCACCACATCATCGAAGGAACGTGATTGGATATAGACTTGCTTGGTCAGCAGGTCCAGTTTTTGAGTTGTATGCACAACGAGTTCGGCATTAGCCATGTCCATCAAATGCTCGTAACGATTGGTACCTCCGTAAGTAGAATTTCGAATGGCAGTCGGCACAGGGTCGGCCTGAAAGATGACACGGTAAAGATTATCGTCGCGCTGCTGCAGGTCCTGCAATACACCGGCAATCTCGTCCATACGCTTAGACAACACGTTGTATTGAGCCTGCAACTGGTTGTTTTCCTTGCGCAATTCCTTTTCAGACGGTGAACCGAATATAAGCAGTAAGACAATGAAGCTTCCTGCCCCCAGCCCCATGCCGACAAACAGTCGGCGCAGAATACTCATAGCACGCTGCCTGATAGTGGGATAGATTCGGTCGTAAGTCTGCGTCTGCGGATTATATATGTAGTAAACTTTGCGCATCTTTTTTGGAAATATTCGCTTGTCAATGCGGCAAAAGTAATAAAAACAAGCTATCTTTGCGCTGTTTTTTTGAGTTTTTGAGTTTTTTAGTTCTTTAATCCATAAGTTAATAGGTACATTGAACAGCCGTGTGGAACGCTTCTTCTTTCCTGTCACCCCCAAGCGTCTCTGCATCCTTCCGGCACAAGAACTCAGAAAAAGAAGGCCGATAGAGTGGAAAATAAGGAATCAGAACTGCCGGTCACGGAATCTTCGATATACTTCCTTACTTTCTCTTTACATGTATGATAAGAACTTAAATGAATAACATATATAAGTATGATGACTGCTAATGAAATCAGAGACTCCTTCAAGAGTTTCTTTGCGAGCAAAGGACATCAGATTGTACCTTCTGCTCCCATGGTAATTAAGGACGACCCCACGCTGATGTTTACCAACGCGGGCATGAACCAGTTCAAGGATATTATTTTGGGCAATCACCCGGCGAAATATAAAAGAGTGGCGGACTCACAGAAGTGTCTCCGCGTAAGCGGTAAGCACAACGACCTGGAGGAAGTAGGCCACGATACCTACCACCACACCATGTTCGAGATGCTCGGCAACTGGTCGTTTGGCGACTATTTCAAGAAAGAAGCCATCTCTTGGGCTTGGGAATATCTGGTTGGCGTACTGAAAATCAATCCAGAGAACCTTTACGCCACAGTCTTTGAAGGCAGCCCTGAAGAAGGACTGGAACGCGACAACGAAGCTGCTTCCTATTGGGAACAATTCCTACCCAAAGACCACATTCTGAACGGAAACAAGCACGATAACTTCTGGGAAATGGGTGATACAGGTCCCTGCGGTCCCTGCTCTGAAATCCACATTGACTCTCGTTCGGAAGAAGAGAAAGCCCAAGTGCCCGGACGCAAACTGGTAAATAAGGACCATCCGCAGGTTATTGAAATCTGGAACCTCGTTTTCATGCAATACAATCGCAAGGCCGACGGAAGTCTGGAGCCCCTGCCTGCTAAGGTAATTGATACCGGTATGGGCTTTGAACGACTGGTACGTACCATGCAAGGCAAGACGTCGAACTACGACACCGACGTATTCCAACCTATGCTGAAAGCCATCGGACAACTGGCCGGAAAAACTTACGGAACAGACGAAAAGTCTGATATCGCCATGCGTGTTGTAGCCGACCACATCCGCACCATCGCTTTCTCTATTACCGATGGACAGCTGCCGAGCAATGCCAAAGCTGGTTATGTTATCCGCCGTATCTTACGCCGTGCCGTACGCTATGGCTACACATTCCTTGGACAGAAGCAAGCCTTCATGTACAAGCTGTTACCCGTACTGATAGAGAATATGGGTGAGGCCTATCCCGAACTGAACGCACAGAAAGACCTGATTGCAAAGGTTATCAAAGAAGAAGAAGAATCCTTCCTCCGCACACTGGAGACAGGTATTCGCCTGCTCGAAAAGACCATGGCCGAGGCAAAGGCTGCCGGAAAGACTGAAATCAGCGGTAAGGATACCTTTACGCTTTACGATACATTCGGCTTCCCGCTCGACTTGACAGAACTGATTCTGCGCGAAAACGGGATGACGGCTGACATCAAGGAATTTGATGCCGAAATGCAGCAACAAAAGCAACGTGCCCGCAATGCAGCAGCAGTAGAGACCGGTGACTGGATTACGCTGAAGGAAGGCACTACCGAGTTTGTAGGCTACGACTATACGGAATACGAAACCAGCATCTTGCGCTACCGTCAAATCAAGCAAAAGAACCAAACATACTATCAGATAGTACTGGACAAAACACCTTTCTATGCCGAAAGCGGTGGACAGGTAGGCGATACAGGTGTGCTGGTCAGCGAATTTGAAACCATCGAAGTGGTTGACACCAAGAAGGAAAATAACCTGCCGATACACATCACCAAGAAATTGCCCGAACACCTCGATGCACCGATGATGGCTTGCGTAGATACTGACAAACGAGCAGCCTGCGCCGCCAACCACTCATGTACCCACTTGCTGGACGAAGCTTTGCGTACAGTACTCGGCGACCATGTAGAGCAGAAGGGTTCATTGGTAACACCCGATTCACTGCGCTTCGACTTCTCTCACTTCCAGAAAGTGACCGACGAGCAGTTGCGTCAGGTAGAACATCTGGTTAATGCCAAGATTCGCGCCAACATTCCTTTGAAAGAATACCGCAACATTCCTATCGAAGAAGCCAAGGAACTGGGAGCCATTGCCCTCTTCGGCGAAAAATACGGCGACCACGTGCGCGTCATTCAGTTTGGCTCATCTATCGAGTTCTGTGGCGGTACGCATGTAGCTGCTACCGGAAACATCGGTATGGTGAAGATTATTTCTGAAAGCTCTGTAGCTGCCGGTGTTCGTCGTATCGAAGCTTATACAGGTGTTAAAGTAGAAGAGTTAATAGATACATTACAAGACTCCATGAGAGATCTGAAAGCCCTTTTCAACAACGCTCCCGACCTGACCGGTACTATCCGCAAGTACATTGAGGAGAATGCCGGACTGAAGAAGCAGATAGAAGAATTTATGAAGGAGAAGGAAGCCCAGCTCAAGGAACGCCTTTTGAAGAACATCAAGGAAGTGAACGGTGTGAAACTTATCCAACTGGTTGCTCCGCTGCCTGCCGAAACAGTGAAGAACATAGCATTCCAGCTGCGTGGTGAAATCACGGAAAACCTGTTCTTCGTGGCCGGTACCTTGTTTGAAGGCAAGCCGATGCTGACCGTCATGCTGAGCGACAATCTGGTAGCCGGTGGCTTGAAAGCCGGTGCATTGGTAAAAGAAGCAGCACGACTGATTCAAGGTGGTGGCGGCGGACAGCCTCACTTTGCAACTGCCGGTGGTAAGAATCCCGATAGACTGAATGCGGCTGTTAGCAAGGTTATTGAACTGGCCGGATTCTAAAAGCAAGTATAGAAAACCGACATACAATTTAAGCCCGCCTTTTGGCGGGCTTTTTTATGCAATTACCCGAGTGCTCTACAGGTATTAATGGTTTCAGAAGTAGTACATTACTAACATGATAGTAGCCAACATACAGCCTATTATCAACGCATTCTATAAGCCAAAACAAAATAAGCAACCACAGCCACTGCCATCAAAATAGAAGCACCGGCATAGAAATAAACGGAGCAGGCTACGTCCTTGCCCAACAGTCCTCCTAAGAACATGCAGCCCATCAATATGTTAACCACCTGACACAGGCGGATGGCCAGCACATATTGCCTTCCGATATTCGCCTCGGTCACCCGAAAGGCAAAGTTGAAGAACCTAACGGGCACATAGGCTGCACTGCCCAATACCAGGAAGAGCACCAGTGCCATGATACCTTCCACTCCATGTTCTTGCAGAAAGGCTCCGTCGGTCTGCTTGTTCATGTAGAATATATAAAACCAATCTGCCAGTACCGGCACAAAAGCAACAGCCAGCAACACATAGTCGACCAACGACCGCCGATAGCGGACATCATATCCCTTACCCGAATAAAATCCCAAATTAATCATTCTGTTTCCTCCTCTTCTTCTTTTTTCTTTTGGCTACCCTTCTTCAACCGGCCGCTTTTGCGCAAAGCCTCGTTGATAATCCACTGCAACTGCCCGTTGGTACTGCGAAACTCGTCGGCAGCCCATTTTTCAATGGCGTCCATCGTCGCAGCATCCACCCTCAGCACGAAACTCTTGGTTGTATTCTCTTTCTTAGCCACAGTATATATGTTTTTAACAAAAACTATCTAATATCTTTTCCCCGAATAAAACCTGCCACATCGTCCATCACATAGCCCGGCACCGGCAGCGACTTCTGATATTCAAACGGAGTAGACTTGCCCTTGCCTTCCTGCAACAGATGATTCAGCTTGGGATAAGACTTGAGCTGGGCATTGCGCTTCATCAGCAGTCCCGACAGCCATAAGCCGTAATCCTGCATGGTCACCTGATAGTCGCGCTCGCCCTGCAACACCAGTACGGGGCACGCCAACCCGGCAGCCACAGCCACCGGTCGGTAACTGCGAAGGAACTCCCAGTATTCCTTAGGTATCTGAAGCGGCAGGGGAATACTATCGACGAAAGCATCCGTACCCAACTGCTTCACATTCGCCACCTGACGTTTCAGTTCTTCCAGCTGCCCATGTGCCTGCTGCCCACCAGCCGACAGCGAGGCTATGTATTCCGACTGCTCCATAATAGCATCTTCAAACGGGCGTACCAGCCCGGCCACGATAACAATGCCGGCCACACCTCCCTGCGAACGTTGCGCAATGCGAGGGGCCATCATACCTCCCTGGCTATGTCCCAGCACAAAGACACTGTCAGCCGCCACTTCGGAGAGGCTGCGAGCCAATGCCACAGCAGCCAAAGCATCGTCGCATGTCTCCGCATCCATATCCATTTTCCGTCCCTTGGGCACAAAGTCCTTGCCGTAGACTTTGGTACGCTTGTCATAACGGATAACAGCTATCCCTCGTCGCGCCAGTCCCCATGCCAAGTCGCGGAAAGGTTTATTGGGGCCCAATGTCTCGTCGCGGTCGTTCGGTCCCGAGCCATGCACCAGCACCACACAAGGAACCTTCCGTCCCTCTCCTACCCGAGGCAAGGTCAACGTACCCGGCAGGCGGTAGCCGTCAGTCTCCACCGCAATGTCGCGCTCTTCCATCAGCGACTCGTCAAACTCGACGACAGGTACAGTGACCGGCGCCGGTGCCGGCACCAGCCGAATGGTGTTCATACGTCCGTCTGCATCGAAAGCCAACAGCAGACGCAGGGCATAGCGCTCGAACTGCAAGTTGCGGCAGTAGAGTGTCACTCCCTGTGCATCTTCCTGCTCCCAAGGCTCTGCCGACTTCAGTTTACCGAATTGCATTTCCAACTGACGATACATGTCGTTGAACACGGCAGGCGATAGCTGACGCTGCCCGTCATCGTTCAGCGCAGCATAAATACTGTCGCCCCTACCTGCCACAAAGTGCTCATAGATGCGCTGGGCACGTACCTGATTATCGTTCGCCGTCTGCGCGTGGCCGCTCAATGCGAACCCCAACAGCAAGACAGCCATCAGACTGAAACACCTATATAAACTCATCATACCAAACTTTTTTCATAATACTTCACCACGGACAACATGCTACTGACGCTGCGTCCGCAGCCATTTATAATAATAGTAATAATCCAAAGAAGACTTCAAGGCTCCTACCACAAAGAACAGGCCCACTCCCGCCAAACGGCGCAGGCGCAAAACTTTGGCCCAATAATCAGCCTCCAGTCCACCGCTCAACCACCAAATACAGTCCAAAGCCAAGGCGAACACGGTAGCCGCCAACATATAGACGCCACCCGTGAAAAGAACGAACAGCCACTTATTGCCAAGAAACAGACGATGCGACCAGTTATCAAGCACTACATAGCGCGTCTCCATACCGGGACGGTAATATCGGACCAATCCCCAAGCCAGTATAAGCAAGCCAACGAGCATAACAAACAGAAGCATGAGCACAACATTTGTATTCAGCAGCTTCCACTGCCAAACCGATATACCAGCAAACGCCACCACCATCAGCAAGCCCACACAAATAGCCTCTGATGCTGTCAGGCGCGTACTACACCGGTAAGCCACTCTGTTTCCTCTATTAAATCCGAACATAAGACCAAACCTTTTTTAAAATACCTGTGCCGCTATCAATGATTCAGCGTTCCTGTGTTCACCACAGACTGCCACTCTCAGCAACAGTCCAATCAGCCCAAACCAATATTTAGACAAGCACATCATCATCCATATATTAATACTCAATCCATACCATGCTATCCGCTACTTCTGCGTTCGCAACCATTTATAGCAGGAAGCAAACTCGCCATAGGACTTCGCCGCTCCTGCTACAAAACAGAAAGCCAGAAAAACCAGAAACTTCACATCGAAATAGTCTGCCCACAGTCCTTCTACACTTCCTTTTTCCATCCAGTCGAACAACAACTTAACCACCAGCACTACCACGGCAGATATGCTACCGGTACACAACAGGAACAACGGTCTGCTTCGCAGATAAAGCCTATGCGTCCAGCCGCCCAGCATCACCGTACGTGTCTCCAGCCCCGGTCGGAAATAACGGTAGGCGGGCCACACCATATAAAGCAACACAAGCGAACCCGCAAAGAGTATACCTATGAATGCATCCATATCCTGCTCATGCCACTTGAGCAGAGCTAGACTGCCTATGAACAACAGGACGCAGAAGCACACCAGCAACTGTATCCTTGCCGAGGCACGACGGCTACACTGATATTGAACAGCAGTACCTCGATTAATACCTAACATATATTCTAAGTTTTACGTTTAATCCCTATATTTTTCCCGGCCTGCCATCAATGATTCAGTGTCCCTGTGTTCACCACCGGCTGCGCAGCCTCGTCGGCACAAAGCACTACGAGCAGGTTGCTCACCATGGCCGCCTTTTTCTCCTCGTCCAGTTCCACGATTTCGTCCTTCGACAGTTTGTCGAGCGCCATGTGAACCATCGACACCGCGCCTTCCACAATCTTCTCGCGTGCACTGATGATGGCCGATGCCTGCTGACGACGCAACATCACGGCAGCAATCTCGGGAGCATAGGCCAGGTAGTTGATGCGGGCTTCCAGCACCTCCATGCCGGCCATTGCCAGACGCTCGTTCAACTTCTGCTCCAGCTGCTCGTTGATTTCCTCGCCGCCCGAACGCAAGGTCAATTCTCCCTCAGCCGACTCATTGTCGTCGTAAGCATACTGTCCGGCCACCTGACGCAAGGCGGCATCGCTCTGAATCTTTACAAAATTCTCGAACGCATTCATGCGGTTGGCCACGGCATTGCCCACGCTTACCGACTTTCCATCGCCCGATGTCGTTCCCGTGCTGGCCATGGTCTGCGCATCAATCTCAAACATGGCCTTATAAGTATCCTTCAGCCGCCAAACCAGCACCAGACCAATCAGGATAGGATTTCCAATCTTGTCATTCACCTTGATAGGTTCCACATCGAGGTTTCGTGCACGAAGCGACAACTTCTTCTTATCCATGAACGGATTTACCCAAAAGAATCCCGTATCCTTAAACGTTCCCTTATACTTGCCAAAGAACACCATGGCACGCGCCTCGTTGGGTTCCAGCTGCATGTAGCCACAGTTCAGTATAATCCACAGCAACGCCATCACCACTCCAAGCACATAAAACAGAGGCTGAGCCTGCATAAAGCACCAAACCGTCACTCCAGCCCATACAAACAAAAACAAGAAGATAGCCAGAAAGCCGTTCATCTTGAAACCACTGAATTTCACTTCCTTCGTTTCCATATCCAATAGATTTAAATGATATTATTTTGATATTACAAATATATTGCTTTAAATCATAAATCAAGGACGTTGGAAAAAAGAATCTGCGTTCCTTTAACGAAATATAACAACTTTCACGCAATTGGCAAGCCGCAGTATGCAACAAACAGCCGCTTCAGACATCTTTTCCACTGCCCCAACATCGGACAGCCAATCTACAGCCATCCTGCACGTACACAAAGAACTCGGGCCCGGAAAAGATGGAAATCCATCCTTCCCAGGCCCGAGCGGCTGATATCAATCAATTACCTGCCACATAGGCTCATGCCTACATGGCTTGGCAACAAACATGTCGTTATCAAAGAGCACCTACTTCCTTCAGGGCAGCGTTTGTCTTGTGAACGGCAGCAGCACTGGCAGCAAATTTAGCCTTTTCGTCAGCAGTCAGCTCCAGTTCTACAATCTTCTCGATACCATTCTTGCCCAAGATAACAGGTACACCGATGCAAAGGTCAGACTCGCCATACTCGCCTTCGAGCAATACAGAGCAAGGAATCATCTTCTTCTGGTTGTGGATAATAGACTCTACCACGTATGCGCCAGCCGCACCCGGAGCATACCAAGCAGAAGTGCCCAGCAGCTTGGTCAGTGTAGCACCGCCCACCATGGTAGCAGCAACTACCTCGTTCAGTTTCTCCTCGCTCAGCAGTGTGCTGACAGGCTGTCCTTTGTATGTAGCCAGACGTGCCAGAGGAATCATAGTCGTATCGCCGTGTCCGCCAATTACCATGCCTTCTACTTCGTTGGCATTGCAGCCCAGTGCCTGAGACAGGAAATACTTGAAGCGAGAGCTGTCGAGCGCACCACCCATACCGATAACACGATTCTTAGGCAAGCCCAGTGACTTCAGAGCCAGATAAGTCATGGTATCCATCGGGTTGGAAATAACCACCAGGATAGCATTGGGTGAATATTTCAGGATGTTTTGAGCAACCGACTTAACGATACCGGCATTTACACCTATCAACTCTTCGCGAGTCATGCCCGGCTTGCGGGGAATACCCGAAGTGATGACAACTACGTCAGAATCAGCAGTCTTCTCATAGTCATTGGTACAACCTACTACAGTAGTGTCGAAGCCCAGCAACTGAGCTGTCTGCATCATATCCATTGCCTTACCTTCCGAAACGCCTTCCTTTACGTCCAGCATTACTACTTCGTCGGCCACTTCATTAAAGGCCAATACATTAGCGCATGTAGCACCTACGTTACCTGCACCTACTACGGTTACTTTTGACATAATCTTTCGTTTTTTGTTTAAATAAGTGTTTTAATAGACTGTGCAAAAGTACAACGGCAAACCCAATTAAAGAAATTTTTCCATAATAAAATTGGTTAATTGGCCGAAGAGCTCCCCGAACTATTCCGCTATCTATACAAAACAGGCAGTCTGTTGCTGCAAATCGCCCGATACAAATACCAGATTCATGCACTCCGCAACCTGTTTTCCATCCTTTCAATATCCTATTTAGCCCAATAATGTCGCAGACAGAATAGTAAACATCAACCGCCATGAAGAGAGCGGTACAGACTTTCCATTTTTTAGCTCTACTCCCCGAAGAGTTTCAGTGGAGAGAAACAAAAGTTTCCTCCCGAAGAAACTAAAGTTTCAGTAGGGAGAAACTAAAGTTCCAGCAGGAGGAAACTAAAGTTTCAGTACGATGAAACCAACCCGGCTGTCCACTCCCTGCAACAGGGATATAAAAAAGACGGAGATACATCTTGCGATATACCTCCGTCCTGTCAGTTAGTATGCTTCAATCTTATTATCTCTCAGTTCCATATCCCATGGACATCATCTCGCCCCGGCCCAACATGGCCAGAACATATCCTAAATAAGCCATAATCTTCTTCATAATCCTAAAAACTAAACCTTAAAAATTAAACTAATACCTGAAAACTTAACTCTCAAGGATTTGGGAATGGGTGAATGCTTAGAGCATCACGTATCCCCAAATGTTCTTATCGGCTTTGCCGAAGTTCTTAAAAATCTTCTTAAACATCTTCATTTTGTTATCCTCCTAAATCTTTTTTGTTATCCTGTTTGTCATCGATGACGGTGCAAATGTAGGGCCTTTCCAGAAAACAGCAAGCACTTTGGCATAGAAAAACATGTTATATAACATATTTCTTGACCTATATCAAAAAGGAGACCCTCAAATAGACCTAAAATTGCCATTAAACAAAGAAAAATGAACAATATGTCAGTACCTGACAACGACCACAGACAGAATGACAGCAAAACACTGTCAAAAGCCGAAAGTATGAACAAAAAGACAAATGCAAAAGTCCTTATACCATATTATATATGTCTCGCCTCAGGCCGACAGACACAGAGCTGACGAGGAAAGAAGCAACAAATAAAATTTGTTTTACCAATATTTTTCACGTTATTTGCAAAATCATACATAAAGCTGCGTCAATCAGGCAAAACAAATACACCATATATCCTACAACTCATGAAAAAACACATCATTCCCGTCATCTGTCTGCTGCTATCAGCTCTCTCCCTGCCTGCCGACGCACAAGAGAACAGCATTGTCGGCCAACTGTATGCAAAAGCCAACCAAAGCCAACGCTCGACCGACTACTGGGCCATATGCAGGTATATTCTGGAAAATGGCGATTCAGAAGGCATCTTCAACGAAGCATTGAAGAAAGGTTATGAACGCGCCGTAGCCGAGAAATCGCCCAACTCCATGGCCCAATACTACGACTGCCAGGCCGAATACAAACTGGCCATGGGCGAGCTAGACCAGTACATGCCGCTCAAATCCAAGGCGCTGGGCATCTATCGCCTCATGGACAACAAAGACAAGGAAGCCGAATGCTGCATCTACATAGGAAACTACTTCAATGCCACCGGACAATACGACTCCGCGCGCATCTATCTGGAAAAGATGGACCGCTACGCCGCCTCCCGCCCGCAAGCCACCTCCTACAACATCATGCTCACCTGCCTGGCCGACACTTACTATCGCATGGGCAACATCGACTCTGCCGTCAGCAAGGAACTGGCTTCGGCCCGCTACTCGGCCATGCTGGCCGACACGCTGACCCTGCTGGGCAGCTACCGGGCACTGGGCATGTACTGCCGCACCCAAGGCAGACTGGAGGAAGCACTTAAACACTACAACCTGGCACTCGGACTGCTGACCGGAAACAGCTCCCTCTCAGGCGCAACCGAAGAAAAGGCTGCCCTTTACACCAACCTGTCAGTGCTGTGCAACGACATGAAGCAAGCAGACGATGCCCTACGCTATGCCACACAAGCACGCCTGCTGGCCGACAAGATAGACAATGAACTGGCCACCGTGCAGATATATGCCAACATCGGCATGGTGTTCATTGAAAACGGTGACTTGCGTCAGGCGGCCGACTGTCTGCAACAAAGCATGCAGACGGCAACACGCATGAACGACAAGAACATGATGCTGCGAAACGCCGGATACTTGGTGCAACTGAAGAACCTGCAAGGACAAGTCGACTCGGTAGACTACTACATACGTCTGGCCCATCGGCTGATACCAAGCGTACGGATGACACCGACCCTGCTGGGCTACTACCAGGCAGAACTACAGGCACTTGTTGACAACAAACGCTACAAGGAAGCACTGCACACGGGCAAGATGCTTGAACAGACAAACGGCATCGGGCAACGGAAATTCATCCTGCAAGGGCTCTATGCCTCCATGCGACAATGCTACACCCAGCTGGGCATGTACAAGGAGGCACTGGAGTATGCTGCGCTGCAAACCGCCCTGACCGACAGCCTGCAAAGTACAGAACGCAACAAAGCCTTGCAGGAACTGAACGTGAAATACGAAACCAAGGAGAAAGAGCTGAAGTTGCTGCAACTGGAAAGCGAACGTCGGATATCTGCCGAACGCAACAAAACCCGCATAACGCTGTTGCTGCTGGCTATCGTGATTGTGCTGGCCGCTTCGGCGGCTCTGGTAGCCCGCCAACGGAAACGTGCCGAAAGGCTGAAACGCTATGCCGCCGAAAAAGAAAAGGAACTGGAGCTGTTGCAATATGACACCGAACTGAGCCTGACCCGCAAGTACTTGGAAGGCATGGAGTCGGAGCGGAACCGACTGGCCAAAGAACTGCACGACGGCATCAGCAACGACCTCTACCTGCTGGAAATGAGATGCCAAAACAATGCCGAAAGTCCCAATCCGGATTTTGCCTCAACACTAAGCAAAATAAGGGAAGATGTACGGTCCATCTCCCACGAACTGATGCCGCCCTCGTTCAGCGAACTCACCCTGAAGGAAATATTGCAGAACTATGCCGATAACCTGGCTGAAAGCAGCGGCATCGAGACCGAATTTCAGGCCGACCCAGCCGAAGCCGACTGGAACCGCTTGCCTCAGCAGACAAGCATGCTCCTCTACCGCACCGTACAAGAGGCGGTAGGCAACATACTGAAGCATGCCGGCGCTACCCACATATATATAGGTATAGAGCAGACCGGCGACGGCACACTGTTGCTCTATATACACGACAACGGAAACGGCTCTACAGATATTGCCGGCGACGGTATCGGCCTGAGAACCATGCAAGAACGCATTGCCTCCCTACACGGCACCCTGCACATAGCACCGGGAAAAGGCGGCAAAGGAACCCTCGTCCGATGCACGCTGCCTATCCAACAATAATCCTACCCTATCCCAACAAACCAAACGACATCCATCATGACCGAAACAAAGACGCCTCCCCCCTCTTCCATTATCATGGCCGACGACCATGCACTTGTAATTGAAGGCCTGAAAAGTATTTTAAACCCAATGTCCGAAGTGGCCTGCACCGACATGGCCCTGAATACACATGAGTTATTAATAAAAATGAGAGATAAACAGTATGATATAGTCCTGCTTGATATTGAACTGAACGGTGAAAACGGTTTAGAAGTAATACAAGACCTCAGACATATAAACAAAAACATCTCCATCATCGTTTGCACAGTACACGAAGAAATATGGACTGCACACGCTTTACTCAAGGCAAATCCCGAAGGCATTGTCTTGAAACTGTCGGGAGTAGAACATATAAAGAAAGCCATACAAGCCGTAAGGAAAGGCGAAAAATACTACTGTCCCCGCTTTGAGAAGTTGCAACGCAAGCTTTCTTCCCTGCCCCACTCTGCCATTCGCCGCAACTTGCCCACCCCGCGCGAAATAGAAGTACTAAGAGCCATTGCACGAGGCCTCAGTTCGTGCGAAATAGCCAATGAGCTGTTCCTGACCGAAAATACCATAGAGTCCTACCGCAAGAACCTCATGGTGAAACTGGAAGCACGCAATGTGGCCGACCTCATTGTGAAAGGCATAGAAAAAGGCTACATCGAAGTAGGATACGGCCAGCCTTCCTGAATCACCCCTAAGAAAGCAAAAATCCCCCGGATTCCCGTGGTCAAGCGTATATAATAAGTGGATAACTTTGCAAAAGACCGTGAGACCAAGCGTTTCATGGTCTTTTATACTTCATTTATTACATAACCTATTAATCTAAAACAAACATGAGCAATGCAGCTTTACAGACCGTACAAGTGTTAATGAAAATGTTCTATTATGTATTCAAAGCGCTTTGGCAGGGACTGACCTTCGGTTTCAGAGCCTACCAGAACAGCAAGAACAAGAAAACTAAAAACCAGTAGTAATACAATGGACAAAAAACACATGAGCGGAGGTATGGAAACCTCCTACAACGACATCAACCTGAAAGACGAAAAGAACAAACAGGCCGAAGAATACCTGCTGCAAGCTTGGGACGTGGCTGGTTATCACGGACTGGAAAACGAAGAAATCTATCCGCGCACGGCCAAGGAAACTCGGCAGATGGACGAGCTGCTGACAAAGGCCGAAGCTGCGGTAGACGACCCATCGGACAAGGAACTGATGGATGCACTGTACGAAACGCGCGAAGTAGTAGACTGGTCAAGGCAACGCCACTGGACATTCTCGTGGTGGGTGGTAGTCTGCGTAGCCATCATGGGTGCTTACTATTTTTTCCAGGCCGGCGGCAAGGACGACGATGTAAAGAGATGGCAAAACATCAGCGATGCCGAAGTGCAGAAAATGCTGGACGAGTCTATCCAACAGGCAGAAAAAAACGTAGCCTACTACGAAGAGAAACTAACCTGCGACACACTCTCGGCTGAGAACCGCAAAGGGTACGAAAGCGACTTGGAGCACGCCAACGAAAGACTGGAAGAACAAAAAAAACATACCATAACAACCTATAAAGAATACCTGATAGGCCGGGCTGAAGGTCGCGCCTCAGGTACACGTTGGGCCGGTATCTGGTGCTTCATCTGGATTGGACTCTACATTTTCGCCTGCCGTCCGCGTGGCTACATGATAACCAAGCGCAGACGCGAGGACCAAATGGCTACCGGATTGAAGAAAATACTGTTTGGCTTTGCCGGTGGACTGGTAGGAGCGGCTGCCTCCATGAAGGTAACCGAAACCGTCACGACCTGGAGCGACGGCACTAAGACACGCGAAGACGACTCCATGATGGTAAACATCATGCGCTTCGGTTTCATTGCCGTTGCCGTGCTGCTCATTCTTTGGGCTGCCCGCATTGTCATCGTCATAGCTACCCTGCTAGCCCTGCTGCGCAACTACGACTGGTTGCAACTGCTCAAGGATCCCAAGCAAATGATAAATGAATTGAAATAAGAGGTTTAGGGGTGTCATGATAGCAGTTAACTACTTGCACGTGAAGAAGCAATACTTATCACGTTGAGAGTTAACTGCTATCGCATAATGTCTTAGCAGGTATCAGACAATCTGCCTGCTACATTTACAAAACATCTGAACAGTACGGTGAAAGACTAGCCAACAAACAACAGTTCTAATCATAAATATCTCTTTCAAAAAAAACGGCAGAAATCTTATAAGAATAGCAGATTTCTACCGTTTTTTCTTTCTTTTTTGTCGAAATGTCGCCAAAATATCGCAAACTTCATTATTTTTACCCAATCAATTTATAGATTGTCCTAAAATCAATTTAATATAAACAGACATGCGCACCAACAAGATTACCCCTAAACAATGGTTAGAGTTCCATCCATATAAGACTTCAAACAACATAGACAAGTACTATATAGAGATAGCTAATCGTATCAGACAAGCGTTATTATCCACTGGTATAACGTGCTACGACGACGATATAACCGACATGTCCTTACGATTGGCAGCCTGGTTCGAAGATATTATCTCGCAAACCCATATCTGGAAAACGTTTATCAACGAATGTGAGAAACGATATGGCAAGAAACTACCTTTCTACCCTATAGAAAACAACTACCACACCGATGGAATAAACTTGGAAGACATTTATTTCCTGCTATGGCACTGCCTGCAACAACAGAACTTAGGCGAGCAAGTCATCAATCCCGAAAATCCAGGAATACAGAAAGCCGGCAATCTTATTTACGAGATTCTGTCCAAAGAGTCCAAGAATGCACCACAAAATCCATGGATGCAAGACTTCTTTCAAAAAAACACACCAGCTCAAGAAGATTTTCTGGCATACAGGGCACAGTTGGAATGGTTTCATTTCAACTGCTACTTCAGTCTTGGTAACCTGCATGCATTGCAGGAACAGACCTACAATGTTCTGGCAAATTATGAAGGCAACACCCCCAAAGAAATCGATATGCTATGCTATAGGCTGAAAGTATCTTCTTTATTCCAAGCCCGCAATAATCTGCTCTCACTGCCTTCCTATAAATGGTTGTCACTCATTTGGGAAGAAAACAAAGCTACAGCCGGCCCATGGAAAGACATTGAGACGCTACCTGAAAGTTATTACCTGTATCTAAAAGAAGACGAGCGGTGCATCTACGTACAAAGTTTTACCGAAGAAAAACAAATATTTGCCATTGACAAAGAATCACTTGACCTTCAAAATATCAAGAATTTGAAAGCCGAAAACTCTGTCATAAACTGTATGTTGGTGAAATATGGCGATACATGGTGGCAAAATGGTGTGTTGTTTATAATAGATAACGACAATGAATTGGAAGCTATCATAGCCAAGGAAAACAGCAAAAGGAATCTGAGCAATGAAAAACTTGCTTTCCAAGATTTCATGAAAGCCAACGAAGGCAAGTTCTTTGTATTCTGCCGAAACAAAAGAGAACTGAGCAATTTCTTAAGCAAGAAAATGGGATATAAAAACGCTCCAGGAGTTAAGTTGCCGGCAATCGGCCGCGAAGGTGCTGTCTTGATGGCAACACCTCAAACCGGCCTGCACATACAATTGGAACTGACGGAATGTATATGTTCGCCCGACAATCCGTTCTACCAAAAAGAAGAGGCAAAAGAACTGGCGTTTCTGTTCTTCATCAATCCGGAAGTTATCCCTTATGAGCTAAGTTGCTTGCTACAAGACAAGGGTATGCTGCCCGACGCCGGACTCAACAGTCTGCTTGGACGCAAACATGGCCAACAATTGCTACAAAGCAATGCCCGTTTCTTAACCGACTACTTTTTCCAAAGATATAGAGAAAAAGATTATGACGACCCTTTATTAAAGAAATGGTTATAACCTCCAAAGCTCTAAGAAAACATTGAGGGCGGAAACCTTATATTTCACAAGGTATCCAGCCCTCAATACTTACTGATAAGCCAGCCAACCGGCATACAGCTTATCAAAGTTCCTTTTTCAAAACTTCAATCATCGACTGATATTCAGCATCCGTCAGATACACTTTACCCGGATTCATCTGGAAAGTACCGCCATAGTCAGGACCGTCCACATATTTGGGAGCCAGGTGAAAGTGCAGATGCGACAGTTTGTCGGAGTAAGCACCGTAGTTTATCTTTTCCGGATTGAACACCTTCTGCATGGCACGCGTCACACGCACTACATCGGCCATAAAGGCATTGCGTTCCTCGTCGCTCAATTCATTCAGGTCGTTCACATGACCGTTATAAGCCACCAGGCAACGTCCCCGATAGGTTTGCTCCTTGAACAAGAAAGCCCGTGAAACACTCAGTTGTGCAAATTCAATCATCAGACTATGCAACGTTTCGTTGTTCTGACAATACAGACAGTCCTTGGGATTACTTTTCATAACATCCTCCTTTTCTCTTCTTATTTTATAGATTGATATAACTATATTCTGCTGATTTCGATTTCTGTAAACAGCCTATCAGCTAACCGCATCCACATCGGGGACGTGACCGACCAGCTTGTATACGTCATTGTTCTCACCAACGACCCAAACCACGTCACCTTCCTGAAAGGCCTCACTGGGATTGGGCGCATGCAACGTGCTGCCATTCCGTTCCACACCCACGATAAGACAACGGTACTTATCTCGTATGCCGGCTTCCTTCAGGCTCTTTCCCAGGAAAGGCGATTCTTCGTCAATCAGGAACTGACGCAGAATCATCTCACTCTTTTCCACCACATCCGTTTCAAGTTCCGATGCCTTGTTCATCTCCTCGCCAAACAGGTTCAGGTCTTCGTCAGTACCTATCACCTGTATCTTATCCTGCGGGAACAGCCTCATCGAAGCACCCGGAATATTGATACGCTTCTTTCCGCGCAGAATAGAAACCACATGCACACCGTATTTCTTTCCAAAGTTCAGTTCCAGCAACGTCTTTCCGGCCCACGAAGCTTCACCCGGTATCTCAAAATCGGCCAGATGCAAGTCGCGCGACAACAGTCGGCCGGCATATTCCGGTTTCTTCTCACCTCTGTATTCAGCCACCATATCACGGGTGCGCAGGTTCTGGAAGAATTTGCGTTCTATCATAATGGACTGCTTCTTAAGCTGGCGCGACAATACCATGACAATGACCAGCAACACCGCCACTCCCAACAGCAAACCCACCGAAGCCTTGAACAGCCCGGCAATGACAAACATGACAAACGAAACGGCCAACAAGATTCGCAACACAATAGTAGCCACCAGCGGAGCACGATTGCCCCGACTGTCGTTCCACAAAGTCACAAACTCTTCCGAATGGTTCTTCTTTATCATGATAGAACGCAGGAAAGGAGACATGAACAGGATGATGACAAATGCAGCCAGCAACGGTCCCCAGACACCCGGCAACCACTCGCGACATAGAGGAACAAAGAACTTGAAAGCAAATGCAATGATGGCAATGCAGACAATGGAATAAACCACCGTAATGCGCACCAAAGCAAAGATGAGCTTCTTCCACAAACTATCATGATTGGCCGTTCGCGAACCGGAAGCATAACGGCTCAGGAAGTTTTTCCACCGTTCGGGCAAATGCTTGTCCACATAGTTGGAAGCCGGCTCGGCCAACCTTATCATATAAGGGGTAAGGAAAGTAGTGATGACCGATACGGCCACTACGATGGGATAAAGGAAATCGCTGGTAACCTTGAGCGACACGCCCAGCGAAGCGATGATGAAGGCGAACTCGCCAATCTGCGTCAGGCTGAAGCCACACTGCATGGCCATCTTCAGCGGCTGTCCGGCCAACAGCACGCCCAGCGTACCAAAGACCGACTGACCGACGATGACCGCCAACGTAATGAAAACGATAGGCCAAGCATATTCCACAATCATGGCAGGGTCTACCATCATGCCCACCGACACGAAGAAGATGGCGCCAAACAGGTCTTTCACCGGATTGACCAGCCTCTCTATGCTCTCAGCCTCCACGGTCTCGGCCAGGATGGAACCCATGATGAAAGCACCAAAAGCTGCCGAGAACCCCGTATGCGCAGCCACCACCACCATGCCGAAGCACAAGCCCAGCGACACGATGAGCAGCGTTTCCTCACTCATCAGCTTTCGGCTGCGCTTCAACAACTCCGGTATGAGGTAAATGCCCACTACAAACCACAGGATGAGGAAGAACAGCAACTTCACCACGCTCTCCAGCATCTCCGTGCCCTCGAAGTTATTGCTCACCGCCATGGTGGAAAGCATTACCATAAGCACAATAGCCAGAATGTCTTCCAGAATGAGTACACTGAGCACCAGACCGGTGAACTGCTTCTTGCGGAGCCCCAAGTCGTCAAAAGCCTTATAGATAATGGTGGTAGACGACATGGCAATCATACCACCCAGGAAGATGCAGTCCATGCGCTGCCAGCCAAAGGCCGTACCCACGCCAATGCCCAGCATTATCATGCAAAAGATAATGGTGCACGCGGCTATGATGGCCGCGCCGCCCACCTTGACAATCTTCTTGAAGCTGAATTCCAGTCCCAGGGCAAAGAGCAGGAAGATGACGCCTATGTCGGCCCAGGTCTGGATGTTGGCCGTGTCCATCACCGAAGGGGTGAACGACAAATGCGGACTGGCCAGGAAGCCGGCCACCACATAACCCAGCACCAACGGTTGTTTCAACTTTTTAAACAGCAGGGTCATAATCCCCGCACAAATCAGAATCAGAGCCAAATCGGCTATCAAAGGAGCTAAATGCGACATAAGACAAAAATCCTTCCCTTTTTATCGTTAACTAACGCGGACAAAGGTACAATAAAATTCAGCTGTTTAGTCTCCTTTTCGTTTACTTTTCTGCCCTATGCCGGCAATTCATTCCGGCTGCCACTCTGCCGTTTCTTGGCCGACAGACGTTTCAGCCACAGATAGTAGCCCGTCAGCGGCAACGAAGCTCCCAGCAGAGCGGCCAAGAACCAGAGAACGCGCGTCAGCCAGCCGCCCCAGCTTCCGGCATGCACAGAGTAAATCCAGCCCCGTATCTTGGCCGAGTTGTCCAAATCCTTATAAAGCGTGCTTTCGGTCACTTCGCCTGTACGGGGATTGAATTTATAGCGGTCTACCCCACGTACATTGCCAAAATGATTGACCGTCACACTGGCAGTCCCATCGGCTATGCTGATTTGACTGGCACCGGGATTCTCCTGCCGCAGCCGGTCGTACACCGCCTGCCAATGAGTCAACCGCTCATCCGTTCTGCCATCTTCGTCCTTAGCACCGTGGTGTTTCTTGCCACCGTCGTGCTGCCTGGCATTCAGGGCAGCATTGCTATGCCCCATACTGGGCTTCACCTCTACACCAAAAGCGTGATAGAAGCCCGTGCGATACCAGTCGAACGACCACGTCAGTCCCGTCAGAGCCATGACCAACAGCAGCAACAGTCCGTACATGCCTCCGGCCACGTGCAAGTCGTACCAGAACCGGCGCCAGCCCTTGCGGACGGCTATGGACAGGCCATTCTTCAACGCTCGCTTGGTGCGCGGCCACCAGATGACAATACCCGATACCAGCACAAAAACAAACATCAGCGTGCTGACACCTACCACCATCTTGCCCCAGAACACACCATCGCCCGACGGACGACTGTCGAGCAGCCAGCGATGCAGGCGAAACATGGTGTAGAAGAATGGCAGACGCTCCGAACGTCCCGTCACCTCGCCCGTATAGGGATTGGCATAGACCGACGCACGCGACGGCTTGGAAAGCGTCAGCTGCCATGCCTTCTGCGGGTCGTCAAATACTGTAACGCCCATTACACGGACATCGGCAGGCAAGGTAGCCGACACACGGCTGACAACTTCATCCATGGACAACGGCTGCCGCCCCTGCGGATCGACATTGAACACCTGCGGACGTACCCACTGCGTCACTTCCTTCTCGAACACCAGCATGGCGCCAGAAAAGCAAATAAGGGTAATGAGGATACCAAACGGCACAGAAAGCCACAAATGTATCTTACGAAATGCTTTTTTCATTGTTTGATGATTATTTCAAAAGAGCTACAGGGGGCACAAAATAAACGAATCCGCACTGATTATTCAAATAAAACCGGCGATAATCTCCTTCAATCGGCGCCCGCCTGTAGCTTCACTACTTAATTACTCTGCCTCCAGACGCCCTACACCATTGAGCGAAGTGGCCTTCACAACGAGTCCCTTGCTGGCCGTGGCTGCTGAAGGCTCTATGCGGTAAATGGCCGGATAGCCCGAAGTGGTGGTCACGGCTATGTAGGCCACACCATTCTCCATATAGGGCGTATTGCCAAAGCCACTGACATCGGAAGGCAGGCCACTGACGTAGGCCAGTTCTCCATTGGCTACGTTGAACACGGCCAAACGATTGGCCACCTTGTCCGAAGCCGTGATGGCCTTGTCGTACATCAGTAACAGAAAATAGTCGCCCCCAATGTACCAACTGCGCAGGAACGAGGCACCACCGGCCTTTTCTTCCAGATTGTAGTAGTAGCTGTCGTCGAACTCCTCACTCTGCGTATTGATGCGCACCACGCCTGCCGGCAAAGTGGTCTGCTGGCGGCTGTCGCTCATGGTCTTGGCATAAGAGGGCGAGAAGACGTACATGTAGCCATCGTCGGCCAGCCAGTTCATCTGGTAATACTGCGAACGGTTGCGGCCGCAGGCATAGCTTATCTTGTCGGTCTTCAGCAGCTTATAGTCCGTCAGCGTCTGGTCGGTGAAGATGGCCACCCAGCATTCGTCAGGGTACTGTGTCCATTGCAGCTCGTCCTTGTCGTAGGCACCGCTTCCACTACCTCCCGACTCGGTCTTGATGAGGTCTTCATTGCCCGGAAGCACCCATTTGTAGCTGCCGTCGGCATTCTTCTGCATGCAGCCATACTGGCTGAGTCCCATGGGCACGGCGGCGGCATAGAGCTTCGAGCCCACCTGTGCCAGGCCGGCCAGGGTAACGTATTCGCCATTGCCCAGGAAGTTCTCGGAAAGGAAAGGCGTGGAGGCTGTCACCGAGTTGCTGGTATAGGTCTGGTTCTCTACGTCGAGGTAAGAGGCCAGAAACGATTGGGGCACATAGCCGTTCTCGTCCTTCAGGTCCGAGGGGCCGTCTCCGGTAGAAGTGGTCATGATATAGCGGTCATAGTAGCCGTAGGTGGTGAAGCGGTTGACGTAGTATTCCTGCGAGCGCTTCTCCAACGAGCCTGCGGCATTCATGATGAACGACTGCGTGGTGCCCGCCTCGCCCTGGTTGTAGTTGAGGGCATACAGATAGCGGTTGCCGTAGAACACCCAGTAGGTGGCTCCCTCGTTCACCAGTCCGTTGCCTTGTGTGGTGATTTCGCCTTCGTCGAGCGAAGAGGCCGTCAGCAACACGTAAGTGTCGGTACTGCTGCTGGTCACGGTAGCAGCTATCACATAGTTTCCGGCAGAAGTTCCGCTGCCGTTACCGCCGTTGGCGGGTTCGTCTTCCGAACAGGAAGCAAGGGCCATGCCTGCCAGCGTGGCGGCAAAGAGGCCTGCAAGTAAATGGTTCTTTTTCATCTTTCTCTTCTGTATTAATTGGTTCTGATATTACTTTCAATGCTTCTTGGCTTCGGACTGTTGTCCGCAAGTCTCTGCCTTGTCACCTTCTATTTGCCGCCCCGATGCTGTCGAAGTACGGCAACGAAGTAAAATCATCCTAGATGATATATAAAATCATGTAACATGATTATAGGAATCAAGTAACATGATTATGATATTCATGTAATATGATTATCCATCAAATCAGCACATCCCTGTCGCCAAGTCAGTAAGTTGACAGCTACAAGTCGGCCACTTGTGCCTATGTCAGTCGCCAAAGTGCACCCGTATCTTGCCATAGAAGGCACGCCCGGCCTTCTGGAGGCTGAAGTTGTCGTACAGGTCTGCATCGGTCAGGTTGCGGCATTCCACGGAGAAGTTGTATCGTCCGTTCTTCAGGCTATAGGTCAGCGACAGGTTGTGCGAGAACTGGTTGGGCACAATGTAGTCGCTGCTGCTGCCTATTACCTCGGAGTAGTAGGAGAAGGAGTGCGTCCACTGATTGTCGTAGGTCAGCGTCAGCAGGTTGCCTCGCCTGCCCAGGTCGTACCAATAGAAGTTGGCGTCGAAGTCGGCAAAGCGGTAGGGCACATTGGGCATGCGCGAACGGTAGCCCAGATTTTCCACCGACGTGCCGGTGCTGCCTATCTGGTAGCGTTCATTGTCGCGCACGTCCATCTGGGTGTAATTGCCGCCCAGGCTGAGCCATCGCCCCAGGCTGTAGCGGGCCGAGAGGTTGTAGCCCTTGGTCAGCACGTTGCCGTAGTTGATGTAGGTGGCGTTTTCCTTGCCGCCGCTCAGGTCTTGCACGTTGCGCTGTATGTAGTCGTGCGTATCGCGGTAGACCAGTCCGCCCTCCAGATAGAAAGAATGGCGCCCCAACGTCTTGGCATAGCTGAGGCTCAGGTTCAGGTTGTGGCTGCTTTCGGGGCGGAGGCTGATTTGGCCGCTCTCCAGGTCTTCGTCGCCAAACATCTCTTCAATGGTGGGCAGGCGGTAGGCACGCTCATAGGATAGCTTGGCCTGCAGACCGTCGAGTATGAAGTAAGTGCCCGCCGCTCCGTAGCCCCAGGAGCTGACCGTACGGCTGGTGCGCACGTAGTTGCTGCCCGTGTCGTCCTCGGCCATGGGTCCGGCTACGTACTGGCGGTAGTACTTGCCAAAGGCTGAAAGGTTCCAGCGGTCGGAGGGCATCAGGCGGTAGGACAGGCCGGTGATGTTCTTGCGCGTCTGCTTGGCTATGGGGTCGGTCTGCGCCTCGGCAGCCAGCAACGACGTGTTGTCGCGGCGGAAGGTGCTGAGCACATGATTCAACGTGAACAGATGGATGCGACCAGCGCGATAGTTCAGCGTGGCGGTAGCATTCCAGTTGTCGTTGTCGGCACGGCTGTATTGGCGCGACTGTTCGCCGGGGGTATTCAGAGGCGACTTCTCGCCCAGCCAGTTGTATTTGTAGTGGGCGGTGTCCACGTTGGTAGTAGCATTGCGGTTGTAGTTGGCAGAGAGCATCAGGTCGAGGCCCTTCAGCAACAGGTTTCGTTTGCTGTATTCCACCGAGGGAATAAGTGAGTGACCAAAGCGGTGCTTCTCGCCGAAGACGGTCTTCTGGCGCACACCGGTCTGGATGTCCTTGTACATGTGCGACCAAATGAAGCCCAGCATCAGGCGGTCGGCCCACTTCTGGTCTACAAAACCGGCCTTGGCCACGACAGCCTCATTATGGTAGGTATCGTTGAAGCGACGGACACGGGCGAGTTCCTTTTCGTTGAAGCTGCCTGTCTCGAAGTTCAGCACGGGGGCATCCACGTAGTAGTCGTTGTCCGAGTAGTTCTGGAAGGCATTTATCTCGTAAGTGAAGCCGTTCTTCAAGGTCTGTCCGAAGCGGACGTTGGACTTGTGGGTATTGAACGAGCCGTAAGAGTAAGACGCATCGGCAAACCAGCGATGGCGCTGCTTGTTGGTCACGATGTTGATGACACCGCCAATGGCGTCCGTGCCGAAGCCCACGGGCACTACTCCTTTATATACCTCGATGCGTTCGGCAAAACCCACGGGAATGTTGTTCAGCCCGAAAGAGCTGCCTGTGCCTTCCTGCGGTATGCCGTCGATGAACACCTTGACGTGCTTGCCGCTGAAACCGTCCATCATGACCTGCATGTCCGAACCCACACCACCCGACTCGCGCAGCTTCATGCCCGGCGCCTTGGCCAGTGCTTCGCTCAGGTTTTTGGTGGTGTTTTGCAGTTCCTTGGTGTCCACAGCCACGGCATTGAAGGCCGAACGCTTGACGCGGCTCACGCCGGTGGAAACCACGGTCACTTCGTCCAGCTGCTGCACGTCGGCCGTCAGGGTGATGTTCTGCTTTTGCCGCTGTCCGCTTTGCAGCTCTATCGGCATCTCCACCGTCTTGTAGCCTACGGCAGACACCACCAGCGTATAGCGTCCGGCCCGGGCTTTCAGGTGATAGATGCCTTCCGCGTTGGTGATGCCGCCCTGGTTGGTACCCTTCAGGTAGACCGTGGCAAAATCTATAATCTCTTTCTCCGACGACAATACCCGCCCCGACAGCATGGCCGGCTGGGCGTTGGCAACAGCCACACCTGTAAACAGGCAGGCAAATAACATTAGTTTCCTGATAAACATTCTCTTCTAAATAATTCTTACTTAAGTTCCTAATTTGATATTTCACCGGAAGTTAAGAAGTTATAGAAGTTATCACTTCGCTTTGCTCTGTTAGAAGTTAAAGCCGATAGTCTTGCAAAAGAAAAAATTGGCAGTAACAGGTCTATTGGCCTTTAACTTCTAAGGCCCGCCCTAGCGGGCGATAACTCCTTTTAACTCCTTTAACTCCTTCAAGTTTCGGTTTTACCGAAACTTGAATTACTTTATTCTATTCTGATGTGCCTTTAAATGGCAGGACAAAATTCCGCATAAATATCCTGCCCCGCAATCCCCAACTGACAGTATTTTCCAATGCCCCCACACTCGGTATACACCATCCGCGCAATCCCCATTTATAGGTAATTGCGTCTGAGAAAGCCCCACAGAGACATAAGGTTGACCATTTATAGGTATTGACCTTTCACTTAATTTATATGAACTTTGCATTCGTCCGAGAACCTTTCATACAAACAGTTGTTTTATTGAAAGACAAGGCAACAAGTCTATTCATTTAAAAAGGAGAAGAAAATATGAAAATTGAAAAGATTACGGCCCGCGAGATACTCGACTCGCGCGGCAACCCCACAGTAGAAGTAGACGTAACACTGGAATGCGGCGCCATGGGCCGCGCTGCCGTGCCGTCGGGCGCATCGACCGGCGAACACGAAGCACTGGAACTGCGTGACGGCGACAAGCAGCGATATGGAGGCAAGGGCACACTGAAGGCCGTGGAAAATGTAAATAAGGTGATAGCACCCGCCCTCATCGGTATGTCGGCACTGGAACAACGTGCCATTGACCACCGCATGCTGGAGCTGGACGGCACGCCTACCAAGTCGCGCCTGGGCGCCAACGCCATCCTCGGCGTATCGCTGGCTGTGGCCAAGGCTGCCGCCTGCGCACTCGACATTCCTCTGTACAGATATATCGGCGGCGTGAACACCTACGTAATGCCCGTGCCCATGATGAACATCATCAACGGCGGCTCGCACAGCGATGCGCCCATTGCCTTCCAGGAGTTCATGATTCGCCCCGTAGGTGCACCGTCGTTCCGCGAAGGTCTGCGCATGGGTGCCGAAGTGTTCCACGCCCTGAAGAAGGTGCTCCACGACCGCGGCCTCAGCACAGCCGTAGGCGATGAGGGAGGTTTTGCTCCCGCGCTGGAGGGTACGGAAGACGCGCTTGACAGCATCATGGCAGCCATCCGCGCAGCCGGTTACGAACCGGGACGCGACGTGAAGATTGGCATGGACTGCGCCTCCAGCGAATTCTATAAGGACGGTGTGTACGACTATACCATCTTTGAAGGCAGCAAAGGAAAACGACGCACGGCCGACGAGCAGATTGCCTATCTGGAAGAGCTCATCAACAAATATCCCATCGACTCCATTGAAGACGGTATGAGCGAAAACGACTGGGAAGGTTGGCAGAAACTGACCCAGCGCATTGGCGACCGCTGCCAGCTGGTGGGCGACGACCTCTTTGTGACCAACGTGGAATTCCTGCGCAAGGGCATTGAAATGGGCTGCGCCAACTCTATCCTTATCAAGGTAAACCAGATTGGCTCTCTGAGCGAAACACTGGATGCCATCGAAATGGCTCACCGCCACGGCTATACCACCGTCACCTCCCACCGTTCGGGCGAAACGGAAGATGCCACCATTGCCGACATTGCCGTAGCCACCAACAGCGGACAGATAAAGACCGGTTCACTGAGCCGCTCGGACCGCATGGCCAAGTACAACCAACTGCTCCGCATCGAAGAAGATCTGGGAACACTGCCCGTATACGGCTATAAACGCATCAAGTAATAAAACTCTTTATTCATAACTTGATTAAAAAAGAGAAGGTCTGCCTTTGGATGGTAAAACATCCGGGCAGACCTTTGTTTTTGAAAGGCTTGCATACATCCGGCCTCCAAAAGAAAAAGTTCCTGCAAATCAATGCCAAGTAATCGGCATAAACCAATCTACTCCCCTATAAAAAAGAAGCTTAACATGCACCTATAAAACAGAGAAAAGCAGCTGTGCTGCTGACAATATGCAACAACACAACCGCCTTTACTCAAATATAGAGGTGTATGCCCCAAATGGCATCACACGTTCACTGTTCGGCAGACAATTCCCAGAACAGAGCCGGATAATCGGCCTTTCCTTCAGCGCCTAAATCTCTCCACCAATTAGAGTTGGTTCCGTCACCTACGCCCCAGTTCTTATTCTCGGTTGCCGATGGCCAGCCTGCCACAACCCCTTCGGGCATAGCTGTTCCATCATTGAAATAGGCTACCGTCATTTCTGCGCCCGTACCTGAAGCTACACTCAACTGATTGGTACCCGACCAATAGCACGACAATAATTGCGATGAATCATCTATCACGCCACATACACCGCCTACATTCTGTTCACCCGACACATTGGCTACTGAATAAGAAGCCTCAACCAAAGCATTCTGACGCATTTCACCCACTACGCCTCCTACATTGTCCGAACCTTTCACTTCTCCAAAGTTACTGGAAGCCAACAGCCAGGCATAGTTTCCGGCTACAGCGCCACAAATACCTCCGGTATAAGGGCCACCTTCGACCGCCGCATTGTTTCTGGAAGCGGAAACGACACCCCAGGCAATACCCGTTATGCCACCTACAAAGTCTTCTGTTCCTTTTACAACACCATTATTCTGACAAGCACGTACTTTGCCATACCCTTCTTCTGTAAATCCGGCTATACCACCAACAAAACGACGACCTGTTATGGCTGCCTCGTTAGTACACTGTTCTGCCGTACCCCAACAAAAACCTACGATACCGCCTGTATTCTCACCTTCTGCTGTAATCTGACACTGATTTATACAACCTTTTATTTCACCTTTGCGCATATATCCAGCAATACCACCAACAGCATGCGATGTGCCGACATTAAATACACTATTCTCCAGATTAGTACAATTCTGTACGACTCCACCTTCTGAAACCAGTCCAGCAATGCCTCCCAATGATTCTGTATTCACAAGTTCACCTTCCTCATTTTCTTGTGGAGCAGCAACGATAGTACCCTCATTGGTACACTCTTCAATGGTGCCATAACCTACGCTACCCACAATTCCACCTACACTTTGAGCACGTGCCATTACTTCACCGGCATTGGAACACTTGCTTAATTTACTTCCACGACCTGAATAAGAACCGGCAATACCGCCTACAGATATGTTTCCATTTACCAGTCCCATATTCTTACACTCTGTAACATTGGTATTTGCATTGCCTACAATACCACCTACAGGACCTGTAGCTGCATAAACTTCACCATGATTTTCGCAAACGACAATACCTTCCTGACCACCTTGAGCCGTGGCAACAATGCCACCAACCTCGCTACGACCTTCTACACGACCGTAATTAAGGCTCTCTTTTATTGTAATTCCCATCAGCTGGGCTACCAGACCGCCTGTAACAGTCTCTTCGCCAATCACTGTTGCATAGTTCTTACAGTTTACAATCTCACCTGATCCTTGTGCACGTGCCGCCAGTGCTGCAGTATAGCGGTATCCTTTTACTTCGCCTGAAGCAATGGTAATATTAGACAAAGTAGCATTGTTTATTGCTCCAAAGAAACCTGTATATTGCACCACTTGGCCTTCCTCTGCTACTCCTACAATGTTCAGATTATAAATCTTATAATCCTTGCCATCATAACTTCCAGTAAAAGGCAATGAATAATCTTTGCCTATTGGCTTCCAATCTGTCACACCATCAAAATAGAGGTCTGCTTCCTGCACATAAGTTTTGGCCAAAAGTTCCTCGGGATTGGCACTATCCATAATAAGGCCAAGCTCCTCTACAATACCTACTTGTACTGTTCCATCCTCTGCCGTGCGTTGTGCTACTTTACCATCTACATAATCAAACGTTATAGTAGAACCTCCTTTTCTTCCGATACGAACATTTTGTTCACCAATCTTCATCAACGTATAGACAGGCGCCTCTTCACCTTCAGTCTCAAGCAGAGCTTTACCGTCGGCTGCAAATGTCATGTCTATAGTCTGTCCGTCAGTTGTCGTCACAGATACTGTTTGGCCAGCCAAACCATTTACCAAGATTTCTGTTTTCACCGCAGGTTTCGGTTCGGGCTGTCCGCCATTCCCGTCATCATCGCTACATGCCATTATAGAAAACAATGCAAACAACAGTGCTCCACATAAATACCAATTTTTCATATACATATCAATTATATAGATTAATAAATTCATTTTTTCAAATTCAACATACGATTAGCCATACGAACCGGTGCAAACGGCTTCGACAAAGCTACAGGCGCCTTGGTCACCGTTGAAGGCTGAGGCAGATGAGCCTGGTCGAACTTGACAAAATCTTCATAGTCGAACTGCCATACGTCGCCCAAAGCCGATTTCATCAACCGCTTGTAGAGTGCACGCCGAGACGGAGCATTGAAGCCATGTATGTTGGAACGCATCATGCTTTCGTCTGTCGGCCTCCAAGCACCAGTCCAATAAGTGCAGGCACCTTCATAAGTGGCCAGTTGCTCACCAAAAGCATCAACACCTTGATAGCGTGAATCAGCCAACATATCAGCCCAAACAACTTCTGACGGTTCACCTGTAAAGTCAATATTGGCAGTCCATCCCAACTGTTGGCGCAAGCCTAAATAATCATTTTTCAGCTCATCGGGCATGGCTCCCTGCCACTCGTAGGAATATTCATCGAGCAGCTTGCCAAATCCATGACCAATACATTCATGGCAAAGTACCTGACGGAACACCTCTCCATCCAGAGAACCGTCTATAATCGGACAATATCCTATAGCGAACTCAGAAATAGGACGTTCTTGTCTAAATCCAAATCCGAAATAAGTGGTACCAGCATAAGCCGATGTATTCAATATGACAATAGCGGTTGTCTCTTCTACTTTGGTAATATCCTGTGCAATCTCAGGTACGGCAGCGACATAGCTTACTACCGTCTGGTCATCACCTGAGATACCTGTACTGTTGCCACCCTCCAATGCACATCCCAAAGCCGTAGAATAATTACCTCCAAAAGCGTTGTTCAACGACACTACATTAACAGCCCATACATCAAAATAATCGCGCAAACTCTTTACTGGTTCTTCTGTAAAGAAGTGTTCTATGGCTTTTTCCATTACTTCCTTATAATAGCCACTGGCTATGTCATCGTCTACAAAGCCGTCGCCCATAATCACTATTGGTATGCCATTACCTTCCTTGTGCTGCTGTATTTGCCAATATTTTCCGTCTTCGCTGAAATCAGTGGATGTCTTTACAGGAACGCCATCCTGCGAAACCGTAATTTCAGGAGACTTCATCACCGGGTTGTTCTCACTGTCAACAGATACTATTTGGAAAACAGCCTTTCGAGCATTTTGAGTAGTATTAGGTAATACTTTCATCCGAATGCCACCTACCTGCAAAGCACGGGTATCAGCATCAGGCTGTACCATTTCTATCCACTCTTCCACACCTTGTGTCGCCCACAACTGTAGTGTCTCAAAAGGAAGATTTGTAGAAAATACAATTTCAATTTCCTTCCCATCAGCCGTAATTCTGAAAGAAGTTTTCTCTACCTCTAACACATCGGCCGAAGCTTGAACCACAGAAACTTTCTTTTCCAGTCCCTCAATAGCAATTACAACCTGTCCTGTACGATTATCACCAGATACATTTTTTTCCTTTGCACGGACCACGATTGTATTCTCACCGGCATTTCCACTTTCCGGCGATACCTCTAACCATTCCGCATCAACTTTTGCTGTCCATGGATGGGTTGCTGTAAACGAAATCACCTGCTCAGCATCTGCCTCATTTTCTACTACCAGTTCTTCTCCCTGTAACCCTAAGGAAATATCTGGAGTTAATTGTTCTTCTTCAGAACAAGCAGCCAACAATATTAGCCATAAAAAAAGCCAAAAACTGTGTTTCTTCATAATCCTTTTATCACTTCCTGTTTAACAATAAAATTAATACGATTGCAATCAAAACGTCGCAAACCTACGCAAAGAGCAGCAAAAAAGCAATCCTGTTTTTTTGCTCTTTCGTAAAATAGAAGAATTGATAAAAGAAAAATAGCTATTGAAACAGAAGCAATTAGAAAACAGTATCAATCTGAAAAGGATGTTTGTTCCTGTGTATCCATTTTCTCGACATAAGCTCCCCCTCGCTTCTCATTTCTAAACTTGGAAGGAGACATTCCTGTCTGTTTCTGAAAAGCTCTGTAAAATACAGCCAACGTGTTATATCCCAAATCGCCGGCCAACACTTTGAGCGGCTCTTGATAAGAAACATCTGACAATAGCTCGACAGCCTTGTTAATACGCAACAGGTTAATATAGCCATGAAAGTTTGTACCGGCACATGTATTAATCACTTTAGATACATACGAACGGTTGGTATGCAACATCTCGGCTATTTTTTCCAAAGAAAGGTCATTACGCCTATAAAATTCTTCGGCCTCCATCAGTTGCTGTAGTTTAAGATAAAGAGCGTAACACTTTTCCGAGTCTGATTCTGAATTGCAATTATCTTCTATTGCACCGTCCTGCTTAGTATCCATTAGTAAGTCAGGCTCCATCTTTACCCGACGATTATGTTTATAAGTATAATAAAAGGTACCACCCACCAGTAATACAATTCCACCAAAAGCCCACCAATAAATACCAGCACCATTATCTACCTCGCTCTCCAGTGTTTCCACCGGTTCTTTATTATCTTTGTTTTTCCAGATACGCTCAAGGGCACCTAATCGACGCTCTGTCTTCGTCCCCAATATACTACTATCACGAGCTTCATTATACAATGTATAATATTTCAACGCAGAATCTTTTTCTTCCATATATTTATAGACTTCTGCCATTCCCAAAAGCAAATTATGGCGTTGTTCCCGGTCATGATGCTTCTGTGAAGCATTCAATCCACGCCGATATAATTCTTCAGCTTCCGCATAACAACGCATATTCTTCAATAAATCGCCATAGGATGCACAAAGCTCAATTCCCACTTCAGGAGAAGCAAAACCCATATATTTCAGTCCTAATTTATAATAATCTCTGGCAGTTGCTTCCGAACCTTTCTTCTTATACAAATCACCATATAACAAGTAGATGGATGATTTCAAATAATCTAACCCATGCTTATAGGACAGCTCTTGAGCTTCATTTAAATATTTCAAGGAATATGTCTCCTCACCACGCAACACATACATAAATCCCATGCAAATGGATGCAAAACAACGTGCGTAGGCACTATTGGTAGTACGACTGACTTTGTATGCCATTTGTGCTAAATCGAGTCCTGTTGTATCTTTCCTTAGATAATAAACAGACACAATATTACACATCAAAATCGTTTCATTAACAGGAGCATGCCGTAACCTTACTAAATTCAACGCATTATTAAGTTGTTTTATACCCTCCGGATAATCCAACTTAGCCTTAATTGCATGTAAGGCTGACAAATTATAAAACATTATTTGCCAAGTAGTATCAGCTTTCATTTTCGGCAAATAGGAATGAAGCTTATTAATATAAAAGCCTGTCGAGTCTGGCTGACCTTTAAAATGATAGGCCTGAGCTACATAATAACCCACATATGCAACTCCGGATAAATATTTACGAGATTCCTGAGCTTTTAGGTAAGGCAATGCTGCAATAAGCACACTATCATATTTTCCTCTTTCTGTCAGATTGCCCCAAATAGCAGTCTGATGGATTAAAGAATCAAGACACGATAAATCACTATCTGTTCTTGATTTCTTCAAAATATCCGCAGCAAAAGCGACTGACAGACACTGACATAATGCCATGAACAGAAGTAAACTATAGCGTACCAAGAAATTAAAATCCATCATTTATATGCCCTATTTATATCAAAATAGCAATCACCTGGCACAAAAGTATAAAAAATCCTCATCAATTGACATCTTTCAAATGGAAAAAGGCATGATATACAAAACAACCAGCCCGTCATTAAATCTGTCTAGAGAAATAACATCAAACCATTTTTGAAAAAAGTTCCGGTTCTGTTCTATCACCATAGAAATAAATTCTTGATTACTAATCCCTATTAAATCTACCAAGAATTCAAAAATCCAATACTTGGTTATCAGAACCTAGCACTCAATAACAATAACAGAAGAATATTATTATCAATGTAAGCTCACACAAAAGACAAATGCAAAGCCAATTTTATTATAAAAAAAAGCTGCCTGATACCTTCGCAGGCGCAGACAGCAAAAACCACAAATACAAATACAACTAAACAAAGTTTCCTTAAATTATTCCTTGTCCCATCATGGCATGAGCAACTTTCATGAAGCCGGCAATATTAGCACCCTTCACATAGTTGATATAACCATCGGGTTCTGTTCCATATTTTACGCATTGAGCATGAATTCCATGCATGATAGCATGCAATTTTTCATCTACTTCTGCAGCACTCCAGCTGAGATGCATAGCATTCTGTGACATTTCCAAACCACTGGTAGCCACACCACCGGCATTAACAGCCTTACCCGGAGCATACATAATCTTATTTTCAATGAACAAGTCGATAGCTTCAGGAGTACATCCCATATTTGAGATTTCGCCAACGCAAGTAACGCCGTTATCTATCAAATGACGTGCATCTTCACCGTTCAATTCATTCTGAGTTGCGCATGGCAAAGCAATATCAGCTTTCACTTCCCAAGGACGTTTGCCTGCTACAAATGTTGCACCCGGGAACTGCTCTGCATAAGGAGCTACAATATCATTGCCCGAAGCACGCAATTCAAGCATATAGTCAATCTTTTCACCGCTGATACCATCAGGGTCATAAACATAACCGTCAGGACCAGAAATTGTGATAACCTTAGCACCTAACTGAGTAGCCTTGGTTGCGGCACCCCATGCCACATTTCCAAAACCAGAAATAGCTACAGTCTTGCCTTTGATATCAATACCCTTTGTTTGCAACATCTGATTTACGAAATACAATCCACCGAAACCTGTTGCCTCAGGACGAATAAGAGAGCCACCAAACTCCAAGCCTTTACCAGTGAACGTACCGGTAAATTCGCGAGTCAGCTTCTTATACATACCAAACATATAGCCTACTTCACGACCTCCTACGCCAATATCACCAGCGGGAACATCCATATCGGGTCCCAAATGACGCCACAATTCCAGCATGAAGGCCTGGCAGAAACGCATTATTTCAGCATCACTCTTGCCGCGTGGAGAGAAGTCTGAGCCACCTTTACCGCCACCCATAGGCAATGTAGTCAAAGCATTCTTGAATGTCTGTTCAAAGCCCAAGAATTTCAAAATAGAGAGGTTGACAGAAGCGTGGAAACGGATACCACCTTTATACGGGCCAATAGCGTTATTAAACTGTACGCGATAACCCAAGTTGGTCTGTACTTCACCCTTATCATCTACCCAAGTAACGCGGAACGTAAAGATACGATCAGGTTCTACAAGACGTTCGATAATTTTAGCCTTCTCGAACTCGGGATGTTGATTGTAGATATCTTCGATAGAAAGAAGGACTTCCTTTACGGCTTGAAGATACTCTGACTCGCCGGGATGCTTTGCCTCAAGAGAGGCCATAATACGTTCGATGTTCATAATATTACTTTTTAAAGGTTGTTGCTTCAATTAGCTCTGTTGTTCCAAATCAATTTGTCAACGAACAACACTGCAAATATAGGAATATTTTTCATATCCGCTAAATTATCGGGCGATATTTTGCTTAAAGAATGATAAAATGTCAGTTTTTTCTTTTCCTACACAAGTTTTACAAATCAGGTTGCATACCTATATTATACATTATAAAGCTATAAATGTCGGCCTGTTCTTCCAACACCTTACCTACGGGTTTTCCACTGCCATGCCCGGCTTTGCTGTCTATGCGGATAAGCGTAGGATTTGTACCATCGTTGCAGGCTTGCAATGTGGCAGCAAACTTGAATGAATGAGCCGGAACCACCCGGTCGTCATGGTCTGCCGTAGTGACCAATGTAGCCGGATACGTTGTACCTGCCTTCAGGTTATGCAGTGGGGAGTATCCCTTAAGATACTCAAACATTTCACGACTATCTTCACTGGTTCCATAATCGCTGGCCCAGTTCCAACCTATAGTAAACTTATGATAGCGCAGCATATCCATCACTCCCACCTGCGGAATTGCTACCCGGAAAAGGTCTGGACGCTGCGTCATGCACGCTCCCACCAACAATCCACCGTTAGAACCTCCCATGATAGCCAGTTTTTCCTTAGCTGTATAACCGTTAGCTATCAAATATTCAGCCGCCGCTATAAAGTCATCAAATACATTCTGTTTCCGCAACTTCGTGCCAGCCACATGCCATTCTTCACCATACTCGCTACCACCACGCAGATTGGCCTGCGCATAAACGCCCCCATTTTCCAAGAACGGAATGCGATAGGGAGAGAAAGAAGGCCCCAGACTGATGTTGAAACCGCCGTAACCATACAATAGCACCGGATTGCTGCCATCCTTCTTCAACCCTTTCTTATAAGTAAGGAACATAGGAACTTTTGTTCCATCTTTGCTGGTATAAAATACTTGCTCTGTGACAAAGGAATCGGCATCGAAATTCACCTGCGGAGCACGGAACACCTCACTGGTGTTCTTGTCCATATCATATTTATAGACAGTGCCGGGTATGGTGAACGATGTAAGCGAATAGAAGCATTCTTTATCATCGGGCTTGCCACTAAAACCAACCGAGCCCAACACCGGCAATTTGATTTCATACTCCACTTTACCATCCATACCACAGACATAAGCATGCTGCGAAGCATCCTTATCATAAGTCAATATCAAACGTCCGCCTATAATCTCAGCACCCGAAAGCACTGACTCCTGCTCCGGCACCAGTTCTTTCCAGTCCTTCAATGACAATTTGCCAGACGCAGCCACCATAAGCCTATTGCGCGGTGCCCCATAGTTAGTAAACAGATAAATCTGGCCCTTATCCACTTCCACCGGAGCATACTGATAGTCCATATCCGTGGCCATCGGCATGAAATCGGCTCCCACGCGCTTCAAATCCTTCACGTAGAGTGCATTGCCACGCTTTTCGCCACTCTCATAGAGAAAAAGCATAGTTTCGTCACGACTGACACTAACCGTATAGAAACGCTTCGGATAAGCCGTATTCTGGTAGACTAACTTGTCTTGCGACTGTGGTGTACCTATTTTGTGATAATAAACTTTGTGATTTTCGTTAACGTTAGAGAACTCCTTACCTTTGGTCGGAGCATCGTAAGCACTATAATAGAATCCATCTTTCTGCCAAGCAGCACCTGTAAACTTGGCCCATTCAATATGGTCGTCCAGCAGACGGCCACTTTCCGTATCCATGACATATATTTCTGTCCAGTCTGAACCGCTGCGCGAAATTGTATAAGCCATGTAACGCCCATCGTTCGAGAAAGAAAGTCCCGTCAGGGCTACAGTGCCATCGATCGACAACTGGTTAGGGTCAAGGAATACACGCGGCTCGCCATCCAGCGCATCCTGCACATAAAGTACACTCTGATTCTGCAAGCCGTCATTTTTGAAGAAATAATAGCGGCCGTGTTCTTTAAAAGGCGTTCCCATCCGCTCATAATCGGCTACCCGTTTCAGACGGTCGTACAATTTCTGCCTGAAAGGAATCTGAGACAGATAACGGTTTGTCACTTCATTCTGCGCCTTCACCCATTCCGTGGTGGCTTCACTCGTATCATTCTCCAACCAACGATAAGGGTCGGCTACTTCCGTACCAAAATACACATCGACAGTATCGACCTTAGCCGTTACAGGATAAGCTATCTTGCCCTGTTGCTGACCGCATGAAACCGCCAGCGCACCGGCAGCCAATAAAAATACTTTCTTCATATACCTATTATATATAATGTATAGCCACCTTGGAAAAACCAATGTCCGTAAAGATAAGTATTTTCATTTAAACGGCCTCGCAACGAAGGCAATAAATCACTGAAGACAGTGAAACTATCTGTTTTTTCTCTCCTACTCCCTGTTCATCAACCGTTGTTCGGCCATACGCTCATATTTGGTACCGGGCCGACCATAGTTGGCATAAGGATAGATAGAGATACCACCACGCGGAGTAAAGAAGCCAGTAACCTCAATGTACTTTGGGTTCATCAGGCGAATGAGGTCCTTCATTATGATATTGACGCAATCTTCATGAAAGGCTCCGTGACTGCGAAAGCTGAAAAGGTAGAGCTTAAGGCTCTTACTTTCCACCATCTTCACATCAGGAATATAGGAGATACAGATTTCTGCAAAGTCAGGTTGCCCAGTAATAGGACACAAGCTGGTAAACTCAGGGCAGTTGAAGCGCACCCAGTAGTCGTTCTCGGGATGTTTGTTATCGAAAGCTTCGAGCACCTCCGGAGCATAGTCCTGCCGATAGACGGTTTTACCGCCCAGCAGGGTAAGTTGGTCTTTCAGTTCGGTCATAAGTGTATTATTTATTTTTTCTTGTACTTATTTATTTTTGCTGTTTCTCAGCCAGGTATTTCTCCAGTCCTTCGCGACGCAGTTTGCAGGCAGGACAGTGTCCACAACCGTCACCGGGAATACCGTTATAACAAGTCAACGTTTCGTTGCGCACCAGGTCAAGCACACCCAGCTCATCGGCCAACGCCCAAGTCTGAGCCTTGTCTATCCACATCAGCGGCGTATGGATAACAAACTGCTCGTCCATGGCCAGGTTCAACGTCACGTTGAGCGACTTGATGAAAGCATCGCGACAGTCGGGATAGCCGCTAAAGTCTGTCTGCGAAACGCCAGTGACCAGATGATTGATACCCCGCTCGCGGGCATAGACGGCCGCTATACTCAGGAAGAACAAGTTACGACCCGGCACAAAAGTATTGGGCACTCCGCCTTCAGGCTTTTCCTGGTCCATCACCATCGTTGTATCGGTCAGCGAATTGTGCCCCAACTGACCAATGAAGGAAACATCCATCACAGCAAAATCCACACTGGCCTTGGCTGCAATCTGACGCGCCAATTCCACCTCATTCTGGTGCTTCTGACCATAAAGAAAACTCAGTGCATATACTTTCTTAAACTCACGTTTAGCCCAAAACAGGCATGTGGTTGAGTCCTGCCCACCGCTGAACACAACCAAAGCAGAATCATTGTTCATATTATGAAATCTGAATATAAGATTGAATAACCAAAAGATAAGAGAAAAGGATACAAGAACAAAGAAAAGAAAGCACAAGGCAATACAACGAGAATGGAAACGAGTCGTTCCAACGCTCCCTGGCCCGTTTTTTAATTCTTCACCCTATCAGTCTGCTAAAGTTCGTTTACCTTCCACACCTTATAAGATATGCCTTCATCGTAGACATCGCTGCCGTCAATACGCTTCACAGCCTTTACCACCCGGATGGTGACAGGCAAGATGACCACTTCATAAGCCGACTTCAAGACTATCTGCACTGCCATCATCAGCAGCAATTCGCGCCAAGCTATGACGCCGCCAAAGGCTATCGGAAAGAAAATAAACGAATCGGCCGTCTCGCCCACCACTGTAGACCAGATGGCACGTGCCGAAAAGTTGCGGCCTTGACTGGCTATCTTCATGCGACTCATCACATAGGCATTGAGAAATGAGCCGACCAGAAAAGCCAACAGACTGGCCACCACAATACGGGGTGCCATGCCAAAGACAAAATTGAAGTGCTCCTCTCCCTCCCAAAACGGAGCGGCTGGCAACGAAACGGCTATCAGCCCCAGGCTGACAACAAAGAAATTCATCAGGAATCCGCTCCAGATGATGAGCCGCGCCTTGCGGAAGCCCCAGACCTCGGCAATGCAATCGTTAATAATATAAGAAACGGGAAAAACCAGCAATCCGGCAGTCACCGTAAGGCTGCCAAGTTGGATAACTTTGGTTTCAAGAAGATTGGCTGCAATAAGGCACACATTGAACAAAATGCCCAGCAGCATAAAAGAAACTGATACTTTTTGCTTCATAACTCCTGTTTTTTACGTGGTTGTCCTAGAATACACGCCGCCCCGCGGGCGGTAAATCGGGCGCAAAGATACGCAATCTGCCGGAAGTGAACAAGCAGGAAAGAGCAAAATACTTCTCAGCCTCTATAAAAATACAAGAGGGAGCGTGCCACAAACTGCACACGCCCCCTCATTGTCAACACATTATTTACAAAGATGGATTAACTATCAGAACTTGTAGTCAATGCCCACACCAAATACTTTATTGGTACGAGTAAACACATCGGTACCTGGCAACTTGGGCAATTGGGCAGCCACCGACTCGGGAAGTCCAATGTTTTGCAACTTCTGAGACATGTTGTTGTAGTCGCCTGACTGGCGGGTATAGTCCTCATAGTTGGTCCAGAAGTAGGCAATGTTCAAGTTCAGGTTCTTGGCCAGCTTAATGCCTGCACCAAAACCAAACGACCAAGAGCTGGTGACAAAGCTGATGTCTTCCATATAGTCATCGGTCAGACCGTACTTGGTACGCTGCATACCGCCACTTATCTGTACACGCTTGTGCACATCCCACTCTATACCGGCCAGGTATTCATTGGTTCCGGCTGAAAGCAGTTTCTGCTTGTCATTGGCCATATCAGCCTGTTTGTCGAAGAAGTGGTGATAACCAACCGAAGCACGCAACGCAGGCAACAGTTCATAAGAAACGCCCACAGTCAGCAAGCCGGGAATGTCGCTCGGTGTATTGATACCGTGGTCGTAGGCAGGAAAACCAGTAGTGTTGATGCGCGTATCATTTTCCACATTCAAGTTGGTATTGAACTCATACTTCACACCTACGTTCAGTTTGTCATACTTAAAGTCCAGACCAATAATCGGTGTCAGTCCCCAACCCTTCTGGTCGCAGTCCAATTCCTTATCGGCCGTAGCCTCAGCCAGCATACCCAGCAATGCCTTTTGCTGCAACATTTCGGCCGGCGCATCATCAGGAATCTGGGCTGCCAGTCCTTTGAAAGCGTCCGATGCCGGAACCATGTTCTCCGAACCCGGCATGTTGATTTGGATATTGCGCAGGTAGCCGGTATAATTGTTGTTCACATAATTCATACGTCCACCCAGGAAAGCCGAGAAGTGTTCGTTTATCTTGTAAGTAACACCCAGTTGCAATCCATAGAAGAACTGGCTACCTTCCATATAGCTGTCTACGTCATAACGGTTGATGCCCAAGCTTTGGCCAAATACAGGAAGCATGGAAATGATAGACTCGAACGAGGCCAGACCGCTGTTGAACGTAGCCTTACCGCCACCACCCGTTACGGCAAAACTGCCCGAGAAGACCCAGTCGCCGTTCTTATATGCAGCCTGAAAGCTGGGAATGAAAGGAGCGGAAGCCTCACCCTTGAACAGCTTGGTGTCGCTACCGCCATTCTGCACGCCATAAGCAAAGGGAGCAAAAGTAGAAGTTATCTTACGTGTCTGGTAAGCACTCTGCACATTGAGCGACAGATGTAAACCGTCGCCACCTTCTATAAAAGCCAAACCAGCCGGATTGGAATAGACCGCATCGATGCGGGTAGAAGCGTCGCGGGCCAGCATACGCAGAAACATTACATTCTGGTTGGTATTGGTCAGGAAACCGCCCGCAAAAGTTGGGATTGAAACAATCAGCATCGCAATGCCGAATAAAGTCTTTTTTCTCATCTAACAGTCTTTTTTTGATTTGAGGGCGCAAAGATACGACTTTTTAAACATTTAGAACAACAAAAAGACTACTAATTTTGCAAGATGAGAACCCAAAACGACAGAGCAAGAACGTTACAAATGAAACTAAAGCACCACTGAAAGGCCGAAAAACAAAGCGTTTCATCAGTCCCGAATACCCAGATAGACTCTACATCGGGGAACAAGAAAAAACGGCTTCCATATTGCTATTTCCAGCAATAAGACACCCCGTCTGATAGTAGTTAACTCCTCTCGCGTTAGCAGTTAACTCCTTTCACGTTAGGAGTTAAGACTTTTCGGGATAGGAGTTAACTGCTATCAAGCGGGGTTCAGATAGAGTTATAAACAGCGTTTGTCAAACATTTCCATCTTTTACTTTCCGCGCCTTGTAATCTTCTATTTTTTTCTGGTAGCGCAAATCTTTTTTCTTGCCGGGGCGCGGAATAAAATCGAGCCGTTCGGGAATGTTGCTTCCACGGTCAATCAATTGAACGGCTGAACCCTGTTTAATGATGTCCACCGCGTCGTAAACCTGATTATCAGGAGTGGTATAAGTGGTCATGGTCAGCGTATCGCCGTGTACATGAACCTTCTGATAGAATCGGTCGGAAATTCCAAAACGGTCGAAACGGTCGCTGAAGTCAATACGATAGGTTTTTGGCGAACAATGGCTGACGGTGTAGACGGGTGTTGTGGGCTGTCCGTCAGCATCGTGATTCGTCATGCGTGCGTAGGCATGTTCGTGCCCTTGCAACACCAAGTCCACTCCGTAGTCTTCTATCAACGAACCAAACATCAGGCGCTGTACCAAGTTGTTCCACGTGCCCTTGATGGAGTATATCGGATGATGGAGCACCACTATTTTCCAACGTGCCGTACTATTGCGCAAGGTCTCCTCCAACCATTTCTTTTGCGTCCAGAGGTAAGGGAATTCGCGGTTACTGTCGAGCAAGAACAGCTGCATGTCATTGTAGCGCAGGGTGTAAACCTGATTTTCGCCTACCATGGAGTCCAGAAAGTAAGAGAAGACCAATGAATAGCGCCGCTCAAGACTTCGCACCAGATTCTTCAGATATTCATGATTTCCGGTCACGTTCAGTACCGGATGCTGCTGGCCTATGGAATCCAGACCTCGAAACGTTTCAGCCCAGAACTTGTCCATAGGTCGCTCGGTCAAGTCGCCACCAAACACCATGAACTCGGCATCAGCATTTGCCTTCCAGGCGGTTTGCAGCAGTTCATTGGCCTTCCCGCCAATGGTATCCTGCACGTCGCCTGAGTAAAGGAACGAATAGTTGTCGGCAGTAGCACCGTTGAATGTACGGAAGTGATACCATTCCGAAGCCTGGCTGCCGGTACGCACCTGGTAACTATAGTAAGTGTCGGGCTTCAACGTACGCAGACGCGCCACATAGTAGGCTGCCACACCGCTACGCGAGCGGAATACCTCGCCGGTGGCTTCTATCTTCAGTGTGTCGCGACGCAACGTATCGGCCAGCAACAGACAGGATGGGCGAAGCACGGAGTCGCACTGCCAGCTCACGTTGCGCGACAGTTCGTCGGCCGTACCGAAAGTAAGCAATATTCTGTGGGGAGACTCCGAAGCGGTATAGGCTGGTTCGGGACGGTTGCCAAACCAGACGTCAAACCTCGAATAAATCCACCATCCCAATGCCAGCACCACAATGGCCGGTAGCAGCGTCTTCAGTGCAGTCTTTGTCTTCATCATTATTAATTTTACCGTTATATACAAAATGTTCTAAATCATCTCAAAAACAGTCCAAACGTCTGTTTGGGCACAAAGATAGGACAAACACGGGAAACGGCAGGAAGCATTAAAGCTTTTTTAAATCCGTGAGCCACGGTGCTTTAAGAAATAATAAGTACTTTTGCCGCCTGTAACAAATCACTTTACCTTATTATATGAAAAAGAGTTCTTACGTGGCAAATCTCTTGCCCCTCATCTGGAATCTGGTTCTCGTCTACATCGTCTACTTCATCTGCCGACTGGCCTTCGTATTGGTCAACTGGGACGTTTTTGGCGGCAACCTGAGTTTCGGTTACGCTATGAGCCTGTTTGGCGCCGGTGTCATCTTCGACACGACCGCCATTCTCTACAGCAACGCGCTGTTTATTCTGCTTTTCCTCCTCCCGTTCCATTGGAAGGAAAATGCCCGTTTCTACCAGGTAGTGCGCTGGCTGTTCACCATTGTCAACTCCATCATGCTGATAACAAACCTGATAGACTGCGTTTACTTCGGATATACTGGCAAGCGCACCACTACCTCCGTATTGCAGGAATTTCAGCACGAAGGAGGTGGTAACCTGGCCTCTATCTTCCTGGACGGTTTCATCAACTACTGGTACCTGGTCATTCTGGCCGGTGTGTTGTGTTACGGACTTTACCGTCTGTTCCGCAGTCCCAAAGATTTCCCAATACGCAACCTGAAGGTTTATTACTTATCACAGATAGTCTGCCTGCTGCTGGCCGTCCCATTTACCATTTTCGGTATGCGCGGAGGCATGACAACGGCCACCCGACCCATTACCATCAGCAACGCCAACCAGTATGTCAACCGTCCGCTCGATGCCGGCATCGTGCTCAATACTCCCTTTGCCATCTTCCGTACGCTGGACAAGCAGCCTTTCGTCACGCCACACTATATGAGCGATGCCGAAGCCAAAGCCTTGTACACGCCCATACACATGCCGGCCGACAGTGCCAGCTTCCGCCCCATGAACGTGGTGGTACTTATTGTAGAAGGCATGACCAAGCAACACCTGGGCAGCGTCAACCGCCACCTGGACAACGGACAATACAAAGGCTTCATGCCGTTCATCGACTCACTGATGACACGCAGCCTTTCCTTCGAATATTCATACAGCAACGGACGCAAGAGCATTGACGGTATGCCCTCGGTGCTGTCATCCATCCCCAATTTTGTGGAACCTTTCTTCCTGACACCCGCCGCACTGAACGACGTATCGAGCCTGGCTGGCGAACTGACCCGGCACAAAGGCTATACATCGGCTTTCTTCCACGGTGCCATGAACGGCTCCATGGGCTTCATGGCCTTTGCCCGTTCGGTAGGCTTCCAGAAATACTTCGGCCGCACGGAATACAACGAAGACCCCAACTACAACGGCGATGCCGACTTTGACGGTACATGGGCCATCTGGGACGAAGAGTTCCTGCAATTCTATTGCGACCGCATGTCCGAAATGAAGGAACCGTTTGTCACATCGGTTTTCACCGCCAGTTCTCACGGTCCGTTCGCACTGCCCGAACGCTACATCGGCAAGTTCCCCAAGGGCAACGACCCTATGCTGGAGACAGTGGCCTATGCTGACATGTCCATCCAACGCTTCTTTGAAAAGGCAGCCAAGCAACCATGGTACAACAATACCCTGTTTGTCCTCACGGCCGACCATACCAGCCTGAACAGCTATCCCGAATATACCACCGACTTGGGCTACTACAAGGTGCCCATCATCTTCTTTGCGCCGGGCATGCCCGAGCTACAGGGAATGGACCACGAAAAGATTGTAGAGCAGATAGACATCATGCCTTCGGTTCTCGGTCTGTTGGGCTATGACCGTCCTTTTGTTGGCTTCGGACAGGACATATTCCATACCCCTGCCGAAGACAAGATAGCCGTAAACTACATTCCTGCCAGTGGCATCTACCAGTTGCTGAAGGGCGACTACCTCATACAGTTCGACGGCACCAATGTACTCCATGCCTACCGTTTCCGCACCGACACGCTGATGCAGGAAGACGTGAAAGACAGCATGCCGCAAGACACGCTGAAGGAAATGGAGAACACACTGAAGTCCATCATTCAGCAGTACATGCAACGAATGAACAACAATGAACTGGTCTACCGGGAAGGGAAATGAACATTCAGCACAAGTTGATTGTTGACAAACCATCATTCACCTTAACAAGATAAAAGAATTATGGCAACAGCTACCATTGCTTTCTTCGGAAGCAAACCTTACGACGAGAACTCATTCAACGAATGGAACAAGGACTTCGGCTTCGAACTCCGCTACTACAAAGGACACCTCAACAAAAACAACGTCATACTGACACAGGGCGTAGACGTGGTCTGCATCTTTGTCAATGACGTAGCCGATGCCGACATCATAGAACAAATGGTAAAGAACGGCGTCAAGCTGCTGGCATTGCGCTGTGCCGGCTACAACAACGTAGACCTGAAAGCCGCCGCACGCTACGGACTGACAGTAGTACGCGTGCCGGCCTACTCACCATATGCAGTAGCCGAGTACACGGTAGCCCTGATGTTATCACTCAATCGCAAGATACACCGTGCCTCGTGGCGTACGCGCGACGGCAACTTCTCGCTTCACGGACTGCTGGGTTTCGACATGCACGGTAAAACAGCTGGTATCATCGGTACAGGAAAGATAGCCAAGAAACTGATTTGCATTCTGCGTGGATTTGGCATGAACATCCTAGCCTACGACCTCTACCCCGACTACAACTTTGCCCGCGAGCACCAGGTGGTCTACACTACGCTGGACGAACTTTACCACAGTTCTGACATCATTTCGCTGCACTGTCCGTTGACCGAACAAACCAAATACCTCATCAACGACTACTCCATCAGCAAGATGAAAGACGGCGTGATGATAATCAACACCGGCCGCGGCCAGCTGATACACACCAATGCTTTGATAGAAGGACTGAAGAACAAGAAAATAGGCTCTGCCGGCCTGGATGTTTATGAAGAAGAAAGCCAATACTTCTACGAAGACCGTTCCGACAAAATCATAGACGACGACACACTGGCACGCCTGCTGTCGTTCAACAACGTCATCGTCACGTCGCATCAGGCATTCTTCACCCACGAGGCATTGGCCAATATTGCCACCACCACACTACAGAACATCAAAGACTTCCTCCAACAGAAGCCGCTGGAGAATGAAGTCCGTTTTACAGAAAAATAACAAGCGGAAAGAAAGTGATATGCACCGTTTTTTGTAATATTGCATGTCCTAACTGCTTACCGTTCTTGTGAAACACCGGAACGAAACAGCAAAGGCCGCCATGTAAAACTCAAAAACAAAGTAACATTAACATCATGAAACATCTGACACACATTCTCATGCTGCTTGTTGCCCTCTGCCTGCCCACACTGCTGGCCGCACAAGACGACGACAGCAAGTACCTGGCAGGAGCCGTACCCGAAGTAGACGGAAAAGTTATCTTCTCCAAAGAATACAGCATTCCCGGCATGTCGCAAGAGGAAATCTTCGAACGCATGAACCAATGGATGGAAGCCCGCCTGAAGAAGAACGAAAACAACAGCCGCGTAGTTTATACCAATCCCGAGAAAGGACAAATAGTAGGTACTGGCGACGAATGGATAGTATTCCACTCCAGCGCATTGTCACTCGACCGTACACGCATCATCTACCAACTGACAGTGACCTGCCAACCCGAGAAATGTCTTTTTGAAGTGGAAAAGATTCGCTACATCTATCGCGAAGGTGAGGAAAAATACAGCGCCGAAGAATGGATTGTAGACAAGTATGCACTGAATAAGACTAAAACCAAACTGATAAGAGGACTGGCCAAATGGCGCAAGAAAACAGTAGACTTCGTAGACAACTTGTGCGTAGAAGTGGCCGAAGCGCTCAGTGCTACCAGCGCACCTGCTGCAACTGCCGCAGAACAGCCTGAAGCAGCCAAAGAGCCTGAAAAATCTATCGCTACATCAGGCACCACCGTTATCACTCCTCGCAAAGAGGTAACTGTAAACACGCCAGCCCAACCACAGGCAGCAGCACCCGCACAGACAACTCCTGCCAGCGGCAATGCATACAAGGAAATTGCTCCCGCACAACTTCCAGCTGACCTCATCCAAATGGGCAGCGGCAAGCTGGTTATCGTCATCGGCTCCGATGCCTTCAACATGACCATGATGACCGCCAATGCCGGAGGCTCCATCGGTAAGATGTCAGGCAAGCCGGTTGTGTTCACCATGCTCTCGCCCGACCAACCCTACGAACAGATGGAAAAGGCAGAAAACTACACCGTACGTTTCTATCCCAACGGACAAAACGAACCGACCGTAGTATTGGAATGCAAAAAGCTGCCCTCGCAAGCTCCGCTTGAAGGACAACCACGCATGTACATCGGCGAGATAACCAAAGCAATGGTAAAATAAGAGGCATTTACACAGCACTCTATTTAGATTACTTACTGGCACAGAAGTCAGGACCGGAAAGCCCTCTTCTGTGCCAGTCTGATATAAAAAACGACCTATTAATCATTCATTAAATCTCCACGGTATGAGTATAGAAGAAGCCATGATGGGCGGCATCATTTTCAAAGGAAAGAAAGAAAGGCCCAAAGAAGAAAACAAGATAAAGACAAAAGCCAAGAAGAAGACTTACATTACCGGCCTGCACGGCTCGGGAGCAGCCAAGATGAAGGCTGAGATACGCCGCAAACGTGCCAACCGGCATAAGAAATGAGTTATCAGCGGCGTAAAACAGTGGTTAGCGGTTAGTGGTTAGTGATGAGTGATAAGTAACCAACCATTAACCACTTACCAACAACCATTAACCGCTTACCGCTTACCACTAACCACTTACCACTAACCACTTACCATTAATCCCTGAACCACATGCTCACCCTTACCCCTACCAACGACCCTATGGGAGCAGCCATTGCTGACTACTGGAAACACGGCAAGGCAGCACGCCTGCAGGTCTTCTCCTCACAGTTTGACGAAGACGAAATTCCCGTCCGCGAACTATTCCGCACAGACAAGCAGATGCCACTGCTCGAACGTACAGCCCTCCAACTGGCCACCGGCCGGGTACTGGACGTAGGTGCCGGCAGCGGATGCCACTCCCTCACCCTGCAGGAACGGGGACTGGAGGTAGAGGCTATCGACATATCACCCCTGTCGGTACAAGTGATGCAGGAACGGGGTGTAAAGAATGCTCGTCTGGTCAATCTCTTTGACGAGCAGTTTGTAGGAAAATACGACACCATACTGATACTGATGAACGGTTCTGGCATTATAGGCAAGATAGAAAAACTGCCACAATTCTTCCAGAAAATGAAGCTACTGCTGAATCCCGGCGGACGCATCCTGATGGATTCGAGCGACCTGCGCTACCTGTTCGAGGAAGAAGACGGCAGCTTCAGCATAGACCTAGCCGACGGCTACTATGGTGAAGTGGATTTCCGCATGAAATACAAGAATGTGGAGGGTGAGAGCTTCGACTGGCTCTACATTGACTTCAATACCCTTTCCTACTATGCCGCCGAAAGCGGCTTCAAGGCCGAACTGGTAAAAGAAGGAAAACACTACGACTACCTGGCTTGCCTACATCTGTAAAGAGTAACTTCCGGCAGTACAGCTCCAAACAGACTCCGCCCCGGCAGCGCCCCATCCATCGGAACAGGGAAGCGCAACCGGGGCGGCACTTTATCCGTACATTACTCTATCTTCAAAAAAGAAGAGTTACATATAATACTAAACATTACTTGCCTTTACGGGCATCGGCATCCTTACCACCTTTGTTGCGATGCATTCCTTTCAGCAAGTCACGGTTGAAACGCATCTCGGCTCGCAACACTTTATAGATTTTCTTATAAGAAAGAACCTTCCTGAACTTTTCCAGGTAGCTACGCTCCAGCCGGTCGGTCGACACACGAGCGTCATAGACACCTATCATGATTTCTTCATACTGGTCCTCGGAGATGTTTTCGTCCTTACCCTTGCGCAGCAATCGCCATGCTTCATCGTTCAGTTCCTTCTTTCGGTCCTGCAGTTCAAAATACAGCGGGAAGAACTTATCGGCCTCCTCCTTCGTCAGCCCAGCCTTCTCGGTGATATAGGCCTGCTGACGAGCACGAAACTCCTCACGCGTCAGGCGCTGATCGCACCCTCCATTGGCCCAGACCAAAGGCAAGAAACCGCCTATCATTACGAATAGTAAAATCAGTCTTTTCATATATTCATTCAGCATCAGTTGATATTCCGTTCGTTTCAGAATCGGCCAGGTAGACATACAGCGAATAGTCGTCGAGCATCGTATTGTCTACCGCCAGGCTGATGTCCTCGTCAGACAGTTCTTCCATGTCCACCACTTCGCCTGCCAGTTGCTCGGCCACCGCAGCCTTCTGCCTGTCGTCTGAAGCCACGCGTATAATCAGAGCCGCCCCTGCAAACATGGCTGCCATGTAAATCCATGGTTTCACCTTGTCCCACAGTGTCGGTTCTTTCATTACAAATGCCGGCTTTTCCTTTTCCGGAAGCCGCTGCATCACTTCGGAGGTGAAATTCTCGAAGTATCCGTCGGGCACCTGGAAAGGATTTCCCGTTCCGACTTTCCTTAAAATGTTATCTTCTTCTTTCATAAAGATTCTCCTCTCTGTTTTAGTTAGACACCGTTTTCCCTTAAAGGTTTAATACTCGTCCTCCAAAAATTTCTCTATTTTCTTCACGGCATGATGATAGGATGCCTTCAGTGCTCCCACCGACGTGCCAAAGATATCAGACATGTCTTCATACTTCATCTCCTGATAATACTTCAGGTTGAAGACCATACGTTGCTTTTCGGGCAACGTTAGCAATGCTTTCTGCAACAGCATCTGTGCCCTGTCGCCCGAGAAATAAGCATCGCCCTCCAGCCGCTGAAGCACATCGGCTTCGGGGTCATCGAGCGACACGTTGGTGGCTGCCCGTTGCTTGTTCAGGAAAGTCAGGCATTCGTTCAGCGCAATGCGGTAGAGCCAGGTGGAGAGCTTGGCCTCGGCCCTGAAGTAATCTATATTGGCCCAAGCCTTGAAGAAAGTATTCTGAAGAAGGTCGTTAGCATCATCGTGTGAAAGAACCATACGGCGAATCTGCCAGTAGAGCGGCTCGCTATACTGCGCCACAATCATCTCAAAACCCTGCCGTTGCGTACTCTCATCCTGCAACAGGGCCAGGACCTCGCGTTCATTGTAGGAAGCATTCATAGATTTCTGTTCGCGTTTGTTTCTTTGGTGTGCCCGGTGGCCAGAGGTTTACTTAATGACAACCCTCCTCACCACATTTCCAATCTTGAAGATATAATAACCCCTCGGCAAATTCAGCGAAACGGTCTGATTGTCAGACTCAATGCGTACGGAAGCTATCCTTACACCCAGGATGCTGTAAACTTCCATCCGCGTACCCGGTTCGGCATGCTTCACCTGCACCTGGCTTTCAGACAACGGAATAACCATGACACGCGACTCTTGACGTTGGCGTGCCACCTCGTCCTTGTCCTTACCGTCCTGTGCCCAACAAGCGCACTGTGACGAGAAAGCCAGTGAGAATAAGAAATAAATTAAAAATCTTTTCATTAATAAGCAACCTTCCCTTTTGCAGAGGTATAACTGTCCATTCAATTCTTCCGGACAAATATACGCTATTCTGAGCGATAAAGCAAAAAGATGCAAAGAAAATGGCTTTTTTTATATCTATTGCCCATATCTACACCTGCACACACAGATTCTCTGAAGCCAACTGTGTATGAGGGAAAATAGCCGTTGCCTCGCCAAGCAGGCAAGACTCGTCTTCGTAGCGCGCCGAGTAATGCCCTATAAGCAAACGGCCGACACCGGCATCACGAGCCAGCATGGCAGCTTGCACAGCTGTAGTGTGAAAAGTCTCGCGAGCACGGGGAGCGTCGGCCTCGGCAAAAGTAGCTTCGTGAAACAACAGGTCGACACCCTGCAAGGCTTCCGCCAGCGAAGGCATGTAAACAGTGTCCGAACAATAGGCATAGCGGCGGGGAGGGTCAGCCGGAGTAGTCAGCCGACTGTTAGGCACTACCTCACCCTCGGGCGTCACGTAGTCGGCTCCGTTCTTGATGCGGTTCAGCTCATAAACCGGCACCTGGTAGAAATCCACCATCTCACGCACAATATGGTTTGGGCTTGGTTTCTCGGCAAAAAGGAAACCACAGCAGGGCATGCGGTGGCGCAGCGGAAGAGTAGTAACGGTGAGCGAACGGTCTTCGTAAATCAGGGTGGAAACGTTGGTATCGAAAGCATGAAACACCACCTGATAAGTCATCTGCCGGTTGAAGAAGGCCAGCATAGGGCCCATCTGCTCTTCCAGTCCGACAGGCGAATAAATATGAAGGTCGGCCGTACGCCCCAGCAGATTGAGCGTAGAGATAAGCCCCGGCAGTCCGAAACAGTGGTCGCCATGAAGATGTGAAATGAAGATATGGTTCAGACGAGAGAACTTCAGGCGCGACTTGCGAAACTGCAACTGCGCTCCCTCACCACAGTCTATCATGAACAATTTGTCGCGCAGATTCACCACCTGCGAGGTGGGAAAATGGCGCGTGGTGGGCAGTGCCGAACCACAACCAAGGATATGTACTTCAAACTTCTCCATAAGGGACCGATACTGTTAGTATTGACAGGACAAATGTAACAAAAGTTTCGGTTTTGGCGAAATAAAGGCGAACAGAAGCGGACCAATAAAGGGCACACAGATGACACAGACGGAACAGATGGCCACAGATGAATTTTATTCTATTCATCGCCCGCATGGTCATCCCGCACTTGATGCGGGACCTAAGAACTCAAAAACCTAAAAACCACTTCGAGACAAGCTTCACGGATGAAGTTTCACAGTTTCACCAGTGATAATCAGCTGGTTGTTGTGAAATATAAGGGTAAAAATCAGTCTGTATTACGTACTCTTTGTAGAGACGCGGCGTGCCGCGTCTCACCGTTCGCATTGTAATCTTAAATATTATATCGTGCTGTTATTCAGATGGATGTTGTGAAATCAATGCTCCTGAGACGCGGCACGCCACACTAGTGTCCCAAAGATTGATTAACATATCCTCATAAGTTGCATATAATCAAATAAATATATGGTAAAATATTGCGCGGTACATTTTAGAACTGA
>USEY01000002.1 GCA_900553815.1 uncultured Bacteroides sp.
ATGCGATTATCAAAGATTTCAAAGAACGATGTTTAATTTAAAGTGCCCACTAGTGATCTGAACTATAAAAACAGAAAAGAAGAATTATGAAACTGAATAAATTATTTATAGCATTGAGCGTAGCCAGCATGGCCTTCGCATCTTGCGAAAATGAATTGGTACAAGATGTCGAACTGGACATCGCCATCGAAACAAACGACAACGTTCAATTCGATGGTAAAACCATCACCGTAAAACAAGGTACCCCTATTCCGTTCAAAGTAGGCGGTGACCCTGACTTTCTAACTTTCTTCAGCGGTGAAGCAGGAAAAGAATACCGCTACAAGGATCGTGTTACTGTAGAAGAAGATTTGATTGAAAGTTCGCGCTTACAGTTTAGCATCGTTACACAATATGGTAAACCTGAGAATATCTTACAGGTTCTGATTTCTGATAATTTCCCAGGATTAGCCACCAACGATTTTAAATCCGACTCTGTATTAGTAGAAGCGCATGAATGGCAAACTTTAATTCCTCAAAGTGAATTACCAAAAGCATCTGGCACACTATCTTACGATGTTGATATGACACCCTATTTAGGTAAACGAATTGCCATTGCACTGTGTTATAAACCTTTTGATATCACACAGACCCAATCCCGTTTCCAATTCAACGACATGGCTATCATGAATACTTTGAAAAGTGGAGTTGAAACTAATCTAACTGCTGAATCTTTTGGATTCACCGCTCTTAACATGTATTATGCACACCCCGACGTGCTGGATGCTACAGGAATCAGTGGCAACAGACGTACCTATATCGGTGGAAAACCTTATGGCACAAATACCTCTACTTCAAACGTTTCCGGCTTATGGAATTTGAATAATCTTAGTGCATTCTTCATCCATAGCTCTAATGCCAATACTCCACTTATTTATACATGGTTAGTATCCAACTTGATAGTTGCCAACGCTTGTACCCCAGATAGCGGAACTGCTATCAAGAGCATGCACCAAAGACTGAACGCTTACAACTACACTTATAACACTCCCGGCACCTACACCGCCACCTTTGTAGCTACCAACGGAAACTACAAGCAGGAGACTTCGGTTGTGAAAGAGTACACAGTAGTTGTAACTGAATAAGCTGACACAGATATCTTCGGAGCCTCCCCCACAAAAGCTCCGAAGATACCCCAAGTAAAAAAACGTAAAACAAACCATATATACGCAAGACTTCTGACCTTAATCAAATAATAGACCTTAATCATTTTGGAACAGGGAGGAACCGAGAGGCTCCTCCCTGTATTGTTTAACCCCAAAATCCTAAAAAAACAAATGAACCTATCTACATCCATCCGAACCATCGTCGTAGCCACCTGCTGCCTGCTTATGGCTGCCGGAGCTGTGGCCGACGATTTCGACGTCATCTACCAGCGCATGTACGAGAAATACCTCAGCAAGAATCCTGGCAAAGAGACCGTGGACGGACTGCTGAAGCTGATGTCGCCCGACGGCGCCTTCATCAACCTCAACTACCGCGCCACCGACGGCTCGCCGCGCAAGCATGTGCAGCACCTCATCACCCTGGCCTGCGCCTATCAGCAGCCGCAGAATGCCTACTACCATAACTACAAGCTGAAGGAAGCCTACCTGAAGTCGCTTAACTTCTGGGTTGACACCAATCACCAGGCACAGAACTGGTGGTACCGCTACATACCCTACCCCAAGGAACTCTCGGCCAGCGTCGTACTGATGAACCAAGAGATAAAGCAGGACAAGGCCCTCTTCGACAAGACCATAAGCTACCTGCGCTGGAGCTACGAAAAAGCAGCTCCACGCCACATGACCGGAGCCAACGGTGCCGACATCATCATGGGCTCGCTGGCTGCCAGCATCCTGACCCGCAACGAAGAGCAGATGAAGGACTACCAGCAGAAGATGAGCCAGCTGCTCACCATACAGCCCGTTGAAGGCATCCAGCCCGACTACCTCTTTGCCCAGCACTGCGGCAGCGGACGCCAGCTCTACTTCACCAGCTATGGCAAGGAATTTGTCAACTCCATGCTCTCCTACCTGGAGTTCTGTAAAGGAACCCAATATCAGAGCGAAGGCGTCGACCTTCTGCAGCAGCTCTTCATACAAGGCGTGCAGTGGGTGTTCTTCAGCCGGCAGTACGACCCCAACAATGCCGGACGCTACATCCACTCCAACCAATTCTCCGATGCCGTGAAGGCTTTGGCCGAACGGGTCTACAAACTGAGCGACCCCGACACGAAAGAAGCCTCCAAGCTGGCCCTGCAACACATCAGCGGCGACAACGGCCTGCAAGGCAACCGCATGTTCTGGCGCTTTGACTACATGATAAACCGCCGCACGAACTACATGGCCAGCAGCCGCATGACCTCTACCCGCACCGTGGGCAACGAGGCCGGGAACGGTGACGGCAACTTCAACTACTATGCCTCCAACGGCGTGAACTACCTCTTCGTGACCGGACGCGAGTACGACCGCGACTTCTTCAAGCGCTTCAACAACCGCCAGTATCCCGGCATCACCGCCGAACAAGGCAATGAGCCCCTGCCCATCCCCGACTGGGGCGAAGGCGGCGGCAACGGCAGCGACTTTGCCGGCGGCGTCAGCGACAGCATCTACGGTGCCTGCGGCATGAAGCTGGACCGCCACGGCCTGCAAGCCCACAAAGCGTGGTTCTACTTTGACAACGAGTACGTCTGTCTGGGCAGCGGCATCAGCAATCCGCAAGGAAAGGCCGAGGTGCTGACCACCATCAACCAGTGCAATGCCGACGGAAAAGTGAACTATGAAAACAACGGAAAAGCGGCCTCGCTGAAAGGCAAGCAGACGCTGACCGGCAACAAGTGGGTGCTCCACGGACAAGTAGGCTACTTCCTGCTCGACCCCAAGGCCACCTGCCACGTGTCCACAGCCAATGAGCTGTTCAGCCTGACCATCGACCACGGCCAGCGTCCTACCAACGGCAGCTATGCCTACCTGGTTCGCCCGGGCATGAAGAAAACCGCCGAGGCACAACAATATGCCACCGACCTGCCTGTGGAAATCCTGTCGAATACCACCGAGCTACAGGCCGTGCGCCACAAGTCGCTGGGACTGACCGAAGCTATCTTCTATGCCCCCGCCTCGCTCACCTTGCCCGACGGAACCGTGCTTCAGCCCGAAGCACCCTGTGCCCTGCTTTGGAACGAGAAGACCGGCAAGCTGAACCTGGCCAATCCGCGCTGCGAGAGCGAGAACCCAGCCTCCATCCGCGTCAACGTCAGCCTCAACGGACAGACCCGCCAGCTCAACATTGCCCTGCCACAAGCCGAGAAATCCGGCCTCTCAGTAGCCACTCAGGTGCGCTGAGCCGAATCCAAACTTGAATAAAGCAAAAAAGGACATACCAGCCCTATAGACGGCTGATATGTCCTTTCCTTTTTCCATACCCACTGATTTAAAGGCATTTATCACTGCCTCGATAGTAGTTAACTCCTCGTTTGATAGCAGTTAACTACTATCACGTTAGCAGTGTACTCCTCAAACGATAGCAGTTAACTGCTATCGCGATAAGTCTTAACTACTATCAAACGCCCTCAGGCATTGCCTTCCGCAGCGGCAAAATACGTGTTTTCCACCTCGTCAAAGATGCGAAACAGTTCCTCTTTTGTCTCCGCCCGCAGCATGGCAATGCGCGTGTCGCGGAAGTTGGGAATGCCCTTGAACAACGGGCTGGCTGCCAGATGGCGCCGCACGTGCAGGATGCCACGCCGCTCGTCCAGCAGATTGACGCTGTCCTCCACTTCCTGCCGCAGCACCTCCATGCGCCACCGCGTACTCAGGGGTGGCAATTCCTCACCCGTCTCCAGATAATGTTTCACCTCTTTGAATATCCAAGGCCGCCCGAAGCTGGCGCGGCCTATCATGATGGCATCCACGCCGTAGCGGTCAAAACATTCGCGCGCCCGTTGCGGAGTGGTCACATCACCGTTGCCAATGATGGGAATGTGCATGCGCGGATTGTTCTTTACCTCGCCTATGAGCGTCCAGTCGGCCTCGCCCGTATACATCTGTGCACGCGTCCGGCCGTGAATGGTCAGGGCACTGATGCCGCAGTCTTGCAGCTGTTCGGCCAGGTCGACGATGATTTTGTGCTCGGCGTCCCAGCCCAAGCGCGTCTTCACGGTGACGGGAATCTTCACGGCATCGACCACGGCACGGGTGATTTCGAGCATCAGCGGAATGTTCTGCAGCATACCCGCTCCGGCACCCTTGCCGGCCACACGCTTCACGGGGCAGCCGAAGTTGATGTCCAGTATGTCGGGGCGTGCCTGCTCCACTATCTTGGCAGCCTCTACCATCGTGGCCGTATCACGTCCGTATATCTGTATGGCCACGGGCCGCTCCTCGTCGCTGATGTTCAGTTTCTGCTCCGTGCGGCTGATGGAGCGTATCAACGCATCGGCCGATACGAATTCGGTATATACCATGTCGGCGCCAAAGCGCTTGCACATCAGTCGGAAGGCGGGATCTGTCACGTCCTCCATGGGGGCGAGCAGCACAGGCCGCGGGCCCAGGTCTATGTTGGCTATCTTCATAATTCTGTTGGATTTAGGCTGCAAAAGTACGGAAAAATATCTACCTTTGCCACACAACTGATAAAAAGACATGGAACTGAAAGACTTTGAAATCATGGCTCCCGTGGGCTCGCGCGAATCGCTGGCCGCCGCCATACAGGCAGGAGCCGACTCCATCTACTTCGGTATCGAAAACCTGAACATGCGCGCCCGCTCGGCCAACACGTTTACCATTGACGACCTGCGCGAGATAGCCCGCACATGCGACGAGCACGGCATGAAGAGCTACCTCACCGTCAATACCATCATCTACGACCAGGACATCCCGCTGATGCGCACCATCGTGCGTGCAGCCAAGGAAGCCGGCATATCTGCCATCATAGCCGCCGACGTGGCCGTCATGACCTACGCCCGCGAGATAGGTCAGGAGGTACACCTCAGCACGCAGCTCAACATCAGCAACGTGGAGGCGCTGCGCTTCTACGCCCAGTTTGCCGATGTAGTGGTGCTGGCACGCGAGCTCAACCTCGACCAGGTGGCCGAAATCTACCGCCACATCTGCGAGGAGAACATCTGCGGCCCGTCGGGTCAGCGCATCCGCATCGAGATGTTCTGCCACGGCGCGCTGTGCATGGCTGTCAGCGGCAAGTGCTACCTGTCGCTCCACCAGATGAACAACTCGGCCAACCGCGGTGCCTGCATGCAGGTATGCCGCCGCTCGTACATTGTGCGCGACAAGGAGACCGACGCCGAACTGGAGATTGACAACCAGTACATCATGTCGCCCAAAGACCTGAAGACCATCCACTTCATGAACAAGATGATGGACGCCGGCGTGCGGGTGTTCAAGATTGAAGGCCGTGCCCGCGGCCCCGAGTACGTGCGCACCGTGGTAGAGTGCTACAAAGAGGCTATCCGCGCCTACCTGGACAACACGTTCACCGACGAGAAGATTGAAGAATGGAACCGCCGCCTGGCCACCGTCTTTAACCGAGGCTTCTGGGACGGCTACTACCTGGGCCAGCGCCTGGGCGAGTGGACCAAGAACTACGGTTCGGCAGCCACCGAGCGCAAGATATACGTGGGCAAGGGCATCCGCTACTTCTCCAACATCGGCGTGGCCGAGTTCCTGGTAGAGGCGGCCGAAATCAGCGTGGGCGACAAGCTGCTCATCACCGGTCCGACCACCGGCGCCGAGTATGTCACGCTGGAGGAAGCGCGCGTCGACCTGAAACCCGTGCAAACGGTTCACAAAGGCGAGCACTTCTCCATGAAGTCCGTCAAGATTCGCCCCAGCGACAAGCTCTACAAGCTGGTGAGCGTGGAAGAGCTGAAGCGCTTCAAGGGACTGGACGTGGAGCATCAGAGAGGATAATAACAATGGTGAATGATTAATGGTGAATGGTTAATGACAGGCAGTTGTGCAGACTGATATAGGCCATCCAGCATCCACCGTTTACTATTAATCATTTACCATTCACCATTAATCATTATTACTATGGCAGAAAAATACATCTACGAGTTGGAAATGAAGGTGCGCGACTACGAGTGCGACCTGCAAGGCATTGTGAACAACGCCAACTACCAGCATTACCTGGAACATACGCGCCATGAGTTCCTCACCTGCCTGAATGTCAGCTTTGCACAGCTCCATAAGGAAGGTATCGACCCCGTCGTAGCACGCATCAGCATGGCCTTCAAGACGCCGTTGAAGAGTGGTGACGAGTTCATCTCCAAACTCTACCTGAAGAAGGAGGGCATCAAGTACATCTTCTACCAGGACATCTTCCGCAAGAGCGACGGCAAGGTCGCACTGAAGGGCGTAGTCGAGACGGTGTGCGTAGTCAACGGCCGGTTGAGCGACAGCGAACTGTTCGACCGCCTGTTTGCGTCTTATATTTAGTTGACTCATATCCAACACCTACTACCATGTACACCGACGAACGCCTCTGCAGCATTGCCCTGACCTTGTGCAACGGCATCGGCCACATCGGCGCCAAGCGCCTGATAGAGGCTGCCGGCAGCGCGTGCGACGTCTTTGCACGCCGCAACGACCTGCCCCGTCTGCTGCCCGGCCTGCACGCCTCCACCCTGCAAGCGCTGGACAACCCATCGGCCTTCCGCCGTGCCGAGCAGGAACTGGAGTTCGTGGAGAAAAACCACTTGCGTTGCCTCACCCTGAAAGACGAGGCCTATCCCTCGCGCCTGCTGGAGTGCGAGGACGCACCTACCGTACTCTTCTTCAAAGGGAACGTCGACCTCAACCGCCGCCATATCGTCAGCATGGTAGGCACACGCCAGGCCACCGACTACGGCAAGCAGTTCTGCGACACCTTTGTGCGCGAGCTGTCCGCGCTCTGCCCTGACGTCATCATCGTAAGCGGCCTGGCCTACGGCATCGACATCCACTCGCACCGCGCCGCCCTGGCCAACCACCTACCCACCATCGGTGTGCTGGCCCACGGACTGGACCGCATCTATCCCTACGTACACCGCAAGACAGCCGTCGACATGCTGACTGACGGTGGCCTGCTGACCGAATACCTGACCGGAACAAGCCCCGATCGCTTCAATTTCGTGGGTCGCAACCGCATCGTGGCGGGCATGAGCGACGCTACGGTCGTCGTAGAGTCTGGCAGCAAGGGCGGCTCGCTCATCACCGCCGAACTAGCTTCGGGCTACAACCGCGAAAGCTTTGCCGTGCCCGGCCGCATAGGCGACGCTTGTTCAACGGGCTGCAACGAACTGATACGACGCAACAAGGCCGCACTCATCCAGTCGGCAGCCGACTTCGTAGAGGCCATGGGCTGGCAGGAACGTGCCAAAGGCAAGCATCCGGAACCCGTGCAAGGCAACCTCTTCCCCGAACTGAGCGAAGAGGAAGAAGCCGTGGTGCGCATCCTTGTACGCGAAGGCGACACACACATCAACATCCTGTCCGTACAGTCAAACATCCCCGTACACCGCCTGAGTGCCATGCTCTTCGAGCTGGAGATGAAAGGCGTGGTAAGGCCGCTGGTGGGCGGCATGTACCGCCAGTTGCTGCGCAAGTCAATGAAATAAAGAACTTGCCAGGTATTATATAGAAACAAATGAAACGGAATACCTGTCCCGGCATTCCGCTTCATTCGCTTTTTTTCTGTATGTTTGCACACACAATATAGAAAACATAAAGAATAGACTCTCATGAACACCGACCTAACCTCACTGACCGCCGAAGCGGTGGAGCTGCTGCAATCGCTCATCGCCATTCCCTCCATCAGTCGCGAAGAAACCCAAGCCGCCGACTTCCTGCAGAACTACCTGGAAGAGCGTGGCCTGCAAACCGGACGCAAAGGCAACAACGTGTGGTGCCTCAGCCCCATGTTCGACCTGCGCAAGCCTACCCTGCTGCTCAACTCGCACATTGACACCGTGAAGCTCGTGCAAGGTTGGCGGCGCGACCCCTTCCGGCCTACGCTGGAAGCCAACGGCAAGCTCTATGGTCTGGGCAGCAACGATGCCGGTGCCAGTCTGGTGAGTCTGTTACAGGTGTTCCGCCAACTGTGCCTCACGTCGCAGCCTTACAACCTTGTCTTCCTGGCTTCGTGCGAAGAGGAAGTGTCGGGCAAGGACGGCATTGAAAGCGTGCTGCCCGGACTGCCGCCCATCGCCCTGGGTCTGGTGGGAGAGCCCACCGGCATGCAGCCCGCCATAGCCGAAAAAGGACTGATGGTGCTCGACGTCACCGCCGTGGGACGCTCGGGACACGCCGCCCGCGAGGAGGGCGACAACGCCATCTACAAGGTGCTGGACGACATTGCCTGGCTGCGCGACTACCGCTTCGAGAAAGTATCGCCCCTGCTGGGGCCGGTGAAGATGAGCGTAACCGTCATCAACGCCGGCACGCAACACAACGTGGTGCCCGACCGCTGCACCTTCACGGTGGACATACGCAGCAACGAGTGCTACACCAACGAAGAACTCTTTGCCGAGATAAGCCGCCACCTGAAGTGCGAAGCCCGCGCCCGCTCTTTCCGCCTCAGCTCCTCACACATCGACGCCAACCACCCGCTGGTCAAGCGTGCCGTCGCGCTAGGCCGCACGCCCTTTGGCTCGCCCACCCTCTCCGACCAAGCACTGATGCGCTTCCCCTCGCTCAAGATGGGTCCCGGCAAGAGCAGCCGCTCGCACACGGCCGACGAGTACGTCATGGTGAGCGAGATAGAAGAAGCCATCGGACTCTACCTGGAGTTGCTCGACGGGCTGAAGGGCTTGTAACCGACACAGGCCCCAGCCATCACTTGCATAAAAAAGACATCCATCAAACTCAAACAAACAATGAAAAGACTCCTCACAGGATTCCTGCTGCTTACCGTATTTTCAGGACTACGGGCCAATCAGTGCAACGACTCTACCTATACCTTGGACAACGCCATCAGGCTGCACATTGCCTTTCCCGACAGCGCACTGCACATTCTGGACGCCATAGAACAGGAAAAGTCAGCACTGCCCTGCCTCATCAACACCCAGCGCGGACAAGTCTATTACACCCAAGGACAGCTGGAACTGGCCCAAGTCTACACACATAAAGCCTACGCCGACGACTCGCTGAAAGCCTACCCCAAGAACTACCTGCAAGTGCTGTCCATCCTGGCCGACATCTGCAGGCGCCGACAAGACTATGAACAAAGCATACAATATCTGGACGAAAACATACGTATAGCCCGCTCAACAAACGATCGCCAGGAGGAGACCATACAGCTGTTCTACATCGGCGAGTGCTATTACTCCCTCCGCCAATATGAGGAAGCCAACCGCTACTTCAACAAAGCCATAGAATATGCGGAAGCCGACAAAGGATACAAGCTGAAGCCTACACTCTCCTACTTCTACGGCCAGTTGACCAGCAAGCTGGAAGAAGAAAACAAAATAGAAGAGGCACTGGAACTGTGCCGCAAACGGGAAGCTGTCATCAAGGAAATGGAGAGTTACAAGAACATACCCATCGGCTACCTGGACCAGCAACGCGGCTACCTCTACATCAAGCAGGCTGCCCTGCTGGCAACCTTGGGCGACAGCAAACAGTCAGCGCAAGCCTACCAACGCTTCAAAGCCACCCAATTTGCAGCAACCAAAGAAGGACAAGACTTTGAGGCCCAGTATTACCTGAGAACAAAGAACTACGACAAAGTCATTGACTACTACCTGCCGCAATGCCAGAAAGACAGCCTCAGCCCCAACCTGGCAATGAACCTGGAAATACTGGTAGAAGCCTACAAAGGCAAGCAAGACTACCGGCAAGCCTTCCTCCTCCAACAACGGCTGACCACCGTGAAGGACAGCCTGAGCTCAGACATCCTGCGCAGCCAGCTGGCCGAGCAAAACGCCCTCATGCAGATGCACGAGAAGGAGTGGACCATCAAAGAGCAGGAGCGCAAGCTCAAGACGGCCACCTCCATACGCACCCTGCTGCTCTGCCTGCTGGCACTGGCCATCCTGTGCCTCGCCATCGTGGTGCGCAACGCCCGCATCGTGAAGCAGAAGAACAGGAAAATCACCGCCCGCCTCAACGAACAGATAACCTACGAGGACAAAATAGAAGAACTGAAACAACGGTTGAACGAGGAAGCCGCACAAAGGAATACCGCTGTTACGAAGGCAGACATACCTGAAAATCAAAGCGAAACAAGCTGTCCAAACGAGACTGAATACAGTCAAACCAATGCAGAGGAAACAGCCGACAAAGAGATTTTTGAACAGATGGAACATCTGATAAAAGAACAGAAACTCTACAAAAATCCCGAACTATCGCGCCAGGACATGCTAAACCTGCTGTCCATCAGCAAAAACCGCTTTGCACAAATGATGCAGGCCAACACACAGATGTCCTTCCCGCAATACATCACCAACCTGCGCCTGCATTACTCACTGTCGTTACTGAACAAGTACGACAACTACACCATACAAGCCATTGCCGACGAAGCTGGCTTTGCCAGCCTGCGCACCTTCCGCCGTGCCTTCAAAGCCAAGTACGGAATCAACCCCTCGGAATACAGAGAAAGCCGGCTGGAAGCAAACACAGACGAAACCCAGGAAGAAGATTGAACAAACCTGACAAGAACATACTCCGACAGGCAGGCATCCCATACAGGATTTTACAATGTTTCCACTGAACAGAAACAAAGTTTCCTCTGGACTGAAACTTTGGTTTCACCGGACTGAAACTCTTGTTTCAACAGGCTGAAACATTGGTTTCAGTTAACTGAAACGAAACAATCAGCCTGCTGTCTGGGACTAAATGTCACCAATGAGCGACTAAATGTCCCCTATAGATGACCAGATGTCCCCAGTTCCTCATTTGCAGTCCGGTGCATTCTCCCCATTTTTTACTACTTTTGCTTCGCCTTCCCGGCAACAAACAAACAGAATACAGGGATTGAATACATCGAAAGACGAATCGGACTGCTACATGAAAGTACATTACAACAGACTACTCAGCTGCATGTATATATGGGGCTTTGTGTTGCTCATGGTCGCTTGCCAGGACAATGACAACGACCCGGCAAACCAGCAACCAACTGAACCGACCCAACCCAAAACTGGGATTTCCATAGTCTTCTCACCACAAGGGCTGGGCGACCATGCCTACAACGACCTTATCCTGAAAGGCGCGCTGGAAGCACAGGAAGAAGGCAATGCCGAAATCACCATCTACTCGCCCAACACGCTGGATGAAGGCAAAGCAATGATTCAGGGCTGGCTATATTGGCTTCTGAACAACGGAAGCATTGATGCCATCATCATTGCCGGAAACGAATACGAAGCTTCCGTCAGAGAATGGATTGCTACCGAAGGGAACAATATCCCGGACGAGCTGTTCAAGAAGATACTGCTGTTCGAAACCGCCAGCACCGACCTGCCACTCTACACATTCATGATAAACATGTACGGTGCTTCCTACATTGCTGGCAGCATCGCCACCCTGTTTGCCGACAGTGCGGCCGTGATTGCCGCCAACGCCGCTGACATGTCACTCAAAAGAAACATCGACGGTTTCCGTGACGGGTTTCTGGACAACGAAGGGGAAAACATTGTCACCAGCTACCTGGCTCAAGACTTCAACGGCTACTCCATGCCGCAGGAAGCCTACCGACAGACCGACAGCCTGACCAGCCTCAACTACCGGTTTATCTATCCCGTAGCCGGAGGCTCCAACCAGGGCATCTACCGCTATTCGCGCGAGTACCCCGACCGTCTCTACACGGCCGGTATGGATGTCAACCTCTCGGCCTATTCCGCCCACATCACGTTCTCCACCGTGAAACGTATCGACCAGGTTGTCAAGCAATACATCAACCGATTGTGCACCGAAGGTACATTTGGCGACACGCTGCATACCACCTATGGCATAGCCGAACGCTATGCCGACATTGACTGGGTGGAAGGATATGAGGACAGCTACAAAGAGCTGATAAACTATTATTACCCCATCGTTACCGAAAAAGAACAGGAATATGAACAGAACTTTGCCGAGGAAGGAGGAGAAAACCATGAGTAAGAACTTCTGCTTCAACATCTTCCTCACGCTTCTTGTCATGTTGCTGGCTCTCGTCGCCTGCTCCGACCGTCATGAACCTGAGAACCTGCCGGAAGGAGGAACAGACCCGACTGTAGAGACCGTCTACTACAAAGTGGCGGTCATCATGCCCCTGAGCAACGAAACGGAAAAGAAACGCATAGAACGCACCGTAGCCTGGGCGCAGGAGAACTTGCGCGTACCCATGGCACAGCAATACGACTACGTCATACAGCTCGATATTGAGTGGTACGACGAAGACACGGAAGATATGCAAGCCCTGGCCGCCAAGCTGGCCTATCGCGAAGACCTGCTGGCCATCATCGGCCCCCGGTTGTCCAAGAACGTGGCCGTCATGGCCAGCGAATGTGTTGTATCGTTGAAACCACTGATTGTGCCCAACGCCTCGTCGGCCGAACTGATAAGAATGTATGCCAACGAAGGCAGCTTCCTGTGGTCGCTGGTCGAGACCGACATATCCCAGTGCGAAGCCCTGCTCACCATTGCCTTGGAAGAGGGCTGCAAGCGCGTATCGCTTCTGGCACCCGACGACATCTACGGACAGACCTTCACCGACTGGTTTGCCTTCCAGGCCAACGAACTGAACATGCAGGTAGACCAGGTGCTGGAGTACACGCCCGACAACGTGGAGCAATCCATGCGCCAGGCTCTGTCCACTCAACCCGAAGCGCTGATATGCGTACCAGCCGAAGGAAGCGACGTGAAAAAAATGCTGGAACAATACGACCACAACGGAAAGACACGCCTGCTTTTCAGCGACGAGGCTTTCCAGCAGAGCGTGCTGCAAGATTGTGGCGAGCTGATGGAAGGCATTGAAGGAACAGGACTCTCGGCCAACCCCGAATCGGGATTCGATATTGCCTACGAAGTGAAGTTTGGAGAGTCTCCCACTTGGGAAGCCTACCTCTACGATGCCATATTCCTCACGCTGCTGGGGGCTTACGACCTGTACGTACACGAGGAGACAGACCTCAACGCAGCCCTGCGCCGCATTACGGTGCCGACCGAGGACGAAACGCTGCAACAGCAAGGCATGTGGATGCCAGGTATGATAAACTACCTGCTTATGTTCATTGAGTTCAATATGTATTCCCCCGTAAGCGGGGCAAGCGGCATGCTGGTGTTCGACAAGCAAGTCTGCACCAACGTAGTGAGCGGCACGTACAGCCACTGGTTCGTGTATCGCAATCAGTTTCTGCCCATCGACTACCGCTCGTCCGATGGTTCACACCGCACCAATGCCAATACCTCCAGCTGGAACTGGAAGAAGGAAAAGGAACAGACCTTCGCGAGCGACCTTGAGGAGCCTGAATACCTGCCGCTCCGAGAGAAGTGGGCAGTCGTCATCGCCGCCTCCAAAGGCTGGAGCAACTACCGGCATCAGGCCGATGCCCTGTCGTTCTACCAGCTGCTGAAGATACAGGGCTACGATGACGAACATATCGTACTGATAGCGGAAGACGACATAGCCGACAACCCGTCCAACTTCGACCCGGGCAAGATATACATTGACCCCGAAGGAACCAACGTCTACGAAAACGCACTGATAGACTACAAGCTGAGCGACCTGAATCCGGCCGACCTGACCGACATTCTGACCGGCCAGCGCAGCGACCGCCTGCCCCACGTCATCAGCCCCAATCAGGAAGACAACGTCATCGTCTTCTGGAGCGGACACGGCAACCACGGCGAACTGCTGTGGGGCGACGAATACAGCTTTACAACCGAAGAGGCCAAAGACCTGTTCCTGACATTGCACGAACAGCAGGCCTATCGCAAACTGATGTGGATAACAGAGACCTGCTATGCCGGCAGCGTCATGAAAAGTTGCGAAGGCATCCCAGGCATCATGGCCATCACCGCTTCGGGTGAGTGGGAAACGTCCAAGCCCGACATTCCCTACAAGAACGTCTGGCTGAGCAACCGCTTCACCTATTCGTTGCTCAACGCACTCTACAGCAACCCTACCATTACCCTGCGCGAGCTGTACTACGACTTGTTCCGGGCCACTACCGGCTCGCATGTGCAAATCTACAACGAAGCGCAATACGGCTCGGTCTACAAGAACAGTATGGAAGAATACCTATAATAAATAACAGACAACATACGCATTCATGCACCACACTAACACCTTACATACAACCACCGCCCGGCTCATGAGCCTGCTCTGCGCCTTGTGCCTGCTCGCCGCCTGCCAGAAGGAAGAAGAACCCGACCTGTGGATACACACCACCGGCGAACTGAGCTTCCGCGTGGACCAGAACCAGAACGCTCTGCAAATACCCATATCGTCGAACAGCGACTGGGAAGCAAGCAGCACTGCCGACTGGGTCAGCTTCAACACGTCCAGCGGCAACGGCTCTGCCACCCTGCAAATAAGCATTGCTGCCAACAAGCAGCCACAGATAAGGCAAGCCACCGTCAGCATAGCCCTGACAAAGGGCGACGACGCACTGACGCTTGAAATCAAGCAGAACGCCGCCTCCATGCTGATAGGCTATCCCAGCGTAGAGAAAGGTGCCGGCTACAGCTACGATGCCACCGCCGATTACTGCGAAGGCATGAAGTACCAGGTGTTCGACATCGCCTACATGGACTACCGACAAATGACCGACGGCAAGAACCTGTATGTGGTCGACGACAATACGGTCACGGTAGAAGAAGAGTTTGTCTTTGCCAACTCCGAAGAAGAACTGTCCAGGCAAATCAGCGCCAACTGCTCTGTGGGGCTTGATGTATTTGTGGTATTCAAAGCCGGCATGACCGGCCAGCTGGACTATACACAGATAGAGGCCAAGGAAACGCAGTTTGCCCTGCAACGCACCAAACGCGTGGTCTACAGCCGCGACATACAGTATCAGAACGTAGTGAGCGACGTCATCAAGGGCGACTCAGCACTCTTTGCTCCCGGTTTTCTGGCCGACTGGACCAAGTTGCAGAAAATGAACAAAACCGGTGTTTCTGAGAGCCAAATCCAAACCTTCCTCGACAAATGGGGCGTGTGCTTCGTGGCCAGATCCATGATGGGTGGTTCCATAGACTACGAGATGGAGATAGACAAATCGGTACTCACCGAATCGCTGACCATCGACATTGCCGCCAGTGCCACTGCCGCAGAAATAATAAAAGTAGAAGGTAACGGCGGATACAAAGAAACTTACGAGAAAGTAAAAGAGCACTATCGCAAATACCTGCACGTCAAAGGAGGCGACGCGCAAATCGTTTCCATCCTGAATACCGGTGGCAGCATTGATCAAGCCATGTATAATCAATGGATTAACAGCATCAGCTTCGACCAAGTCTATGCCGGCAACACCAACGTGGTGCTGATGGATGCCAAGCTGGTATCCATGGCCAAGCTGTTCACAGGACAGGTGGCCGAAACGATGGACAAGCTGATAAACAAGAAATAATGAAACAATAAACATCATCATATTAACTAATTACATTCTTAATTTCTTATGAAACGCAACTATTTATTAGCAGGCCTCTTGGCCGCAGGCTTATGCCTGAACACCGCGTGCACCGACGATGAACTGACAAACGGCATCGACAACGCGTTGCAACAACCCACCATCCAGCTGGTAGACGCCAGCGGAAACCCCGTCAGCATGATTTCGGGTAAATACGGAGAATACTACCTGAAAGTAGTGGCCGACGGCAAATGGGAAATCAAGTCACAGAACGACTTCATTGCGCTGCCTCAAACCAAAGGCGAAGGCGATGCCACTATCCCTGTTCTGATAGGCTGCAACTGGGGTGAAGCCCGTGTAGGCGGTATTAGCATCAGCCGTCAGGACATCACCACACGTGCTGAAGGCGAAACAACAGTTACCGTGAACCAAACAGCAGAATTCGACCCTGAAAGCGTAAAAGACCTGCTGTCGTCCAACAAGGGTGCCGGCTACTCTTACCAGCCCTACTCTAACTACTGTCTGGGTACACACATCCAACTGTTCAACATGGGCAAGCTCGACTCCATCCAGAAAGCTACTGGCTACAGCCTCATCACCGACGAAATCTATCCGGTAGTAGAAGAAGAAGTAACCACGGCCGACTCTGAATCGGCACTGACCGAGAAACTGTCAATCGCAGCTTCCGTCAATCTGAACTTCAACGCCTTCTCTGCCGACGTAAAAGGTGCCTACGAGAGTTCATCGAGCAGCACCGCCAAGAAACAATATGCCGTTAAGCGCATGAAGAGCTACCAGTACACACGCGAAATCAACTTCATGAACATCATTGCAATGGCCAATGAGAATGAAAAAATGGCTAAGGCTATTCTTGCCCCGGGCTTCCTCATGATGAAAAAGAACTTTGAGGACAATATCGACTCACTGGCAGCCAAGAATACCGACGGCACTCTGGACGCAGAAATAAAGAAAGCCTGCAAGACCTTTGTAGATGAGATTGGTCCTTGTTTCGTCAGCAAGTCTGTTATGGGTTGCGTACTCGATTACTACATCTCTATCAACGAAAGCGAACTGTCCGACAGTCTGAGCGTCAGTGGTGCACTTGACATCAAGGTATCCACATCTATTAGCGCCAGCGGTGAAGGCGAATATGGCCAGGCCGAAAAGGATAAGGTGAAAAACGTTGAAGCCAAAATCAACGTAAGAGGTGGCGAAGTAAGCAAAGTTTCTATCCTGAGTACCGGTGGCACGCTGGAAAACAAAGTCCTGCTTGATTGGCAGCAAAGCATTACTCCTCAGAAAGCTGTCATGATTGACATGAAACTGGTACCCATCAGCCTGCTGATGACCAACCCTGTGGCCAAAGCCCATCTGCAAGAATACCTGGAAACCGTAGGTAAACTGACTGATGAAGAAGAAACACCTGACGCATAAGAGGCTGACAGGTTTTCATAAGCCCCTGTGTATCTATAATGTACCAACATGCAGATGCACAGGGAACTTCAATCAACCCATTCATGTCTGGCATATATCTCCCGATTTATGCCGGCACAAATATTTTACAGAACATTATGAGTTATTCCATCTTTTCAAATCTACACATCAAGCCATGGCTGTCGGCCTGTGCCCTTTCAGTCCTGCTGGGTTTCTCGGCCACGTCGTGCAGCGACAACAACGTGCTGACAAATGTCCCGACCGACGATAATGAAGAAGAGAATACTGAAGTAGTAGAACAGACGCCCTTCACCATTGTCGATAAGCAAGGCAAGCCGGTAGACGTATTCTCTGCCGACTTCAATGAATATTACATACAGGTCAACGTACCGGGCAAGTGGCGTCTGAGCACCGACAATGACTACCTTGTACCACTCCAGAAAGAAGGTGAAGGCCCTACACTTGTCAGATTGTTTGTAGGAATCAACTGGTACCAGAGCCGTTCAGGCAATATCAGCCTGCAACAGCTGGATGCCGATGCAACCACCCGCAGCACCGGTGGCGACGTTTATACCCGTGCTACTACTCAGGCTGAAACTCCCGATATGAGCGAAACCATGAAAATGATTTCGTCCAACAAAGGTGCCGGCTACTCATACCTGCCCAACAGCAACTACTGTTTGGGCACCAATATGCAGATATTCAACATGAGCCGTCTGGACAGCCTGCAACAGGCCATGCGCTATGACCTCTTCGTTGACGAATACTACCCACAGGTAGAAGAAGAAGTGACTATGGCCAACAGCCAGGAAGAGTTGTCAGATAAACTTTCTATAGCAGCCTCCGTCAACGTTAATTTCAGTGCTTTCGCTGTCGATGTAAAAGGTCACTTCGGCAGTTCCTCAAGCAACTCCACCAACAAGGAGTACGCTGTAAAACGCCTGAAGAGCTATCAGTACACGCGAGAAATCAACTACATGAACCTCATTGCCCTTATCCAACAGAAGCCCGAACTTGCCGACGAGATTTATGCTCCCGGATTCCAAATGAAGATAAAAGCGTTTGAGGAAGCCATAGGTAAGGAAAATATTAACGAGGCTGAGAAACAAAAGCTTTGCAAGGACTTCTGCGACGAAGTAGGCCCCTGCTTTATCAGCAAAGCCGTTATGGGTTGTGTACTTGACTACTACATCTCTGTTGACAAAAGTGTATTGGGCAACACCATGACTGCCGGCGGAGCGCTTGACCTCCAATACAGCATTACCCTAAAAATACATGGTGAAGGCGATTACAACGAGACAGAACAAAAAATCCTTGAGAATATCGAAGCTAAAATCAATGTCAAGGGTGGCGACGTCACCAAGGTCAGCATCCTGCCTACGGGTGGTCAACTGGAAAGCAATGATGTAAAAGAATGGCTACTTACCGTCGAACCCAAAACAGCCGTACTCATCGATATGAAACTGGTTCCAATCTATGTACTTATTGATGACGCAGTGGCACACGACGTGCTGAAAAATTACATAGACACCATCGGTAAGCTACCCGATGAAAACGACAAAAAACAGTAAAATCAACATAGTAAAATCCCAAGGAAACAGGTGTGTCTGAATCTGCCCTAACCAGTCGGGCACACCTGCTTTCCTTACGCTAAGAAACGCTGCTTAACAGAACAAAAAACATGTGGAAGAACATCCTACTCAAAACGACTTTACTTCTTACCCTGCTGACCGGCTTTACTGCCTGCCAGGACGACGATGTCATCGACGAAACCAAGCTGGAAGCTGGTCCCGTCAGCATATCCGTACCACAGAATCCCTGGCACATACCGTCACGGGCCGACTTCTACATGTTCTTAGTTGAATCCCAAGGCTATGCCTGGACAGCCAGCACCGAGTCCGACTGGCTGACACTTGATACCACCCAAGGCCTGCACGGCAGCACCTACCTGCGCTTCAGCGTAGAAGAAAATACCGAACCCTTTGCCCGCATGGCCGTCATCACCGTGACCGACAGCCAGAACCCCGACGAGTTCCGCCTGCAAGTACGCATCAGGCAGAGCGGCTACAACGACGAGGACAATGCTACCCTGACAGGCGACATGCTGAAAAAACACCGTATGGGCTACGGCTACGACGTCATGAAAGACTATGCCAGCGACGAAAGCTTTTCCGACTTACCCATCCTCGACTACGAGCAGGTAGTGAAGCTTGAAGAAGAGAAGAACATGCTCATCATCAGCGAAGACCGCCGCCACTATCAGGAGATAGAGACCTTCTCCGGAAACACCCTGACCGAACTGGCCAGCGAACTGACCAACAACATGACTTCGGGCGGCACTTTCCTGGGCTGTGGCAAGGTTACTACCAGTTCGACCAGTGTATTCCGCTCAAAGACCATCGAACAGTCGTGCGGATACATCCGATTGAAACAAATCACCTCGTCGCGCACCATCGACCTCGGCGCACTGGCAGCCGAAGCCACCAGCGACGACTCCCCCCTCTACTCCAAAGAGTTCCGCGAGGCCATCCGAAACATGAAGTCCGTGGGCGATGCCAGCAACATCATCAACACCTTCGGTACCCACATCGTATCGTCGGCCGACCTGGGAGGCTCCATCAGCCTGGAGGTGCTTATCAGCCGCGAACAAAGTGTCGAGGAAGAGCATTCCGTAAAAACCGTCACCAAAAAAGTATTTGGCAAGAAAACCAGCCAAAGCAGTTCTACCTACGACAAATACGTGGAACAAAACGGACTGGACTACCAGGCCAGCATCGACTGCACCGGCGGAACGGTTGCCACGCAGAATGCCATCAAAGCCTACATCGACCGGAAAGAGCAGGTTCCTTCCTCGGCCATCATCAACTGGCAGAACAGTTTCCAGGAAGACCCTGCCGAAACCAAAGACTACAACGTAGGCATGATTGGCTGCCAGCTGACGCCTATCTATACCCTGATAAACGACCCCACCAAACGGGCGTGGATGGAAGAAGCATTCGAAAAGTATACCAATACGCAAGTAACAAAATATGAAGACACGCCGGCACACGTTGCTGTATGGGAAGCCATGATAGATTTTTGGGACAAGGGCAACAAGCGAGTACTCTTAGGCAAAACAAAAGGAAACGCAAGTGTACTTTTAGCTAAAGAATATGTGCCCAGCATACGCACGGACAAAACTGTAATAGTAGCCTATCCCGTTCTGAACAATAAAGCCTTTTTTTATGGCGGAGTATTCGTAGGCGACAAGGAACATGTGCCCGGTTATGTCCGCTGGTTGGGTAACAATCCTATATATGAACCTTTTGAGGACGAAAAATTCCAAAATTATGAAGGCAACGAACTGTTTCACCCCGATGAAGGTACACTATTGGAACTTTATATATACAACGGAGGCATTCATGCCATAAAACCCGAAGATTACAACTATAACGAATATACTGCTTTGTCAGAGTTGACAGAATATCATCCGGGAGCTTACATAGAGCACATGCCGTTTGTCAAAGTTGGACCCTATTTATGGGCTGAGAAAGGAAATGTACTGGATAAATACTTCCCGCCCAAATCCATGATAGATTTTGTCCCCGGAACTGATACAAGATACAGATTCTGCTTCATTGACAACAATATGTATACTTTCTCACTGCCCACGGTTAAGGAACTTGAGAGCTTAATACAGATTACAACAACATACAATCCAGATATTCTTTTCAATCTTAACTCTGAGTATTATAATGAAATAGGTGCAATGTGGGCTAAAGGTTATATTTACGCAGTCATAGGTCCTGAGTTCTATCAGTTCAGCGGAGACAAGACTGCATTCGTATTTGCAACCGACAATGACAATAAAATATGTATAGGCAGGCTTTCTCCATCAAAAAAATTAAATACATTTACCACTACAGAATACTTCAGATTTTTGCACATGAATGTAATGAGACCCGACGGAGACAGTTATATCCAACTCGTTGAAGTCCTATCAAATATACCTACTGACTGAAAAGAAAATAAGAATAATAAGAATATGTATACCCAACCACACAATACAGGCAGGCTGTTATTACTGCTATTGCTACTAATCACAGCATGCCGGGAGGACAACTGGCAGGAAATAGCTCAGAATGGTAATAACCAGAACGAAACCGATGTACAAGACGGTATCTTGCGCACAGGCAGAGGTTACGAGACTTACACCCTGCCCCAACAGTTCAGCGAAGAATGGAACGGCTGCCACATCAAGACCGACCGCGGTTTCATCTTTCTGTCCGACTCCATCATCGAAGCCGGCCGACAGCTGACCATCGAAGTGGAACAGAACCCCTTTGAGGAAGTGCGCCGGGGCAACCTGCTTGTTACTGACGACGACGGAAACATACTCCACTCCCTGCCGGTGGAACAGGCCAGCAGCGCCACCCGCTCGGCAAGTGAAGCCTACTCGGGCGCACTGATGCGCACCTACGGCGTGGGCTACGGATACGACGCCTTCGGCGAATATGCCTCCTACAACAGCGTGCGCGACCAGATTATCAGCCTGCCAGGTCTGCGAAGATACGAGCAAGAGCAACACAGCGCCTATATCATTGACGACCATTCGCCCGACCTGACCACCAGTATACTGGAAGGAAGCGACAGCGAAATGCTGCTCAAATCGCTGGCTGCCGAAGCCGGATTGGGGTTAGACGTAGGTCTCTTTCAGGCACATGTCAAAGTAGGCTATGCCAGCAGCGACCTGAAACAGAACTACTACTCCTTCTGCACCATCATGAACAACGTCAAGATGGCCTCGCGCCACATTGACCCCCTCACCCTTATAGAGATAGCCCGGAAAGACGATAGCGTACTGACCGAAGGATTCCGCTATATAGTAAAGAAGATTGGCGATGCCGTCAGACAAAGCTACATGCTGGATGCCCAAAAATACCTTGACGACCTGTTCCGCATCTACGGCACCCACTTCATCTACCATGCCGACCTGGGCGGCAAGCTGGAGTTCTGCTCCACCTTCGAGCGGGCCGCCCTCGACAGCAAAACCAAGCTCAGCGCAGCAGCCGAGGCAACTTTCCTCAAAACGTGCGGCTTCAAGATGGAAACAGGACAGGAGAATACCTACTCGCAAGTACAGACACGCCAAAGCAACAGCCTCTTCGTCAAAGGTGGCGACGTGGCGTGCACCTCAGAAATACTGAACAGCGAAACCGACGTACTGGACGACGGGATCATTGACCGTTGGTACAAGTCGGTTAAAATTGACTTCAACGACTCCAGAAACAGCAATGTGGAACTGATAAACTTCAAACTTTATCCTATCTACCAACTCGTAACCGATGAAGGTGCAGCAGCTTATATTGCATTCATCCTGAATGAACAGATAGAATATGAAAACAGCATCTTTCCCAAAGCCTATAACCGCTTGTACACCACTATTCCCACCAATATGCTGACAGAGTTGCTCCATAAAGAAGAAAGGAATGTGAACACGGTCAATACAGGTAGCCAAGCCATTGGTGAAATTGTGCGCGAAGAGTTCAGTCTGAACGGCAAAAGATACCAGCTTGCCTCCTTCTATCCTACCATAGCCGGTGAGGTATTGCACGAAGGCTTTACTGCCGACCTGGATTCACTCTACCTCATTCTGTGGAAAGACGAGCAGTGCACCCTTAAACCGATAGCCCGCATACAGGATGTATCCACCATTTACAACAACGATGGCAACCTGGCCATCGAGCCACTACCCGGACAGGAATATACGCATTGCTCAAACAAAGACTTAAGCCAGCTGCAAGTTTACAACTGGGACTCTTACTTCAATGATTCCTATCGGATAGGCCCTTATACATTAATAGGAGGCACCTCTGTAAACAACAAAGCCAATACAGCCTATTACCATAAGATTCTGGCCAAAGACACTCCACCGGGATGGATAATATGGAACCAGACAAGCATGGACTCACACTTTCCCACTATCATTCAGGAATATGCCCCCTGGCTTCCGGCATCCGGTCAAAAATACCACGTCTACGGAAAAGAAGTTTACGAAGACCTGCTACAATTAAGTTTCGGTTCATCCCATTATACTTACAGTAGCACTGACGATTCAGAGCTGCCACTCCTCCTCGTCCGTACCGACGACTTCCGTTACTGACACCAACAGAAATACCAACAAAAGAATAACCTGACAGAAAGGATACAACCATTATGAAAGCAAAAGAATATACCGCCCCCCGCATCGAACTCATACAACTGGACACGGAAGCCTGCGTCATGGCCAACAGTTTCTCCACACCCGGCTACGGCGACGGAGGCATGTTTCCCTCTTCGTCAAGACGCGGAAGCCAAAGCAGCAGCATGGCACCCATCGAAGACATTGAGAGTATGATAGAAGACATATTGACCGTGAAGAAATAACTGTGTATGAAACTGCATAACATCATCCTGCCCCTGACTGCCACGCTGTTGCTGGTCAGCGCCTGCACCGACACCTCCGTGCCCGGCCCGCAATCCCTACGCACGCGTCGCATCTACACCCAGGCACTCAGCGGCAGCGACTCACTGCCCCAGACGCGCATTGCCTTCGACGACAAGGAAGAAGAGGGCATGGCTACCCGCTGGGAAACGACCGACGCCTTCAAGGGCTACTATACCACCCCGCAGGTACAACAGGTGCTTCAGACTACCGAAACCGTCGCCCTCTTCAGCTACGCCGAGTCCAGCCTCAGCGGCAAGGACAACCAGGCACGCTTCGAAGCCGACGTGGCCGACGATGTGGACGCCACCACCATCTTCAACTTCTTCTACCCCTCGTGGCGCACCAGCGGACTTACCTGGGCCAACACCCGAGCCTCGCTACAGGGACAGAAGCAGCAAGGCAACGCCAGCACCGCCCACCTCAGTCTATACAACTATCTGCACGCCACCGGTGTGACTGACATAGAGCATGCGCCTGAGGCCGTTGCCTTCAGCCCCTTGCTGGCCCTGCTGCGCTTCGACCTGACCCTCCAGGACTACGATGCCATCCGCGACGGACTGCCCCAGCGCTTCAGCTTGCAGTCGGAGGGCGAACAACCTTTCTATCATAGCATCCAAGCCAACGGACAAGGACTGGAAGCCTCGTCGTACCTCGACCTGCAATTGCAGGACATCGACCCTACGACATCGGCCACTGACGAACTGCCGGCCAACACCCTGCGCCTCTACTGTGCCACTGCACCCACCACGCTGCATCCCGCCCGGCTCAGCCTCAACGTGTATTGCAGCAACGGCGCACGTTATACCACTCAAATCACAGCTGCTGACGATGTCACCGTCAGCTGGCAGGCCGGCATACGCTACCGCACGGACGCCCTCGCCTTGACACGCCTGGCCGACGATGCCGCCGTCAGCGTCTTCGACAACTCGACGCAAGCCTCCGCCAGCTTCAGCGGCAGCGGCACGCAGACCGACCCTTATCTCATTGCCTCGGCCGACGACCTGAAGCTGCTTGTCCAGCAGGTCAGTGAACAAGGCAACAAATACAGCGGCAAATACTTCAAGTTGACGACCGACCTGCGCATCGAGGCCGACACCTGGACACCCATTGGTCTGCGTACCGGCGAAGGCAGCTGGGACGACAATAACCGCCCTTTCTGCGCCCACTTCGACGGCAATGGACATACCATCAGCGGCAAGCTCAATGGTTCCACCACTAACTTTGGCCTGTTCGGTCTGGTAGGTGAGAATTTCAGTGTAACCAACCTCCACATCACAGCCCAGGTAAACAACAACTATGAGGCAGGAGAAAGCACAACACGTGCCGCAAGCACCGGTGCCCTGATAGGCTGTATATGGGCTAATAACAGCAACAGCACCATCCACATCCAAGACTGTAGTTTCAGTGGTACCCTCAGCTCGGCTGGCGGCGGTAACTATGCCGGCGGTTTGGTGGGCAACTTAGCCATTGGCAATATCAACATGACGGGATGCATCAACCGGGGCAAGCTCAGCGCAACAAACAACAGCAGCTCGAGCACCGCAAACCAAAATCTGGGTGGACTAGTGGGCTATGCACAAGGAATGGTCAGCCTCAGCGACTGTGCCAACTATGGCAGCTTCAGCACCACAAACAACAGCGAGAACGTCTACGCCGGCGGCCTGCTGGGACAGGTAACGAGCGGCGTGATCTGCCAGCTGCGCAATACGGACAACTACGCTGACGTCTTCCCTGCCGCCAACAGCAATGCCAAAGTGGGCGGACTGATGGGCCGAGCAGACAACGGCCAGCTGCACACCAGCATCAACCATGCCACACTGACGACCGGAAGCGGCAAGCGCGGCAGCTTGGTAGGCCAAACAAACGGTTCGCTGACAGTGAACGACTGCTGCACCGACCAAGGCAACACCGGCCTGCCGTTGTGCGCCGAACAGGCGAGCACACAGCCCTGCGACGAAAAGCATCGGAAAGGTTTATAACTTACAACAGCCATTCTGTCCCCACCCCCAAAACAGACAGATAATATCACCTGGATGGAGCACATACCCCTCACAAGGTTGCGCCATCCGGGTGTTTATATATAGCCAAACAACATCGGCTTGTCATTTATTTCTGTACATTTGCACACACAATCCCTTCCGTCAGCCAAGGTGAAGCCGCCCATCCGCAGGCAACCAAGAAAGATACAGGCAAGACAGCTTATTTCCCACTGTTTATCAGCCTGCATCGACTTTGGCAAAGTACCGGAAGCGGACAAGAAATGCAGGGTCTTAGTCAACTGTGATACAAGCATATACAGTTTCCTATCATTTCCCTATATGGAAACTTTCGTTTCCATATAGGGAAACAGTTGTTTCTTCCTTTGGAAACTGTCGTTTCCTACTATGGGAACAACAGTTTCTCCGTAAGGAAACAATTATAACTACCGATTATCAACCCTTATACTACCAATATAAGCCACTTAACATCCATCGCTTTCGCTGCCATCGCTGTGCAACCGGGCTCAACTGTGTGGAGGTTATAGTGCACTCACAGGAGAATGGCACCATACAGAAAAATACGAATGAGGCAGTTCGTGTTGCGATTACAAAAGCGATTTAGCCATCAGAAAGCAAGGCAAAAAAAGAGCCAAAGCTATACCAAGAACTCAAACTCAGTCAGAGCCAGACGAACAATATCACCAGGTTGAAGCAAATACACTTCGCCGGGCACTACTCTCCGATTGTTTACGCAATTCGGATTAGGCGATTTTATACCTACAAGACTATAGACAAAAGTATCATCGCCCTGACGGCTGACATCAATATATACCTGTTCGCGCCGACTAATGTAGCACTGAGGGTCGTCCACGTATATACGATTCCCGGCGCTGTCATCGTTGATTACCGTATGCTCACTCCAGCGGCACAGCACGTTGCGCCCGGGCATCAACCGGTATATCTTACCCGACTGTCGCCCACGCAATACTCCCGGTTCCTTGCTGGCGTAGCATATCGTTGGTGCCATGGCTTGCTGAAAGTCGGGCACCAGCTTCTTCATTACTTCATTCAGCCCCCACAAGTCACCGTCGAGCGTACCGGTTTCGTGTCCTTCAGAGTAGCCGCGGAAGTACTCACGCCCAGCTCCATCGTACAGCCGCAATTCCATACGCCCTCCTCCCACACTATACATGTCATTCCGGCCGGAAAACTGATAAAGTTCAACATCGGCTATCTGCCTCAGGCAATCATCCAACCACCTCCTGGGATTAGCATATAGCCGCCGGTTCAGCAGACCATCGTAATTGTACGTAGCCAGTTCTGCGCCCACCGGGTTAAACGCATCCACCGGTTCGCGACCTACTCCAACAGTCAGTGTATAGTCACGCTTAAACTCGGGCGGCACACTGCCAGCTCTGTTCTCCCAATAGAAGGCAGACGTATCGGGCCTGACCACCAGCCGCTCGCGTACCAATGGTGCCGGTTTTGCTACAGACGAACCTGTGGAAGCACAAAAAGGACAACAATCGCCATATATATCCGACTCATACTGATGACCGTTTGCACATTTCCTTTTAGCCATACTCATCTCCTTTTAATAAGACATTCTGTTACTTATGGACAAATATACAGGTATTAATTCAGAAAAACAAGCTATCCGTATAGCAAGAACTGACGACACGTAAATTTAAACATAAAATAGGGTATTCTCCACCTACCTCGCCAACCAAGGTTCAGGATTCAGCTTCTCCTTCTCGCGGCGCAACTGGAAGTGGAGGACGGTGCGTCCGCCGTCGGCTCCGTCAGAGAATACCTCTCCCAGGGTCTGGCCGGTCTTCACTTCGTCGTCCTGCTTCACGGTAGCAGTGGACAGGTTGCAGTAGACGGTGATGTAGGCACCGTGGCGCACCAGGATGTTGAACAGTCCGTTGAGCTTGAAGACGGCGGCCACACGGCCGTTGAAGACGGCACGAGCCTGTGCGCCGGGCTTGCCTTGCAGGTCTATGCCCTTGTTGTCGAGCTTCACGTTGCGCAGGCCCTCCACGCTGTACTGTCCGTAGTGGCTGGTAATGAGGTATGGGCCGGTGATGGGCACGGGCAGGCGGCCTTTGTTCTCGGCAAAGCTGCCCGAGAGGGTACGGTCGGCACGATTCATGTTGAAGCGCTCCATCGGAGCAGCCTTCGACGGCTTGCCCGAGGCGGACGACGACGTACCGGCATCGCCTTTCTTGTTGGCAGCGGCTGCCTTTCGGCGCGCTTCGGCTTCGCGGAGGGCCTCTTCCTCGGCGCGCTTGCGGGCTTTCTCTATTTCTTCGGCTATGAGCTTGTCAATGCGGGCATTCAGCTGGTTGGCCTCGCGGCGCTTGCGGGCCAGTTCCTGTTGCAGGCTCTTCTGCTTGCGGCGCAGTCCGGCCACGATGTCCTTCTTCTGCTTCTCCTGCTCCTCCAGCTTTTTCTTCTCGGCCTCGCCCTCGGCCACCAGGCTTTCCTTGGCAGCCCTGACGCGACGCAGCTCTTCCTGCTTGTTGGTCAGCTCCTGCTGCTTGCGCTTTATCTCCTCGCCCTGCATGCGTTGCCAGGTGGCATACTCGCGCACATAGCGCATGCGGCGGTAGGTCTGCTCCAGCGTCTTGGCAGAAAAAATGAACATCAGCTTCTCTTCGATGGAACGGTTCTTATAGAGGTGCTGCACGGAGGCCTCGTACTTCTTCTTCTTGTCCTTCAGCTCGGCACGCAAGCGGGTCAGCTGGCGGTTGAGCGACGCCTGCTCGCGGTCGATACGCTCCAGGTCACCGTTGATGACCTGTATGTAGCGTTTGCGCTCCTCTATCTGTCCGTTGAGCGAGGCCAGCCCATCGAGCATACTGCCCACGTCCTTGCCGGTACGTTTCAGCAAGGTTTCCTGCTCGGCAATCTGCTTTTGCAGGTCGCCGCGCTTGTTTTGCAGTTCCTTAATGAGTTTGTTTTCTTGCGCCAGCGCGGCCAGCGACCAGACGAAACAAGCCAGACACAGGCAGAGGAGACGGTTTATCATAAGCTAAGCAGCATTTCCAGTATTTCCTTCAGTTCTACTTTGCGGTATCGCGACGACACCTCGGTGGGCGTCAGGCTGAGAGGCTTGTCGGAAAAGTCCGAAAGCTCAATCTTTCCTTTCTTCAGGCTGGGGATGCCCAGTTCTTCGCCTGTCAGGCTGCGCTTGGCTCCGGGCTTGGAGGCCTTGAAAAGCATCTTCTCCAACGATTCGAAACCTACCTTACGGGGCAGCAGTCCGCGCAGTTCCTGACGGGTGAGGCGGGCATAGCGCTTGCCCATGCGGTCGACCAGCAGGATGTAGTCGGGTGCCACCTCCACACGTGCCACCTCGGAGCGCAACACGGGCATGAGGAAGGAGAGCTGCATCAGCTCACCGCCTTGCAGCTTCATGGTGCCGCTCACGGTGTAGACGGCATCCTTCGTCGGTATCGTCAGCTTGACCTTGGACGACAGGCAGTCGGCAGCCGTCTTGCGTGCGGTTCCGGCCGTCTTACAGCCAGCCAGTGCCACCAGCATGAGCAGAAGCAAAGGCAACACACGCCAAGCGCCGACGCTTACAGTCGACAAGCGGCTGGCGCGATTATGGAGTAGTGGTTGGTTCATCATTGGGAATGTATTTTTTCTGTTTAATCTTTTGTTCCAATGTCTTGGTGTCGATGCCCTTTTCCTTGGCCAACTGCCACAGCTCAAGGGCACGGTCCACGTCGCCCGTCATGTAGCAGATGTCGCCGCCATGCTCAATGATGCCGGCACTGTCGCCACCTTCGTTCTTCATGGCCTCCTCTATGTAGATGCGGGCCTCGGCATAGTTGCCCTTCTCAAAAAGAATCCAGGCATAGGTGTCGAGGTAAGTAGCATTGGCAGGCTCGGCCTTGATGGTGCGATAGCTCATCTCCTCGGCCTTGTCCAGCTCCCGGCGTTCCAGCGAGAGGTAGTAGGCATAGTTGTTGAGCACACCTATGTTGTCGGGGTGATAGACCAGCGACGAATCGTAGGCGGCAAAGGCCTCGGCCGGATTTCCCTTGCTGTAGCAGGCGTCACCAATGATGGCGTAGAAGTCAGACACCACCTCCTTGTTGCTCTGCGGCGTCACCTGCTTCAAGGCACGCCGACAGATGTTGAGGGCATCGTCGGTACGCTCGGCCTGGTTGTAGGATATGGCCAGGTAGAAGTAGAACTCCAGCCTGTCGGGATTGGCCTCCACGCCCCCCTCACACAGGGCGGTCACGTCGGCATAGTCTTCCTTCTTGATGGCCTCGCCCAGCAGGGTCATGCGGGCAGCGGTATTGGTAGGGTCGAGCTCCAGCACCTTGCGCAATACGGGCACGGCCAGGGGCGTCATGTTCTTGCTGATGAGATACTGCGCATAGAGCAGGGGCAGCTGCGGGTCGTCGGGCTCCACCTCCAGAATGCGGTCGAAGAGGCTGATAATACGGCAACTGTCGCCACCCTGCTGCTCGTTCTCCACGATGAGTTGTCTCATGACGGTGAGTTTCGTAGCGTCTTCCACCTTCTTGTTCAGCAGCAAGGTGTCAATCTGCTGCTCGTAGAGTTCCTTCTGTCCGGTCTGCTCATAGTAGGAAGCCAGCGAGTAAAGCGCCATCACGTTGTCGGGCTCCTCGGCCAGTACCTTCTGGTAGATGTCGTAGGCCTGCTGCTCCTTGCCGTTTTGCAGGAAAGCGTCGCCCAATACCACCTGGTAGCGATAGTCCTTGGGATACTCGGCCACCAGACTTTCTATCTCGCGGAAGGCGCGCTTGTTGTCCTTCATCTGGAGGTAGATGCGGAATTTTTCCATCGTTATCTGCTCGTTCTTGCCTATGCGCGCCTCGATGCGGTCGAGGGTAGTGATGACTTGTTGGTAGTCTTCCTCGCGGTTGTAGATTTCGAGCAAGTTGTAGAGCGGGTCCAGCTTGTCGGTGAAGCGCAGGCTCATTTGCTCCAGCAGGTCGGCAGCCTTGGCCACGGAGTCTTGCTGCATGTAGAGGTTGCTCAGTGCCTGGCTATACCAGTAGTTGTCGGGGGCATAGCGCACAGCCTTCTCCAGCGTGGCCAGTGCACGGTCGGTCTGCTTCAGGTAGAGGCAGTATTGCGTCTTCTCGTAGAGAGCCGTGGGTGCACAAGGATTGATGGCGAGGCAGTGCTCTATCAGCTCCATGGCGGCAGCGTAGTTTTTCTTCAGCTTCAGACGGCTGGCCTCCAGGTAGTAGTAGTCGTACTTGCGTTGCTGCTCGGGCGTGAGCTGGGGTGCGGGCTCGGCGGCGGGCAACGGGTCTTGTTCCTTGCGTTTCTTCTTGTCCTTCTTGTCGGCAGGCTTTTTCTTGTCCACGACACCGGCATCAGCCAGCAGGGTCGAAGCCGTCTGTCCACCCGCCAAGGCAGCATAGGACGAGAGGCACAAGGCGCTCATCCACAGCGTTATCAGTATTCTAATGGCTATTCTCATGCTGTTATGCTTGCTTTACTTCTTACCAGTGTGTCCGAATCCGCCTGCTCCACGCTGCGTTTCGTCCAGCACTTCCATTTCTTCCCACTCGGCCTGCTCGTGGCGGGCAATCACCATCTGGGCCACGCGCTCACCGTCTTCGATAACAAACGGCTCGGACGAAAGGTTGACCAGGATGATGCAGATTTCGCCGCGATAGTCTGCGTCAATGGTGCCGGGCGAATTGAGCACCGTGATGCCTTTCTTCAGGGCCAGGCCACTGCGCGGGCGCACCTGTGCCTCGTAGCCTTCGGGCAGGGCAATGTAGAGGCCGGTAGGAACCAGGCAACGCTGAAGAGGAGCCAGCGTCAGGGGCTCGGAAAGGTTGGCACGGAGGTCGACACCGGCCGACAGGGCCGTGGCGTATGCGGGCAACGGATGCTTTGATTTATTGATGATTTGTACTTTCAACATGGTTTGTTTGTTGGGTTTATTATACTTACATAAATTCTTAACGGGCGAAAGTACGGAATTTGAAGCAAATAGTCATACATTTGCAGTTAAATTATGACAAAGAAGGGCGGAGGGCACCGTTTGAAGCACCCAACGGCAAGAAACCCAGGAAACGGCTGACCGTCTGCCCATCAAGAAAAAACGACTGCTGACATGACAATGGACTGGAACAAACTCATCTCGGCCAAACGCTTCGGCCTGGAAGAATATCACAGGGAACGGCAGGAAAACCGCTCCGAGTTTCAACGCGACTACGACCGGCTTATCTTCTCGGCGCCCTTCCGGCGGCTGCAGAACAAGACGCAGGTGTTTCCGCTACCGGGCAGCATTTTTGTGCACAACAGGCTGACGCACAGTCTGGAGGTATCGTGCGTGGGCCGCTCGCTGGGCAACGACGTGAGCAAAGCACTGCTGGAGCGGCATCCTGAACTGGGCGACTCGTATCTGACAGAGATTGGCTCCATCGTATCGGCCGCCTGCCTGGCCCACGACCTGGGCAATCCGCCCTTCGGGCACTCGGGCGAGCGCGCCATCTCCACCTTCTTCTCCGAAGGCAAAGGCCTGCCGCTGAAGGAGGAACTGAGCAAGGCACAATGGGAAGACCTCATCCACTTCGAAGGAAACGCCAACGCCTTCCGCCTGCTGACCCACCAGTTTGAGGGACGACGCAAGGGAGGCTTCGTACTGACCTACTCCACGCTGGCCAGCATCGTAAAATACCCCTATTCATCGAAGCTGGCGGGCCAGAAATCGAAGTTCGGCTTCTTCAAGCCGGAGGAAGAAAGCTTCCGCCGCATTGCCGACGAGCTGGGCATGAAGCAGCTGAGCGACGAGCCGCTGAAGTATGCCCGCCATCCGCTGGTCTACCTGGTAGAGGCAGCCGACGACATCTGCTACCAGCTGATGGACATTGAGGACGCGCACAAGCTGAAACTGCTGACCACGGCCGAGACGCAGGAACTGCTGTTCGGCTACTTCACCGCCGAGCGGCAGGAACACATGAGGCAGACACTGAAGATGGTGAGCGACGTCAACGAGCAGATAGCCTACCTGCGCTCGTGCGTAGTAGGCCTGCTGGTGAAGGAGTGCACACGGGTGTTCCTCGACAACGAAGAACAGATACTGAACGGGGAGTTCGAAGGCAGCCTCATCAAGCACATCGGGCAGCTGCCTGCTGCCGCCTACAGCCACTGCGCACAGGTGTCGCTGGAGAAAATCTACCGCTCACGCGACGTGCTGGACATCGAGCTGGCCGGTTTCCGCATCATCAGCACCCTGCTCGAACTGATGATTGACGCCGTGCGCTCGCCACAGAAGGCTTACTCGCAGCTGCTTATCAACCGCGTATCGAGTCAGTACAAGATACATGCCGAAGACTTTGGCGAACGCATTCAGGCGGTGCTCGACTATCTGTCGGGCATGACCGACGTCTTTGCCCTCGACCTCTATCGGAAGATTAACGGAAACAGGTTGCCGGAAATCAGTTAAGGCGTTATTCAGCGGTCAGCGGTTAGTGATGAGCGGTCAGTTGTTTGGCTCAGTGGTTAGAGGACAGTAATCGGCGGTTCTGTCATAAAACAGGCGGTGGGCGGTTAACGTTGAGTAGCAAGTTTTTTTGCTTGCACTACCTCGTTAACCGCCCACCGCGTTATTATGATATATTCAAAATCAGTCAGGCGCTAACCACTGATCACTAACCGCTGACCGCTCACCCTACGTCATCTCAGCTCCATCTTCTGCCGTTGGGCAAAGAAGTAGCTTTTGGGGTCCTTGCAGTCATTCTCAATGAACGACTGGATGTGGCGCATACGCTTTTCGGCCAGAATCTCGTCAACGGCAATCAGGATGCCGGTCTCCTCCACGTCACCAAACTCGTCGTTGATGGCGGTGCCGAACATGCGCATCGTGGGGCTCAGGCTCATGTAAGCATTTACCAGCGGGGGAATGTTATAACCCAGCTTGCGGATTTCGGAGTTCAGGATGCGATAGTCGTCCTTAAACTCGTCCTTGCAGAACAGTGCCGCCAGCTGTGCCTCGTCAGTCTCCAGCTGCAGCGGGTCCATAGGCACCACCAGGTTGTCCTTGTCTACAAAGTGCTTGCGCATGAAGTAGAGAATCATGTCGCGTCCATAGCGGTTGTAGCTGGGATACATCGTCACCTTGCCGAAGAAGTAATTCACATTGGGCATTACCACCGTCAGCGCGCCCAGTCCGTCCCACAGATTGTCGAGAGCAAACAGTCCCTTGCTGCCGGCACGGGTCGACTGATATTCCAGCGTCACGAACGAACGCCCCAGCTCTATGGTTGTAGGAAGATACTCCTTGAGAAATTTGTCGGAGAAGTGGAACATGTGCGACGTAGCCAGGATGGGAGCGCCTTTCTCGTCAAATCTGACGTCGGTTCCCAAGATGTAGCGGTAGCCTCCCAGTATTTCTTCGGCTTCGGGGTTCCATACAATCAGCTGTTTGTAGGGATTCTCCATCACGTCGTACTCGTCGATATCCATTGACTTGCCCGTTCCTCCACCGGCTGCACGGAACGCAATCTCGCGTAACCGACCGATTTCCTTCATGGTGTTTGGCGAGTCCTGCGCCGTAACAATGTAGATTTGGTTGTTACTCTTGTTCGTCATGCGCAGTCGCTTGTCTTCGGTCAACTCCGACTTCAGCAGGTCTTTACTTATTGGTGCAATAACATCTTCCATATCGTGCAATTATAGTTGTTTTCTTCATTAAACAAATACGCCAAGGCAGGCAAAACCAGGCAAGTCCTCTTTTCTCTCCAAATATGCTTATTCTCTACCAAAAATCTTTATTCTCATGTACATGCCCTCCGCCGGGACATTGTCATTGTCAGCTCAGCTTGTAGACGATGTCCTTGACATACTGCGCCCACTGCTGCGGCGTCCTCGACTTGTCGAACGTCTGCCAGGGGATGGGTTTTCCTATGGTCACGGTGAATGTTTTGTGTCGGTTCTTCAGCATTTCGTCGGCCAGATAGAGCATTGCGATGTTGAACTTGATGCCCAGTGCCTTGCATACGTTGGCCAGGTTGTAGAAAAAGTCAGAATTTCGCCCCTCGAAGTGGATAGGCACCACATCGCGCTGGTGTTCCACGCTCTTCACTATGAAGGTCTTCTTCCATTCCAGGTCGCGAATCACTCCATTCTGCCGTCTGGAGCACAATCCGGCTGGAAAGACAATCATCTGGTTGTCCGAAGCAAACCCGGCCTCCACCATGCGTGGAAACTCCTTGGCCTGCTTGCCGGTCTTGTTGATGGGGATGCAGAGCGGAGCCAGTCCGCGCAGGTTCATCAGCAGGTCGTTGACCATGTACTTCACCTTGCCCTGGTAGTGCGTGCCCAGTATGTAGCCCAGCGAAATGCCGTCCTGTCCGCCCAGCGGATGGTTGGAGACGAATGTACACAGCCGCCCGTCGGGCAAGTTCTCCTCGCCCTTCACTACAATCTTCGTGTCGAGGAAGTCCATACACGCCCTCAGGAAGTCCACGCCTACCCGGTCTTTTGACTCCCGCAGGAACACGTTCAGCTCGTCCTGGTGAACAATGTGCTTCAGATACGACACCAGAAAGCGCGGCACGTACTTGGCCTTGCTGCCCGCCTTCTCGCGGAGCACTCTGTCAATGTCTATCAAAAACAAAGAATCGTCTGCCATTCTCTCCAAAAAATGAAATATTTGGCGCAAAAGTAACGCATCTTTTTAATTTATTGCAAGGTTTTTATAGAAAACTGCACCCAAAATCAATCAAAAGCCGCCTTATAGCTGTCATTTGATAGATTTTACCCTAAACTTTACTTGAAATCCCCCCATTTATCCGCCAAAACTTTCGTAAAATTGCATCAGGAAACAAGAGGGAAGCGATAAAACGAACGGTAACTCGAAAATAACCATTTTGCAACAAACCTGAAACAACTCGCGACCAAAACAAAAAATTTAAAAGAAACTATGTCTATGAACAGTATCACATTCAAGAACGAGCTGGTAGGAGTACAAGATGAGCTCCTGCGTTTCGCATTCAAGTTGACCGCCGACCGCGAGGAAGCCAACGACCTGCTGCAAGAAACATCGCTGAAAGCCCTCGACAACGAGGACAAATATACCCCCGAAACGAACTTCAAAGGCTGGATATACACCATCATGCGAAATATCTTCATCAACAACTACCGCCGTGTAGTGCGCGAGCAGACTTTCGTGGACCAGACCGAGAACCTCTACCACCTCTCCACCCCGCGCGACGAGGCCCAAGACTATACCGAGAGTGCCTACGACCTGAAGGAAATGAGACGCATCGTCAACTCGCTGCCGCGCGAGTACAAGGTGCCCTTCTCCATGCACGTGGCCGGCTTCAAGTACAGGGAGATTGCCGAAAAGCTGGGCTTGCCCATCGGCACCGTGAAGAGCCGCATCTTCTTCACCCGCCAGAAGCTGCAACATGAGCTGAAGGATTTCGTCTGAAAACCGACTTCCAGCATCCAGAACCATAACAACCGCAGGGAGGAATCCGTCAAACAACAGCCTCCACCCCTGCGGCAAGAACAACCGGAGCCATTGCCGGTTGTTTTTTTATGCCCTTACGGCATCCCTCATCCCCGAAAACTCCTCCGCGGACGCCCCGTCCGCGTCCTCCGGGTGCCTCTTCGTAAGAGGAACCATAGAGGAGGAGATATATTCTATGCTATGCTGTGCTATGCTATATGGTATAAATGCAACATTTTTGCCCAAAAATGTTACACTTATACCCGTTGAAAGGTGGTAAATGTATACATCATGCTCCATCAAGAAGCACCTATTTTCTATCAAACGCTTGTTCTACAGCATATTACCACACATACAATCAGACAGGCCAGCCCTGCTGCCTGAACTGCCGAAACCAACATACGCCAACAAGGGCCGACACCCACCGCCCACCGGCAGCGGCCATCAGCCCCCGATCCTTCAAAAATTGCCCATTTCATCGAAGAAAACCGAACCTTCGACACCCTTTGTCCGGGCAATTCTCAACGTTTCTTCTGTTGCAGTTTCAGCTCGATGATGTAAGAAACCACCAGTCCCAGTCCGCCGCCCAACAACGTGCTGGCGCCATAGATAATCGATACGGCGTTAATCATATCCCAAGCCGCCTCTCCTATCTGCATATAGCCAGGCACTGCATTGTAAGCAATAGCGTATCCCACCAGCAAGCCGAGTCCCACACCCAACAACAAGCAGCCCAAACGCAAAGCACCTGCAGACGACGAACCAGAGGTCAGCATCGACAGTTTGTCGGGCAAGTTTTCAGCCGACAGATTCTCCAGTTTTTCTATCAGCATCATCCGCTCCTTGCGGCGGGCAAAGAGTTCGAACAGTTTGTAAATCACGCCAAAAATAATAGCCACATTGGCCACAATCATCAGTTCATTCATAATCCTTATTTCATTTTTACTGTTAATACTTCGGGAATCCCATTTTCGTTTCTCTGCCCTTTTAGACGCAAGCACCGCAGGAGAGGTTACAGAAAAAGAGAAAAAAAATCTTCCGCACAGGAAAGAAGCATCCGGACAACGTGTTTCCTCCTCCAAAAGTTCGCGCGAAAGTTCTTTCAACGGCCTGGCAAGCAGCAGTGTACTGCCGACATGATAGCAGTTAACTCCTGACATGATAGCAGTACACTCCCAACGCGATAGCAGTTAACTCCTCAGACGATAGTAGTCCACTGCCATCAAACCGCCTCTCCAACACAGATAACCACCTTGCACAAAGAACCCTCAAAGGTCCGATGAAAAAAATCTGCTTTTTTCGACACCCGGCTGTAACCTTTTGCACCCATCGGGCGTCTAAAAGGGCATCATGGACAACAAAACAGAGCAACGCATCATAGCACAGATACTGGCAGGAAAGAGCGATGAATTCGCCTATTTCCTCGACACCTACGGGCAGCAAGTGTTCGCACTCATTGCCCGTATGACCGACTCGGACGAGGATGCGGAGGAGCTCACCCAAGACACGTTCATGAAGGCCTACGAGCACCTGCACCAGTTCAACGGAGGCAGCAGCTTCTCCACCTGGCTCTACCGCATTGCCTACAACACCACCCTCTCGGCCCTGCGCAAGCGGCAGGTGGAAACTACCGTGGTGAGCGACCGCCTGTGGCAGAACCTGGAAGACACGCAGGTGGACAGCGCACTGGACGACAGCAGCGAGGAACGCATCGAGGCCCTGCAACGCGCACTCAGGCAGTTGCCGCCCGACGAGCGTGCCCTCGTCAGCCTCTTCTACGAAGAAGAGCGGAGCATCGGCGAAATAGCCGGCATACTGGGACAGACCGAGAGCAACGTGAAAGTCAGGCTCCACCGCCTGCGCAAAAAACTGTACGTACTAATGGAGAAGGAGGAAAATATATGACAAACGACCGCACCGACAAAGGCCTCAGAGAGGCCATCCGCCGCCAACCTACCGGCAAACTGCCGAGCAACTTCACCTACCGCACCCTGCAACGCATTGCCCAGGAAAGCCGCTTGCGCGAAAAGCGGCAAGAGCGGAGGCTGTTCCTGCTGATGCTACTCACCAGCATCCTGTCGGGCGGAGGCTGCATAGGCTACCTGTGCCTGAAGTACGCCGAACAGCTGCGGGCCCTGCCCGACGCCATCGACCAATGGCAGGCACACCAGTCCATGCCCGGCTACTTCGTGCCCCTGCTGACGGTTTTCGTCCTGCTGGGCCTGTTCAACCACTGGCTGCACAAGCGCTTCCGCTCCTACGACCAATAATTTCCTCCCCACTCTCCCCACTTTTCTCCCCCGGCTGTGACGGCCGGGCGGAGTGTCGCCACATTTTCCCGTCCGAAGCTCCCCAAACACCTCCCCACCGCCTCAATCCCCCACCAATAAAGCGTTTCAGCAGACTATTCATTTTCAATCAGATAAACTATTAACAGGGTGTTGAAAAGTTCTCAGTAAGATTTTAGTTAAAATATGGTGGGGAATTGTGGGGAATTGTGTACTTTTACCGTCGTTTTTTATAATAAGGTGAGAATGATACGTTTTTTAGGGAACATAGAAGCCAAGACCGACGCCAAAGGACGGGTTTTCATACCGGCCACCTTCAGGAAACAGCTGCAAGGTGCGGGCGAAGAACGCCTGGTGCTGCGCAAGGATGTCTTCCAGGACTGCCTGGTGCTCTACCCCGAAAGCGTATGGTTCGCCACCCAGGAGCAACTACGCCAGCGACTCAGCAAGTGGAACGCCCGGCAGCAGGCCGTGTTCCGCCAGTTTGTGAGCGACGCCGAGGTGGTCATCCCCGATGCCAACGGACGCATACTGATTCCCCGCCGCTACCTGCTGATGGCAGGCATCGGCAGCGACGTGCGCTTCATAGGCGTGGACGACACCATCGAAATATGGGCACGCGAACGGGCCGAACAGCCCTTCATGAGTGCGCAGGAATTCAGCGACGCGCTGGAAGAAGCCTTGGGTAATGATTGACAACAAAACGAGAGGATAACACCATGACTGAAGAAACGACCTACCACATACCGGTGCTGCTGACGCAGAGCGTGGACGGGCTGATAACCCGCCCCGACGGCACGTACGTCGACGTCACCTTTGGCGGCGGCGGACACTCGCGCGAGATATTGCGCCGGCTAAGCCCCGACGGACGCCTGCTGAGCTTTGACCAGGACGAGGATGCCGAACGCAACATCGTAGACGACCAGCGCTTCACCTTTGTCAGGAGCAACTTCCGCTACCTGCGCAACTTCCTGCGCTATCATCAGGTGGAGGAGGTCGACGGCATTTTGGCCGACCTGGGCGTATCGTCCCATCACTTCGACGACAGCGAACGGGGCTTCTCCTTCCGCTTCGACGGTGCGCTGGACATGCGCATGAACAAGCGCGCCGGCATGACCGCCGCCGACATCGTGAATACCTACGACGAGGAGCGGCTGGCCAACGTGTTCTACCTCTTCGGCGAACTGAAGAACAGCCGCAAGCTGGCGGCCGCCCTTGCCAAGGCGCGCGCCTCGCAGCCCATCGCCACCATCGGGCAGTTTCTCGATGTGGTGAAGCCTCTGTTCGGACGCGAGCGCGAGAAGAAGGAGCTGGCCAAGGTGTTTCAGGCACTGCGCATCGAGGTGAACCACGAAATGGACGCCCTGAAGGAGATGCTGGCAGCCGCCACGCAAGCCCTGAGACCGGGCGGACGACTGGTGGTCATCACCTACCACTCGCTGGAAGACCGATTGGTGAAGAACCTCATGAAGACGGGCAACGTGGAAGGCAAGGAAGACAAAGACTTCTTCGGTCGTGTCAACACGCCTTTCCGCCTAGTAAACAACAAGGTGATTGTGCCCGACCAGGACGAAGTGGAACGCAATCCGCGCTCCAGAAGTGCCAAACTGAGAATAGCCGAAAAGACAGGGAACTGAAAACCACAAGAAGACAATGGAAGAGAATAACAAAACAAAGACAAGAAGAGTGACCTCGTGGAAGAACATCATCGGAGGCGACATACTGGCCACCGACTTCTTTCGCCGGCAAACCAAGCTGCTGGTGCTCATCATGGTGCTCATCCTGTTCTACATACACAATCGCTATGCCTGCCAGCAACAGCTGATAGAGATAGACCGGCTGAAAAAGGAACTGACCGACATCAAGTACGACGCCCTGACGCGCAGTTCGGAACTGATGGAACGCAGTCGTCAGTCGCGCATCGAGGAGTACGTGGCCAACAAGGAAAGCGACTTGCAGACCTCGACCACGCCGCCCTACCTCATCAAGTAAGCGAAACAGGAGTAACAATTAAAGAACAAAAGCAGAAAACAACCAAGACGACGCCCCCGGCCCCACTCCCAGCCCGACAGCGGAGCAAGGACTGGCACCGGGAAAACGGCCTATTGACAGAGAACAGAAACAAACATTATGGCAGAGAACAAGAGAAACATAATGACCCGCTATTTCTTTGTGGTGCTCGTCATGAGCCTCATAGGCATAGCCATTATAGTGAAGGGAGCCCTGATTATGTTTGCCGAGCGGCAATACTGGCAGGACGTGGCCGACAGGTTTGTGAAGGAGAACGTCACCGTGAAACCCAACCGCGGCAACATCCTCTCGGCCGACGGCAAGCTGATGGCCAGCTCGCTGCCCGAGTACCGCATCTATATGGACTTCAAGGCAGGAGGCGAGGAAAAGGACAGCCTGCTCATGCTCCACATGAACGAAATATGCGAGGGACTGCACAACATCTTCCCTGACAAGAGCGCGGCCGAGTTCAAGCGCCATCTGCTGAAAGGCCGCAAGAAGGGCAGCCGCAACTACCTCATCTATCCGCGCCGCATATCCTACATACAATACAAGGAAGCCAAGAAGCTGCCGGTGTTCAACCTCAACAAGTACCGGGGCGGGTTCCACGAACTGGCCTACAACCAACGTAAGAAACCCTTCGGCTCACTGGCCGCACGTACACTGGGCGACCTCTATGCCGACACCGCACAAGGTGCCAAGAACGGCATTGAGCTGGCTTTCGACTCGCTGCTGAAAGGACAAGACGGCATCACGCACCGCCAGAAGGTGATGAACAAGTACCTGAACATCATTGACAAGGCACCGGTAGACGGTTGCGACATCGTGTCGACCATCGACGTTGGCATGCAGGATATCTGCGAAAAGGCGCTGGTGGACAAGCTAAAGGAGATTAATGCTTCGGTAGGCGTGGCTGTCCTCATGGAAGTGCAGACGGGCGAAGTCAGAGCCATTGTCAACATGATGAAGGCCGGCGACGGCAACTACTACGAAATGCGCAACAACGCCATCAGCGACATGCTGGAACCGGGCTCTACCTTCAAGACGGCCTCCATCATGGTGGCGCTGGAAGACGGAAAGATAACTCCCGACACGGAAGTAGATACCGGCAACGGCATCATGCCCATGTATGGCCGACAGATGAAGGACCACAACTGGCACCGGGGCGGCTATGGCAAGATTGACGTGACACGTATATTGGAGGTATCGTCGAACATCGGCGTTTCCTACCTCATAGACAAGTACTATAAGGACGACCCGCAGAAGTTTGTAGACGGTCTGAAGCGCATGAGCATCGACCAGCCGCTCCACTTGCAGATATCGGGCGAAGGAAAGCCCAACATCCGCGGACCCAAAGAGAGGTATTTTGCCAAGACTACCCTGCCCTGGATGAGTATCGGCTACGAAACGCAGGTGCCGCCCATGAACATACTGACCTTCTACAACGCCATTGCCAACAATGGTGTCATGGTCAAACCCAAGTTCGTGAAAGCAGCCGTGAAGAACGGCGAGGTGGTGGAAGAATATCCCACGGAGATTATCAATCCCAAGATATGCTCGGACCACACGCTTAGCCAGATACGTACTATCCTGCAAAAGGTCGTATCGGAAGGCTTGGCCAAGCCGGCCGGCAGCAAACAGTTTCCCGTGGCAGGCAAGACGGGTACGGCACAGATTTCGCAAGGTGCCGCCGGCTATAAGAGCGGACGCGTGAACTACCTGGTGAGCTTCTGTGGCTACTTCCCGGCCGACAATCCGAAGTACAGCTGCATCGTGTCCATACAGAAACCGGGGTTGCCGGCTTCGGGTGGTCTGATGGCGGGTAGCGTGTTCGGCAAGATTGCCGAGCGTGTCTATGCCAAAGACCTGCGCTATGAACTGAAGAATGCCATCGACAGCACCACCAACGTCATCCCGGCCGTAAAAGCCGGCGAAATGAAGGAAGCGCTCTACGTGCTGAACCAACTGAGTGTGCCCGTGCAACGTGAGGGCGAATGGAATGGTAGCACCGTGTGGGGCCATCCCAGCGAATCGCCTACCGCCGTACTGCTGAACGCCGGCAACACCGACCAGCAGAAGAAGGAGGACAACCGCGTGCCCAACGTCATCGGCATGGGTGCCAAGGATGCCGTCTTCCTGCTCGAAGAGAAAGGACTCAGAGTAAGGCTGAGCGGTGTAGGCAAGGTTAGGCGACAGTCATTGCCACATGGCAGCCACTTCACCAAAGGACAGACGGTGCTGCTGACACTGAGATAGGAGGGATATTAGTTTATCAGTCAATAAGAAACTGAGAACACATAAACCAAAAAACTCAGAACTCAAAACTTAAAACTTAGAACTTAATGCTTATATATAAATAAGGTATGAAACTAACTGAATTATTGAAAGCCATACAACCGGTGCAAGTCATCGGTTCTACCGATATTGACATCACGGGCGTCAACATTGACTCGCGCCTGGTGGAAGCCGGACAGCTGTTCATGGCCATGCGCGGCACACAGACCGACGGCCATGCCTACATAGGCGCCGCACTTGAAAAGGGTGCAGACGCCATCTTGTGCGAAGACCTGCCCGAGACGCTGAAGGAAGGCGTCACCTACGTACAGGTGAAGGACAGCGAAGATGCCGTGGGCCGTGTGGCCACTACCTTCTATGGCAATCCTACGGACAAGATGGAGCTGGTGGGCGTGACCGGTACGAACGGAAAGACCACCATTGCCACCTTATTATATAATGTATTCCGCTACTTCGGCTACAAGGTGGGACTCATCTCGACCGTATGCAACTACATCGACGACGAACCCATACCTACCGACCACACCACCCCCGACCCCATCACGCTGAACCGCCTGCTGGGACAGATGGCCGACTCGGGCTGCAAGTATGCTTTCATGGAGGTTAGCTCGCACTCCATCGCGCAGAAACGCATCAGCGGCCTGCGCTTTGCCGGAGGTATCTTTACCAACCTGACGCGCGACCACCTGGACTATCATAAGACCGTGGAGAACTACCTGAAAGCGAAGAAGAAGTTCTTCGACGACATGCCGCGCGAGGCTTTCAGTCTGACCAACCTGGACGACAAGAACGGGCTGGTGATGACGCAGAACACGCGCTCGCACGTCTACACCTACTCGCTGCGCAGCCTGTGCGACTTCAAGGGCAAGGTGCTGGAGTCGCACTTCGAAGGCATGCTGCTCGACTTCAACAACCACGAGCTGGCTGTTTCCTTCATCGGCAAGTTCAATGCCAGCAACCTGTTGGCCGTATTCGGCGCCGCCGTGCTGCTGGGAAAGAAGGAAGAAGACGTGCTGGTGGCACTGAGCACGCTGCACCCCGTATCTGGACGCTTCGAGGCCATCCGCTCACCGCAGGGATTCACTGCCATCGTGGACTATGCCCACACGCCCGACGCATTGGTAAACGTGCTCAACGCCATACACGGCGTACTGACGGGCCGTGGCAAGGTCATCACCGTAGTAGGTGCCGGCGGTAACCGCGACAAGGGCAAACGTCCCATCATGGCCAAGGAGGCTGCCCGCCTGAGCGACCGCCTCATCATCACCTCGGACAACCCGCGCTTTGAGGAGCCGCAAGACATCATCAACGACATGCTGGCCGGACTGGACAAGGACGACATGCAGAAGACGCTGAGCATCGCTGACCGACGCGAGGCCATCCGCACTGCCTGCATGCTGGCACAGAAGGGCGACGTAGTGCTGGTGGCCGGCAAGGGACACGAGAACTATCAGGAGATAAAAGGCGTGAAACATCATTTTGACGACAAGGAGGAACTGAAAAAAATATTTAGTTAAGTGGAGAGTGGAGAATTGAGAGTTGAGAGTGGAAAGTTCATCGTACTAACCATTAACCATTAACCACTAACCATTTACCATTAATCATTAACCACTTAAAAAAGCATGTTATACTATTTATTCCAATGGCTTGACAAATACGACTTTCCCGGCGCGGGAATGTTTGGCTACACCTCGTTTCGTGCTTTGATGGCCATCATCCTGGCCCTGCTCATCTCGGCCATTTGGGGCGACAAGTTCATCGACCTGCTGAAACGCAAGCAAATCACCGAGACGCAGCGCGACGCCAAGATAGACCCCTTCGGCGTCAACAAGGTGGGTGTGCCCAGCATGGGTGGTGTCATCATCATCTTTGCCATCCTCATCCCCTGCCTGCTGTTGGGCAAGCTGGAGAACATCTACATGATACTGATGCTCATCACCACCGTCTGGCTGGGTTCGCTGGGATTTGCCGACGACTACATCAAGATATTCAAGAAGGACAAGGAAGGACTGCACGGCAAGTTCAAGATTATAGGCCAGGTAGGCCTGGGACTTATCGTAGGACTGACGCTCTACCTCAGCCCGCAGGTGGTCATCCGCGAGAACATTGAAATGGAAAAGCCCGACGGCACCACTGCCGTGGTACATGCCGCCAAGGAAATCAAGGCCACGCAGACCACCATCCCCTTCGTGAAGAGCAACAACCTGGACTACGCCGACCTGGTGAGCTTCATGGGCGACCACGCCCAGACGGCGGGCTGGGTGCTGTTTGTCATCGTCACCATCTTTGTGGTGACGGCAGTGAGCAACGGTGCCAACCTGAACGACGGCATGGACGGCATGGCGGCGGGCAACTCGGCCATCATAGGCGTCACGCTGGGCATACTGGCCTACGTGTCGAGCCACATAGAATATGCGGGCTACCTGAACATTATGTTCATACCCGGGTCGGAAGAGCTGGTTATCTTCATCTGCGCCTTCATCGGTGCGCTGATAGGTTTCCTGTGGTACAACGCCTATCCGGCACAGGTATTCATGGGCGACACAGGTAGCTTGACCATCGGCGGCATCATCGCCGTGTATGCCATCATCATCCACAAGGAGCTGCTCATACCCATCCTGTGCGGCGTGTTCCTGGTAGAGAACCTGTCGGTCATACTGCAACGCGTGTACTACAAGATGGGTAAGCGCAAGGGCCGCAAGCAACGCCTGTTCAAGCGTACCCCCATACACGACCACTTCCGCACGGGCATGAGTCTGATAGAGCCGGGCTGCTCGGTGGTGTTTGCCAAGCCCGACAAGCTGTTCCACGAGTCCAAGATAACCGTCCGGTTCTGGATTGTGACCATCGTACTGGCAGCCATTACTATCATTACGCTCAAGATACGATGAAACAAGCCCGGAGAATGCAACAGGAAGGAGGACGGCAGGAGACCGGGGTGACACCGAATTCTTCACTACGGTGACGACCGTTCCTTCACTAGGGTGAACCAGGCGTCGTCACTAGGGTGAACAAAGCACCGTCACCGAGGTGAACAAAACGCCGTCACCGAGGTGAACAAAACGCCGTCACCGAGGTGAACAAAACGCCGTCGCCGAGGTGAACAAAACGCCGTCGCCAAGGCGACGATTTCAGCCCCTACGGGGCGTACAACAAAAGAAAGTAAAGACGTAAGAAAAATATGAAACAAGGAGAAAAGACTATGAAACGGATTGTGATACTGGGCGCCGGAGAGAGTGGTGCCGGAGCAGCCGTACTGGCACAAGTCAAAGGTTTCGACACGTTCGTGTCCGACATGTCTGCCATCAAGGACAAATACAAGGAACAGCTGAACAGATACAGCATCCCTTGGGAAGAAGGACATCACACCGAGGAATTGATTCTGAATGCCGACGAAGTGATTAAAAGCCCCGGAATACCGAACGACGCCCCGCTCATCCTGAAACTGAAGGAGCAGGGAACGCCTATCATCTCCGAAATAGAATTTGCCGGACGCTACACCAATGCCCGCATGATTTGCATCACGGGTTCTAACGGAAAGACCACCACCACCTCACTCATCTACCACATCTTCAAGAGTGCGGGGCTAAACGTGGGACTGGCCGGAAACATCGGCAACAGCCTGGCCCTGCAAGTGGCCACGGAGCAGCACGACTACTACGTGATAGAGCTCAGCTCGTTCCAGTTGGACAACATGTATAAGTTCCGTGCCAACATCGCCGTGCTGATGAACATCACGCCCGACCATCTGGACCGCTACGACCACTGCATGCAGAACTATGTGGACGCCAAGTTCCGCATCACCCAGAACCAGACGGAGGAAGATGCTTTCGTGTTCTGGAACGACGACCCCATCATCCGCAAGGAGCTGAGCAAGCACGGGTTGAAGGCCCGCCTCTACCCCTTCTCGGCCGTGAAGGAAGACGGAGCCATTGCTTACGTGGAAGACGGCGAAGTGGAAATCAACGAACCCATTGCCTTCAACATGGAGCAGGAGAAGCTGGCTCTGCGCGGCACGCACAACCTCTACAACTCGCTGGCAGCCGGCATTTCGGCCAACCTGGCGGGCATCAAGAAGGAGTGCATCCGACAGGCATTGTCCGACTTCAAGGGCGTACCCCACCGACTTGAAAAAGTGGCCGACGTGCGCGGCGTGCACTTCATCAACGACTCCAAGGCCACGAACGTCAATTCCTGCTGGTATGCCCTGCAAAGCATGACCACGAAGACCGTGCTCATACTAGGCGGAAAGGACAAAGGCAACGACTATACCGAAATAGAAGACCTGGTGCGCGAGAAGTGTTCGGCACTGGTCTACTTGGGCCTGCACAACGAGAAGCTGCACGACTTCTTCGACCGCCTGGGACTGCCCGTGGCCGACGTGCAGACGGGCATGAAGGATGCCGTAGAAGCCGCCTACCGGTTGGCAAAGAAGGGCGAGACCGTGTTGCTGAGTCCCTGCTGCGCCTCTTTCGACCTCTTCAAGAGTTACGAAGACCGCGGCGACCAGTTCAAGGCCTGCGTCAGGGCACTGTAAGCCCCTTCGACGGCAACCACCTATATACTAACTGCTAAAAAACTATATCGACGTGGATTTATTAAAGAACATATTCAAAGGCGACAAGGTCATCTGGATTATCTTCCTGGTGCTCTGCCTCATCTCCATCACCGAGGTGTTCAGCGCTGCATCCACCCTGACCTACAAGAGCGGCGACCACTGGGGACCTATCACCCAGCACAGCATCCTGCTCATGGTGGGTGTGGTCATCGTGGTGCTGGTCCACAACATCCCCTATCGCTGGTTCCAGGTCTTCCCTGTGTTCCTGCTGCCCCTGTCCATCGTCCTGCTGGCGTTTGTCATGCTGATGGGCTTCATCACGGGCGACCGTGTGAACGGTGCGGCACGCTGGATGACCTTCATGGGCATCCAGTTCCAGCCCTCGGAAATAGCCAAGATGGCAGTGGTCATCGTCACGGCCTTCATCCTGTCCAAACGGCAGGACGAGAACGGCGCCGGCCCCAAGGCATTCAAGCGGATTATGATAATCACCTGCATTGTGTGCGGACTTATCCTGCCCGAAAACTACTCTACGGGCGTGCTGCTTTTCTCCACCGTCTACCTGATGATGTTCATCGGACGCGTCCAAATCAAAAAGCTCCTCATACTGGGCGGAGGCATTGTAGCAGCGCTGGTGCTGTTTGTTGCCTTCCTGTTGGCAACCCCCAACGAAACATTGAAGAACATCCCCATGGGACACCGTTTCACCACCGTCAAGGCACGTATCACCGACTTTGCCGGCAAGGAGGAGGTTCCGGCTGCCAAGTTTGACATCGACGGCGACGGCCAGGTGGCTCACGCACGCATAGCCGTGGCCACCAGCAACATCGTAGGCAAGGGACCGGGCAACTCCGTACAGCGCGACTTCCTAAGCCAGGCGTTTTCCGACTTCATCTATGCCATCATCATCGAAGAGTTGGGACTGGTAGGTGGCTTTGTCGTAGTGTTCCTCTACATCTGCCTGCTCATCCGGGTAGGCCGCATTGCCAAAAAGTGTGACCGCACCTTCCCGGCCTTCCTTATCATAGGCATCGCCCTGTTGCTGGTCACGCAGGCACTGTTCAACATGATGGTAGCCGTCGGACTGGCCCCCGTCACCGGACAGCCGTTGCCGCTCATCAGCAAGGGTGGTACGTCGACCTTCATCAACTGTGCCTACATAGGCATGATACTCAGCGTCAGCCGCTATACGGCTGCCCTCGATGAGCAACGTGCACGCGAAGCAGCCCAGCAGGCATTACTGGGAGCTGCAGCCGGTGCCCAGCAACCGGGGCAGGAACCTGCGCCCGAACCGGCCGACAGCGAAGCACAGACTGCGATACAGCCTACGGCCAAGATACTGAACAACGACGCAGAGTTCCAGTAAACCACCGAAGGAGCCTTACTTGAAAATTAGGATAACAGACAACATATAAAAAAAAAGAAGAGAATATGGAAAAAGAAAATACAACATACAAAGGCAACCAGCCTGACGAACCGCGTATCATCATCAGCGGCGGAGGCACGGGCGGACACATCTTCCCGGCCATCTCCATTGCCAACGCCATACGCGAACTGCGCCCCGGGGCCGATATCCTGTTCGTCGGCGCAGAAGGCCGCATGGAAATGCAGCGTGTGCCCGATGCCGGATACCGCATCATCGGACTGCCTGTGGCAGGATTCGACCGCAAGCACCTGTGGAAGAACTTTGCCGTCCTCGTCAAGCTGCTCCGCAGCCAGCTCAAGGCACGCAAGATAGTCAAGCAGTTCCGCCCGCAAGTGGCCGTGGGCGTAGGCGGCTATGCCAGCGGCCCCATGCTGAAGACGGCCGGCATGATGGGTGTACCTACCCTCATTCAGGAGCAGAACTCCTATGCAGGCGTCACCAACAAACTGCTGGCACAGAAGGCACGCAAGATATGTGTGGCCTACGAAGGCATGGAAAAGTTCTTCCCGGCAGACAAGATTATCCTTACCGGTAACCCGGTGCGGCAGAATCTGCTCAACCACAGCGTCACTCCCGAGGAAGCACGTAGTTTCTTCGACCTGGACCCCAAGAAGAAGACCATCCTCATACTGGGCGGAAGCCTAGGTGCACGTACCCTCAACCGCACACTGATGGACAGCCTGGCCACCCTGCGCGACCACCGCGACGTGCAGTTCATCTGGCAGACCGGCAAAATCTACATTGAGCAGGTGAAGGAAGCGTTGACCGCTTTCACAGGCGAAGCCATGCGGCAGAACAGTGTCAGACCGTTGCCCAACCTCTACGTGACCGACTTCATCAAGGACATGCCCCGTGCATACGCTGCTGCCGACCTGGTGATTTCGCGCGCCGGAGCGGGTTCCATCTCCGAATTCTGCCTGCTGGGCAAACCAGTCATACTGGTTCCCTCGCCCAATGTGGCCGAAGACCACCAGACCAAGAACGCATTGGCGCTGGTCAACAAAGATGCCGCCCTCTACGTAAAGGATGCCGAAGCCGGCCAAAAGCTGCTGCCCACGGCTCTGCAAACCATAGCTGACGCACCGAGACTGGACTCGCTCAGCGCCAACATCAGCAAACTGGCCCTGCCCGACTCGGCACGCATCATTGCGCAGGAGGTACTGAAACTGATAGAAGAATAACCAACAAGAACTCTATAAGACTATACACATGGACTTCAAAGATATACATTCCGTTTATTTTGTAGGCGCCGGCGGCATAGGCATGAGTGCCCTCATCCGCTACTTTCTGGCAAAGGGCATGGCTGTAGGCGGCTATGATCGCACGCCCAGCGAACTGACCGAACGCCTCATTGCCGAAGGGGCACAGATTCACTACGAGGAAAACGCGGAACTCATTCTCAACGACTTCCGCGACAAGGCACATACGCTCGTAGTCTACACGCCCGCCATTCCGCAGGAACATGCCGAACTGGCCTACTTCCGAAACAACGGATTCGAGATACACAAGCGTGCCCAGGTATTGGGCATGCTGACCCGCAGCAGCCGCGGATTATGTGTGGCCGGTACGCATGGCAAAACCACGACCAGCACTATGGCCGCCCACTTGCTCCACCAGTCGCACGTTGGTTGCAACGCCTTCCTGGGAGGCATCTCCAAGAACTACGGCACCAACCTGCTGCTCTCAGCTACCAGTCCCTACACCGTGATTGAGGCCGACGAGTTCGACCGTTCCTTCCACTGGCTCAGTCCGTGGATAAGCGTCGTCACTGCCACCGATCCCGACCACCTCGACATCTACGGCACCCGTGAGGCCTATCTGGAAAGCTTCCGCCACTACACCAGCCTGATACAGCCCGACGGCGCGCTGATAGCCCACACCGGTCTGGCCCTGCAGCCCGACCTGCAGCCGGGTGTCAAGCTCTACACCTATAGCCGCGACGAGGGTGACTTCCACGCCGAAAATATACGCATAGGCGGAGGCGAGATATTCATTGACTTCGTTGCGCCCGACACACGCATCAACAACATACAGCTCGGCGTGCCCGTTAGCATCAACATCGACAACGGCGTGGCTGCCATGGCTCTGGCTCACCTGAGCGGAGTCAGCGACGAAGAAATCAAGACAGGCATGGCGAGCTTCCGCGGTGTAGACCGTCGTTTCGACTTCAAGCTGAAGACCGATAAGATTGTGCTGCTGAGCGACTATGCCCATCATCCGGCCGAAATAGCCCAGAGTGTCAAGTCCATACGCGAGCTCTACCGAGACAAGAAGATAACTGCCATCTTCCAGCCCCACCTCTATACACGTACACGCGACTTCTACCGCGACTTTGCCGACAGCCTGTCGCTGCTCGACGAAGTCATCCTGACCGATATCTATCCGGCACGCGAGAAGCCCATACCCGGTATCAGCAGCCAGCTCATCTACGACAACCTGTGCCCCGGCATTGAAAAGACACTCTGCCGCAAGGAAGACGTGCTGAACCTGCTGAAGGACAAGCCGCTGGAGGTAGTCATCGTACTGGGAGCCGGCGACCTGGACAACTACGTGCCCGAGATTAAGAAGCTGCTCGAAGAGCGCTACAACGTATAACCCGAACCAAGCTGCAAAAACGTAAACCGTTCATACCTATGGTAAAGAAGATATTGCTACTCATCCTGATGCTCATCGTGGCCGCCTACCTGCTGGTAGCCGTCACAGCCTTCAACCGCAAGCCCGCCGGACAACTGTGCGCTGACATTGAACTGAGTGTACGCGACAGCGTATACGCCGGATTCATCACCAAGCAGGAAATCATCGGCATGCTGAAGAAGAAAGGCATCAACCCCATAGGACGGGAAATGGACCGCATACACACCAAGACCATCGAACAGGTGCTGGGCAAGCATCCGCTCATCGACCGCGTGGAATGCTACAAGACCCCCAGCGGCAAGCTCGGTGTAGAAGTAATGCAGCGCATACCCATTCTGCGCATCATCAACAACCAGGGCGAGAACTACTACATTGACAACAAAGGCACCGTGATGCCGCCCGATGCCAAGTGCGTGGCCCACCTGCCGGTTGTCACCGGATATGTAGAAAAGTCATTTGCCATGAGGGATTTATACAAGTTTGGTGTATTTTTGCAGCAAAATGAGTTCTGGGACGCACAGATTGAGCAAATACACGTGCTGCCCGACAAGAACATAGAACTGGTGCCACGCGTAGGCGACCACCTCGTCTATCTGGGCAGACTGGACAATTTTGAACAGAAGCTCAAAAGACTGAAAGTCTTCTACGAGAAAGGGCTCAATCAAGTGGGCTGGAACAAATATTCGCGCATAAACGTTGAATTCAGCAACCAGATAATCTGTACCAAAAGAGACTGAATGCGCATTTACTGAATACCGAAAGAAATAATTAAAGCATAAATAAAGAGATATGGCTACCACAGATTTTATCGCAGCAATCGAGCTGGGGTCTTCCAAAATTGCAGGAATTGCAGGAAAGAAGAACAGCGACGGAAGCATACAGGTGCTGGCCTATGCCACCGAGAAAGCCGCTTCATGCGTCCACAAGGGCAACATCTACAACATTGAGAAGACAGCCCAGGCGCTCTCCAACATCATCAACAAGATGGAGGGGCAGCTCAAGGACGCCACCATTGCCAAGGTCTACGTAGGAGTGGGCGGACAGGCACTGAGAACGCTGAAGAACAGCGTCTACCACAAGCTTGAGCAAGAAGAAGCCGTCACGCAAACGCTGATTGACCAGATTTGCGACGAAAACAGAGGAAACAACCAGACCGACATGGACATTCTGGAAGTTGAACCCCAGGAATACCGGATTGACAGCGGAAGCTACGCCGAACCTGTGGGAGTAATGGGACAGAATGTAACCGGACAGTTCCTCAACATCATGGCCAAAGCTTCCATCAAAAAGAACATTGAAACCTGCTTCAGCAAGGCACAAATAGAAATAGCCGACCTGCTCATTGCTCCTACAGCCATGGCCAAAGCCACCCTGAGCGAAAACGAAATGAGAGCCGGATGTGCCCTGATTGACCTGGGAGCCGAAACTACCACTATCGTCGTCTACAAGAACAACATACTGCGCTACCTGGCCGTACTGCCGCTAGGCAGCAACAACATTACCCGCGACATTGCCTCGCTGAGGATGGAAGAGGAGGAAGCCGAACTGCTGAAACAGAAATACGGTGACCTGGCCTTTGAAGACGAGAACGAAGAGGAAACGGAAAACACCGAAACCTGCACACTCGAAGACGGCAGAAGCATCGAACTGTCGCTGCTCAACACCATCATCGAAGCGCGCGTAGAAGAGATACTGGCCAACGTATGGAACCAAATCAAGCTCTCAGACTACGAAGACAAACTGCTGTCAGGCATTGTACTGACCGGTGGTGGAGCCAACCTGAAGAACCTGGAGAAAGCCTTCAACAAAGTCTGCAAGACTGAGAAGGTCAAAATACTGAAAGGTGTAGCCACCGACGTACACGGCTTTAGTGAAGAGCTGAAGAAAGACGGTACCCACAACACCCTGTTGGGACTCCTGATGGCCGGTAGCGAAAACTGCTGCAAGAAGGAAGTGGAAATGCCCAAACCCGAAGCTCCGAAACCCGTTACCCCACCCCAATCCAACGACATGTTCAAAGACGATGACGACCTGAAGGCACAGGAAGAAGCCCTCAGACGCCAGCGCGAAAAAGAGGAGAAGAAGCGCAAGGAGGAAGAAGAAAAACGGAGAAAAGAAAAGGAAAAGCTAATGAAAGAGCGCGAAAAGAAGAAAAAGAAATCGTGGCTCGACTCCTTTGTCAAGGGATTCTTCGACGACGAAAAGCTGAACTGACAACAGTCACGTGCCTGCCCCATATACCGGCGGCACACTCAAAAAGAAACAAACCGCTACAATCAAGTTATTTACCATAAAGCATCCCCGCCCTACCTCCACAGCTACCGGAGTCGGGGCACGGGAGCTATAAAATACCAGACATTATGGATGACATCGTACAATTCGATCTGCCGACAGACTCTCCTAAAATCATCAAAGTCATCGGTGTAGGAGGAGGAGGTGGAAACGCCGTCAAGCACATGTACAAGCAGGGCATTCACGACGTGACCTTCGTTCTCTGCAATACAGACAGCCAGGCACTGAACAAGTCTGACATACCTATCAAAATCCAGTTGGGACGCCAGACCACCGGAGGTCTGGGAGCCGGAAACGACCCCAAGGTGGCACGCGACGCTGCCGAAGAGAGCATTGAAGACATCAAGAACCTCTTCAACGACGGCACACAGATGGTATTCGTCACCGCCGGAATGGGTGGCGGAACCGGTACCGGAGCCGCACCCGTAGTGGCACGCACGGCCAAGGAAATGGGACTACTCACCGTGGGCATCGTCACCATCCCCTTCCTCTTCGAGAAGCGCAAGAAGATTATCCAGGCACTCGAAGGCGTGGAAGAGATGCGCAAGAGCGTCGACGCACTGCTGGTCATCAACAACGAGCGCCTGCGCGAAATCTATACCGACGGCATGACCACCCTGAAGGACGCCTACGCCAAGGCCGATGACATCCTGTCCATAGCCACCAAGAGCATTGCCGAAATCATCACCATGGAAGGCATCATCAACCTCGACTTCCGCGATGTGAAAAAGATTCTGAAGGATGGTGGCGTAGCCATCATGTCCACCGGAAAGGCCCGCGGCGAGAAGCGACTGAAGATAGCCATCGAAAACGCCCTCCACTCGCCCCTGCTCAACAACAACGACATTGTCAACGCCAAGAAAATCCTCTTCAACATATCGGCCAGCGAAAAGGCTCCTATCCTCATTGAGGAAATGGGCGAGATAGACGCCTTCATGGACAGCCTCGACCCCAACATCGAAGTTATCTGGGGACAAGCCGACGACCCCACGCTGGACGACGAAGTGAAGATAACCATCCTGGCCACCGGATTTGGCGCATCGAGCGTGCCCGGCATGAGCGAAATGATGGAAGAGCGCAGCAAGGAAGAGCAGGAACGCATAGAAGAAGAAGAAGCCAAAGAGCAGGAGCGCATTGACCGCATCTACGGCCGCGTGGGCAACGAAAAGAAAAAGAAGAAAACCCACACCTACATCTTCAGCGGACAGGACCTGGACAACAACGAGCTCATCAACATGGTGGAAGACACTCCCACCTACCTGCGCGACAAGAGCACCCTGAACAAGATGAAAAACAAAGCCACCATCGAAGAAGAAACTGCTGCCGACGACAACTTCGACGAGGGCGGAGTCATCAAGTTCTGATGAACGGCTGATGGATAATGGTTAATGATAAATGGTCAATGGTTAATGCAGAACATTACCATGACCTGCATCATAAACTTAAAAACTCAAGAACTTATAAACTCAAAAAAACATACTAACCATGGGATTATTTGAACAAGTCAGCGAAGACATTAAAACCGCCATGAAGGCCAAAGACAAAGTGGCCCTTGAAACCCTGAGAAACGTGAAGAAAGTATTCCTCGAAGCCAAAACAGCTCCCGGAGCCAACGATACACTGAACGACGCCGACGCCCTGAAGCTCATTCAGAAGCTGAGCAAGCAAGGCAAGGACGCCGCCGAAATCTACATCCAGCAAGGACGCCAAGACCTGGCCGATGCCGAACTGGAACAAGTAAAAGTAATGGAGCGCTACCTGCCCAAGCAACTCTCGGCCGAAGAGCTGGAAGCTGCCCTGAAGGAAATCATTGCCGAAACTGGTGCCACCAGCGGCAAGGACATGGGCAAGGTGATGGGCGTAGCCACCAAGAAACTGGCCGGCCTGGCCGAAGGACGGGCCATCTCGGCCAAGGTGAAAGAACTGCTGGGCTAATGCCACAGTGCTGACCACACCGAAGGCGACCGACCGCCACACAAAAGGCGCGGATTGCACGGAAAGACACGGACCGCAGTAAGACGCAACGTCTTATCTACTCCGTTCCTCCCACGCAACCCGCGCCTTTTCATTTTCACGAAAACCGTATGCTTCCTACCCCTTTCGCAGCCCCTTCAGAAGGCGTCCTGACAACGCTCCCGATAGCAGTACACTCCCAGCCTGACAGCAGTTAACTCCCCAGCCGATAACAGTTAACTCCTAACGCGATAGCAGTGGACTGCTGACACGATAGGAGTACACTGCTAACAAACAAGGGATAAACAGCACCCAAAAGACGTCTCAAACCAGACAGAAAAGGGAGGAAGAACAGCCTCCACACTGTGTACCGTTGCAGTACAACAAGGCAGTTCTTCCTCCCTTCAATATCTTAACAGCAATTCTGCTTTTCAGTCTTTCACCAGCTCCACCTCCAGGCTGGCACCATCCTTGCAGGCAAAACGCAGCACAGTGGCTTTCTTGTCGGCCGACACAAGCTGACAATGGGGAGTTTCTTTCACTTTCCAGCGTCCTTTCAGCGTAATGGTCAGTGGCATTTCGGCACTCTTATTGAACTTCCAGGGACGCGAATAGATGCTACGCTCCACGCGCTTGCCATCCTTGTCCAGCAGTTCGTCGCTGGGACCGCTATACAGGGCCAAGTCGGGCTGAGCCACGGTCAGCAGCACCTTGTCTTTCTGACGGTCTATCATCACCAGACACGAGGTGTCGGCTTTCTGCAACAGGCCATCGGAAGGTAGACGGTCAGGCGTTTCAAACAGAACGTATGACATGACATCCTGTCCCAGCCAGCGCACGATGTGAGCGTTGCGGTCACACTGCAACACCTTGTAGGCTGGCTTACGGGCAAAGGCCTGGAGTGATTTGGCGTCGGTACGCGGCAACACGGCATATTCATAACTTGCGCCTTTGGGAGCCTTGCCGTGGTCAATCACCAGTGACACCCAGTCGCCGCTGGTTGGCTTGGTGCTACGTTCGCCCACAGTCACTTGGGGGAAATCTTTGGAGAAGCGGGCAGTGGCCTGTACGCCCTTGGGCAGGTAGTAGCCCACGCCGTTGGGGTCGATATACGTAGTGCCGTCGCTCTGATAGCCATCCCAGTATTGCTTGAAGGCAGGTGTGGTGGCTGCCAGCTGGAAGACGGTGGTTTCGGTAGGATACTCCTGGTTGGCGTTTTCTATGTCCGAACCGAGGCAGACGATGGTACCATCCAGGAAGTGATAGGACTTGCGGGCACGCAGCGTACCGTTGTACTTGTCGTGCTCGTGCAACTTCATGCCGAAGTTTCCGTTGGTATGGCGCTGCGACAGTCCGCCGGCAAAGGCTTCGTCCGAATAGAGCATCTCTTCCATGCCCGAGAAGCGGTCCACGTTGAGTACCACGGCACGCAACTTATCAAAAGGTATATGCGTGCTGGTAACACCCGGTATGCGATTCCAGTCAAATCCGTTCTCCTGCCAGCCCGAAGTGCCAAAGGTTACCATCTCGCCGGGCTGTCCGGTCAGTATCTGCATGCTGCCGTGAGCCAGGTAGCGGCCGTAGAAGTTGGCATCTAGGTAGTGCTCAGCCGCCCAAAGATAGCGCGAATGGCCGCGCACCACAGCCGCCCAGTTGTCGCGCCGCTGTACGCTGACGCAGCCATAACCCAGTGCCAGGTTACCCTGCGGGTCGGGTTCAGGCAGGAATCCTTGTTCCTCAAAAAGTTTCTTCAGCTGCTTCTCCAGTTTGTTGGAAGTACGAGGCAAGTAGTCGGGGGCGTTTTCGTCAATGGTTTCCGTGCGCTCCATCAGTCGCAGGTAGGCGGCTGCCAAGTCCGGGTCGTAGGTTTGCTTGCCGTCGGGCGTACCGGCGAGAGCCAGCATGGCATATTGTATGGGAATCAGCTGTCCTTTGCCATTGGGGTGGCGTCCTGACATAGAGAGTGCCCACTGGCGCGTGTTGCAATAGAAACGCATGGTAAGGAGAACTTTCTTCACCGTGGCATGTGCCAGTTCAGATACACGGAACTCAGTTCCGCTGAGCAAGTAAATCATGTTGGTGGCACCATCCAGCCCGCCTACGGCATAGGCCGGATAGTTGTTGCAATGGTGGAAGCTGGCACCGTCCACCTTGAAAGAACCGTCCAATCCCTCGGTGGGTCGGCAGCCGTAGTCCAGCCAGCGCGAGAAAGAGCGCAGGTATTGCAGTTTCTCGGGCGTATCTTCCATGATGAGAATACTTGCAATACGTCCTTGCGTCTGGGTATTGAAGGAGTCAATGTCGATGCCGTTCTTGGTAGGCATGGGATAGACCTCGTTGGTGATGGCATACCAGCGCAGTGTTCTCTCGGCTTCTTCCAGCCGACCGGCCTGACGAAGCACATCTTTCATCAGGAAGTAGGCCACGTAGATGCCGCGCATGCTATAGCCGTAGTGGTGAATGTTGCCCCAGCAGCTGCCGTAAGTCACGCCTTGGTCAGTAATATGGTCGTACATGGCCATGAACTTCTGACGCAGTTCTTCTTGCTCGGGGGTGCCATCGGTGGCGTTGTGGTAGGCAATGGCTATGCGCTTCATCAAATTCAAATAAGAATTAAGCTCCATGCCCAGTTTGGTAAACATGTCCTTGTCCCAGTTTGGAATCATGCGCTCATAGGCTTCGGCCTGGCGTACCATGAAGATGGGCATGCCACTCACTTTGCCGTTCTTATAAGTGATTTGGTAAACGTCGTAAGCCTTGCGAATGGCGTTCATTTCCTTGTCGGTCAGTTTGCCGGGTGTATAGAGCATGTCGCGGAAGCGTTGTTCAATGAGCTGCATTTCTTTTTTCTGCTCATCGCTGACGGGCGTCAAGGCTATATCGGGCTTCCAGAGGGAGTGCTCGTAGATGAGCAGCCAATGGCTGGTAGTACCTTTGTTGACAAAAGGTACCTGCACATCGGCTGTCTGCTGACGGGAGTCCACCTTGCTGGCGGTCACGATGTGGTCGAAATAGAGTTTACCTTTCACATCGGGTGCCACAATACGCACTTCGTTCATGCCTTCTTGTGGTGTGCCTTCCATGTCGCGCTCATAGCACACCCATGCGCCTCGCCAGCCGGTGAAGTTGATGCCGAAGGGGAAGGAAGAACAAACTTTGCCGTCTTTCAGGAACTCAAAGCGTATCTGTTTGTCCTGCGCCTGCTCGCTGTAGACCCAGACAATGAAAGCCGACAGATAGGTGTCCTTGCCCGTGGGGTCCTTGGGCTCAAACATCAGGTCCTTGGTGATGTTCAGTGTGGCACCCGGTTCATAGTCCCAAGCCAGACAGTGCAGGCCATCCTTGTAGTGCTCATCGTTGATAGCGGTCTGTCCGCCGGTAGTCGATATATAAGCGGGCACCTGTCCGTCCTCGAAGGAGAGCAGACGTTCGTGCTTCACCACTTGTGCGGTGGCCATCGTTGTGGTGGCCAGGAGCATCAACGCTCCGCTAAAATACTTGCTGAATTGTATCATATCCGATTATGTTCTTTTTTAGATTAGACATAAGAGAATAACCGGATACAAAGAAACACGTCTTCGGGCAAAGAATAGGGGTAAAATAGTACATAAGAAGTACAAAAAGCTCCGTTAGAGGCAGCCTGCCCTGCCCTAACGGAGGGAAACAGGCTTCAGCCCTCATGCATTCCCGCTTCGTGTCAGGGATGTTGCGCTTCAAAGTCGCGGTTCTCTTCCTGCACCTGCGACACGGTTTCCTCCAATTCCTCTATCGGAAGTTCGCAATTGTACCAGTCGGAATAGCAGTCGGTCACATACCACAATCCGTCTATCAGCTCAAATACCACACGCAGCGACTGCTCCGACTCTTCGTAGCCGGCCTCAAATTCCTTATAAGCCTCCTCGTTGCGGGTAAAACGGGCAATAAACACACCTCCCTCCTCGTCATCAAAGCGACCCTCTTTCAGGATGTCCGCATTGAGCAGGGGCCACTTCTCGCGTGTGAAAGGGAAAGTCACTTCCGTCTCACCATCGTCCTTAAGCAAGACAATAGGCGACTTGAGCGGAAACTTGACCCGCTCGTACTGAAAGGAAGCACTCGACACGAAACGCTCCAAAAACTTGCCGAACTCCTCGGCTGCCTGCACACCGTTGAGCGCCGAAAACAAAAGAAGGACACTCAACATTCCCAAATAGCGCATAATCATCATATACATATAAATACTACAAAAGCCGCCCGCTACAAACCGCTTCGCCTTTCCAACCGAAAGACATGCGGTTTGCAACCGGCAGCCTGCCCAACGACTTGTAGTCGTCAGCCGATATAAACATTCACAGCCAAATACAAATACTCTTTCGAACCGTTTTCCTCGCTCTTGAACTCAATCTTGTTCTCACGTGCCAGCCAGCCAATGGCGGCGTTGAGGTCGCGGTCGGACAATCCCGAAGCTGCTTTCAATTCATTGTATTCCCAGCACCGGTTGTTGTCGAGCAAACGCCATACAAGTCCCGCATTCACCCCAATGCTTTGCTTATCCATACTTATCCGATATAAAAGTTTAACTCAATATACAACAGCTGCTTGCGCCCTACCTTGGTTTCTTCAAACTGTATCTTTCCTTCACGAGCCAGCCAGCCGATGGCTGCATTCAGCTCACGGTCGGGCAGTCCGGTAGCCTCCTTCAGTTCCTTATACTCCCACTTGCGATGGTCGCCATACAGAATTTGCCAGATAAGTCCGGCATCCTCACCAATCTTTTGTACATTCATAACTTACTCCTTTCTCCCTTAATAATTAAGTTTACAGGTTAACAATCACATTTTGCATTCTGCTTGTCGGAAAACGATGTCAGTCTGACAGCAAAACACCTGACAAAGTTATTGTTTTAAAACAAAACACCTAAATTTTCCTCACTTTTTTACTACAAAAAAGCAGATTTATTATGCAAACAATACAACCGGAAGCCAAACAGAGCTATTTTCCAACCCTTTAGAACAGTCTGGCTAATAATAGAAATGTAACAAAAATGACAACTGCAATAAAGAAATCGCCCGACAATCTGTACGTTTCCGACCCAACATCCGAATAAACGGAGTCCAAGCCACAGATACAGACTGCCGGGCGACAGTATAAGGAAATAACCGTCCGGACAAACCCGCTCAGGCCTTACTCGCCCGGATACGGAATCAATTCACCCGACGAACGGTAAGAAGGCCGCTGCGCATCGCGCTCCTTCAGGTAAGTGGTCAGTTCGGCAGCCAACTCCTTCACCTTCTCGGGCATACGAACCGCCAGGTCGTTCTGCTCGCCAATGTCCTGGCGCACATTGTAGAGGCGGCATTGGCGGGTCTCCCAAGTATATATCAGGTGATAGTCGCCCTTGAGGATAGACGAATAGGCCCCATAGCCCTCATCCATGTTTTGCGTCTCGCCCCAAAGGTTGGGAAAGTGCCAGATGATGGGTCGTTCACGACGCACATCGGGTTGCTTCAGCACATCCACAAAGCTCACGCCGTCCACCGTCTGACAAGTCTGGTAACGACTGACGCCCGCCATCTCCAGAATAGTGGGAAAGAAATCTTCTATCATGACGCGCTGGTCGTTCTGCGTATTACCCTGCGTGACACCCGGCCAGTAGACCATCATGGGCTCGCGCACACCACCCATGAAGGCCGAACCCTTGCCCGCACGTGCCGGCCAGTTTTGGTCACGGTTGGCACGCCCCTGACGCTGGTTGTTCAGTCCCTGCCCGCCGTTGTCTGACATGAACAGAACGATGGTATTGCGCCCTACCTCAGGATTTTGCTCCAGGTAGTCCAGTATGTCGCCCAAACTCTTGTCCATACCCTCTACCAAAGCAGCGTAGCGCACCTCTTTCTCGTTCAGCGTGTCGTTCAGCTGCTTGTCAAAGCGCCCGCGGTAGTTAGGACAGAACCGTTTGTCCTCGTCGTAAGGCGAATGTACGGCATAATGCGACATGTAGAGGTAGAACGGCTTCTTCATGTCCACCGACTGCTGCATGGCAGCCAAAGCCTCACGAGTCAGCGCCTCGGTAATAAAGATATCTTGTCCATGGTATTTCTCCAATCCATGAACCGCAAACGGCGTTCCTTCGCCAAAGTTCTTGGTACCCAGATAGCTGCCCGGCGCACCATTGGGACCGCCGGCTATGTTTACGTCGAAGCCCATGGTGGCAGGGTCGGCACCGGGCGTAGTACGTGCCCCAAAGTGTGCCTTGCCACAATGGATGGTGCGGTAACCGTTATCCTTCAGCACCTGTGCTATTGAGGTTATGGGTGTTGAATTATTGATTTGTCCGGCCGTATTGGCGGGTTGTATGCCGTTGTAGTTCCACTGGGGCAAACTGATGACATCGCTTTTGGCGTCGGTCTGCTGGTCCAGCTCCAGTGTCCAGTTAGTCACGCGGTGGCGCGCGGCGTTCATGCCCGACATGAGGCTGCAACGTGTGGGCGACGAAATGGCGCAGGCGTAAGCCTCGGTGAAGCGGACGCCCAAGCGGGCCATACGCTCCATGTTGGGCGTGTGATAGCGATGGTTCAGGTTAGTCCGCTCGTTGTTGTAGAAGGGAACGGAAGTGTCTTGCCAGCCCATATCGTCCACAAGGAACATGATGATGTTGGGGCGACTGTCGGTCTGGGCCGTAGAGGCAAGCGCCGAAAGCAAGAGGCACGGCGCGGTAATTAGTCTTTTCATGGTTGTTTTGGGATTCTATAATGATGAAACAGATTCAAAAAAACGATTCAAACAGAGGTTGTACGAAAGAAACGTTCCAAAGATACGATTAAAAAACGGCTAAACTCCTGTCTATAAACATATCCTGCGCTATAATTTAGCTTCTTTAACAGGCTTCTTCCCGACAATAAGCAAACAAATGCCTACTTTTATTCTATAAATCTTCTTTATTGACTCATGAAAACCCAGAAAACCCTACTTCTCGGCTCGCTGCTGCTATGCGGCACCAGCCTGGCGGCGCAAAAACAAGAGCGTCCCAACATTCTGTTCATCCTGTGCGACGACATGGGATACGGCGACCTGGCCTGCTACGGACAACCCTACATCCGCACTCCCCACATTGACCAACTGGCCGCCGAAGGCATGCGCTTCACCCAGGCCTACGCCGGAAGTCCCGTCAGTGCCCCTTCGCGCGCGTCACTGATGACCGGACAACACACCGGCCACTGCCTGGTGCGCGGCAACAAGGAATACTGGCCGCAGAGCCCCGTCGTGATGTATGGCAACAACCGCGACTACGGCGTCGTGGGCCAGATGCCCTACGACCCGCAGCACATCATCCTGCCCGAAGTGATGAAGCAGAACGGATACACCACCGGCATGTTCGGTAAGTGGGCCGGAGGCTACGAAGGCTCGGAATCCACACCCGACAAGCGGGGCATTGACGAATACTACGGCTACATCTGCCAGTTCCAGGCACACCTCTACTACCCCAACTTCCTGAACCGCTACAGCAAGGCCATGGGCGACACGGCTGTGGTGCGCGAAGTGCTGGAAGAAAACATAGCCTACCCCATGTTCGGCCCCGACTACGAAAAGCGTACCCAGTACTCGGCCGACCTTATCCACCGCAAGGCCATGGAATGGATTGACCGCCAGGATGGCCGGCAGCCGTTCATGGGCATACTGACCTATACCCTGCCCCACGCCGAGCTGGTGCAGCCCGACGACTCGCTGCTGCAAGCCTACAAGAAGCAGTTCTTCGAAGACAAGACCTGGGGCGGACAGGAAGGCAGCCGCTACAACGCCACCATACACACTCATGCCCAGTTTGCCGCCATGATTACAAGGCTCGACGCCTACGTGGGTGAGATAATGGACAAGCTGAAACAGAAGGGGCTGGACCAAAACACCATCGTAGTGTTTACCAGTGACAACGGCCCCCACGAGGAAGGCGGTGCCGACCCCACCTTCTTCGGACGCGACGGCAAGCTGCGCGGACTGAAACGCCAGTGCTACGAGGGCGGCATCCGCATACCCTTCATCGTGCGCTGGCCCGAACGGGTGAAAGCCGGAACGGTAAGCGACCACCAGCTGGCCTTCTACGACGTGATGCCCACCTTCTGCGAACTTATCGGCGACAAGAAGTTCCCCAAGAAGTACCTCAACAAGCGACTGCCCGGCGACTGCTTCGACGGCATTTCTTTCGCCCCCGAACTGACAGGCCGCCCCGAAGCCCAGCAGAAGCACGACTACCTGTACTGGGAGTTCCACGAAACAGACCAGATTGGCGTGCGCATGGGCGACTGGAAGATGGTAGTGAAGAAAGGGATTCCCCATCTGTACGACCTCTCGACCGACATCCACGAAGACCATGACGTGGCCGCACAGCATCCCGACATCGTGAACCGCATGAAAGCCATCATACAGGCCGAACACCGTCCCAGTGCCGACTTCAAGGTGACGCTGCCTGCGACCGACTGACTACAATCGGCCACCTCATCTGCCATGTCAGCCGAAAGCCCGGCAAGACATGCTCCACAGCCCATTTATTAGTAGTCCACTGCTTGGTCGATAGCAGTGGACTACTAACGTATTGGGAGTGTACTGCTAACGCGATAGCAGTTAACTGCTAACACGACAGCAGTGGACTACTATCCAAAGCCCTCCGTACCCTTGCCAGAAGCCCTACAGAGAGGGGGCTTCTCCCTCATATCCGCCCTACAATCAAACAAAAGGGAAGTGCACATGGCCTGTCCGGCTTCCGTGCACTTCCCTCACTATTATTTCTGCCTATAAAACTTCTGCATGCGCAGGCCCCTGACCCGACATATAAATATAATTAGCTAATACCCATCTAGTGTTACAAAAACGCGACAGGAAGCCTGCGCCGCAAAGGTCAGTATCCTATTCAAAGTCACTCTGCTGCCGCTCCACCTCTTTCAGTTTCAGACGGTTCAGTTCCTGCTGCAGCTGCCTCAGTTGTTCTTCACAGTCCTGTCGGCCCACAGTGCCGGTTCCATCAGTATCCCGATTGTCGGCCTGCTCCCTGCGACTTAATTCTTCGGGGTCGGCCACCAATTTATGACTGGCAGGACCTACCGGGATTTCCAGTTCGGCAGACAAAGGCGTATGCTTGCCCGGCAGACTGACAGAGGCACGCACCTTGATGGTACCCTCGGTAGACAAGGCGCGCACCAGCACCGGAGCCGTGCCCCACTGCACCTCACGCGGATTGGTAAAGGTTTCGGCATTGCCCACCAGCTCGCCCGGCCCTTCTATCTCAAACTTCACGTGGTAGTTGTTCAGCCGCTTGATGCTACCCTTGTCATCGGCCACGGCAGCCACCACTGTCAGCAAGTCAGAACCGTCGGCTTTCATTTCCACGCCCTCATTGTCGGCCCACAACAGCAGACGCGACGGACGGCGGGCTGGCATTACCTTGTGTGTAGCCACCACTTTGCCGTCCACCAGCCCTTCGGCCAGCAGATAAGATTCGTCCTGTTTCTTGCCACGCGACAGAGCCTTGTCGTGCATCACGTCGAACACGTCCTTGAAAGTAATGACGGGCGACGGCATGCCCTCCGTAGCAGCCGGCTTGCGGTAAGTAAACTGCTGGCCGTCCTTGCAATAACTGAGGCGAACCTCATCGCAATTGCTGTAGACAGTGACATCGCGGGGCGAGAAAGGCGTCATGGCGTTGGCTATATAGACCATGGGACCAGTCTCGGCCGGCAGGTCAGGATTGACTTCGGCCGGGCGCTGCGAACAAAACATATAGTAGGACAGCTTGGGCTGTCTGAAGGCGTCCATGATGCCGCCATAGAAGGGGTCGGGATGATAGCCACGCTGGTGGTCGAACGAGTGCCACAGGCAGCCGCCCATATGCTGACGCGGATTTCGGTAGAGTACGTCGTAGTTGGTATACGTATAGTCGGTCCGTGCATATCCCTGCGCCTGAATCAGCATGGGCACTTCGCCCCAGGCACGGTTGACACGGCTGGGTGAGTTGTGCGAATTCCAGTCATCCACATTGTCGCCCCACTCGCGGGTAAAGTAAGCCACTGCCGAGTCAAGCTTCTTGGTGTTGAAGGCTCCACCCAGTCCGTTGAGCGGATGGGTGAACTGTACCGGGAAGTATTCGTGGCCACGCGCCGTGGCGTCGCAACCGGCATAGCAGTAAGGATAAGGATATTCCTCATGCACAATGTCGAGCACGTTCTTGGCAAAATCCTCGGGATACCAGGTTTCGTTCAGGATAGGCTCCCACAGCCACACGGAAGGATGGTTGCGGTCGCGACGCACCATGTTGCGTATATCGCTGTAGACCCGCTGGGCAAAGATGGGTTCCTTATTCCAGAATTGCCAGCCCGGCGTGTTGACAATGACAAAGAGCCCCAGTTCGTCGCAAGCATCCATGAAGGCCGGGTCTTGCGGATAGTGGGCGTTGCGTATGACACGCAGTCCGGCATCGCGCAGTTTCTTGGCGTCACGCCAGTGCAGACTATTGCTCAGGGCATTGCCTACGACGGCAAAGTCCTGATGGCGGTTGGCACCGATAAGCGGATGCGGATAGGGCTTGCCGTTGAGCCAGAAGCCGTCCTTACCTTTGAACTCAATGCTGCGTATGCCTATGCGACGGCGGTAGCCGTCAACGGTCTGCCCGTGATTGTCATTGACAAGTACATGCAGTTGGTAGAGGTAAGGTGAGTCAGGGTCCCAAAGATGGGGTTTATCCACCTTCATCTGCGTATGTATCTGTCGTGCCTTGCCATGCGACACGGAAAGCTTCTTGCGAGACGTCTGAACCAGATTGCCCGCCTTGTCGTAGAGCTGAAACACGGCCTCGCCCGTGAAGCCCTTGTCCGACAGGTTGCGTACATGCAAGTCCAGATTCACTTCGGCCCGGTCTTCCGACACGTTATTGTAGGATACAAACAGTCCACCGCCGGCCGTCTGGTCTTCGTAGTTGGGGTCGGTGATGAAAACCCGGTTGTGAGCCACCATCCAGCAGTCGCGATAGATGCCGCCGAAGTAGGCAAAATCGAGCATGTCCTGCGGTTTGCCCGGCGGATAGGCGGGATCATCGCTATTGTCGGTCCATACGGCTATGACGTTGTCCTGACCAAATTTCAGCAGGCTGGTCACATCGGCAATCACCGGCAGATAGCCACCGAAATGCTCTTTGACAAGCGTTCCGTTGACCCAAACTTTCGATTTGCCCATGATGGCCTCGAAGTGCAGGAAGAGTTGTTTGCCCTCCCACTCTGCCAGCGGTGTGAAGTGCTTGCGATACCAGGCTTCGCCCTGATAGTTCACGCAGCCACTGGCCTCGGTCGGTAAGTACTCCAGACCATCGGGCAGTGAAACCAGTTGCCAGCCACGGTCGTCAAAGTCTGACTGTTCGGCTCCCTGCGCACTACCCTTGCAGAAACGCCAGGCAGGATTCATATTGAAGGCCGAACGGCCGGTATTTGGCAGCTGGAAAAAACCAGCCATAGAGTATTCAGGTTGGTGCGCGGACAGCATCTGTTGAGGCAAAACCAGCAGCAGTGCCACCGCAAACAGCGCGCGGCACAAAGTGATGATACTTTTCATAATGTTGCTTGTTTGTTCTATTTTCAAATCCATATACTTATTTCCCACTCTGGTCGGCATTCTTGGTCTTGTAAAAGTTAATACGGTCACCCCAAGGCTTGTTTTCCAACGGGAATACCTGATGATGGTTGGCCCAGTCCACCCACTTGGCTTCCAGTTCCTCCATCTTATCGGGATATTGCGAAGACAAATCACGAGTTTCAAAAGGATCTTCGACCAGATTTATCAGTTCCCACTGCTGGTTCTGGTCGACTCTGACCAGCTTCCAGTTTCCATCGATGATGGCACATGAACTTTGGTGCTCAAAATAGAGCGTACGGGGGTTAACCGCTTTGCCCGCAACTGCCGGCAACAGGCTGATGCCGGGCAAGTCAGCATGTCCGAATGCCGACGGCCAGTGGGCATGCGCCAAATCCATGCAAGTAGGCAACAGGTCGATGATGTGCGCAGGTTGCCGGCAAATGCCACCCTTGTCGCGGTTCTTGGCCGGGTCGCCATAAGTCACGATGAACGGAGTACTGGTGCCGCCTTGAAAACACCATTGCTTATAGCTACGGTAAGGCGTATTGGACAGGTCGGCCCTGAGCTGGTTCAAATAGCCACCCTCTCTGGTAGCTCCGTTGTCGCTAAGAAACAGAAAAACGGTATTGTCCAGCATACCTTTCTGCCTGAAGGCATCCACCAACAGACCTATGCCTTCGTCCATTATCTCTATCATGGCAGCGTAGGTAGCCATGTCGTGAATCCACTTTTCCTGCTGTTGCGACGTCAGGTCTTCCCAAGTCGGACGCTTGCCACTAAACTCTTGGCTGAACATGGGCAACTGCATGGTGTCGGGCACCAGCCCCAGCTGTTTCTGCTTCTCAAAGCGCTGGCGTCGCAACACATCAAAGCCTACCTTATAGCGGTCCAGACACTGCTCTACACGGGCAGCCGGTGCATGCAACGGCAAATGGGGAGCATAATGAGCCACGTAGAGGAACATAGGTTCGCTGGCATCGTGTCGCTGGACAAAGCTAACAGCCGAGTCAGTAATCGCATCGGTATAGTAATAATCGTCAGGAAAATCGTTGATACGCTCCAAATCGTTGTAGACGGGTGTGGGCTTGTAGTAGCTGCCTCCGCCGCTCAGGCAACCGTAGTAACGGTCGAAGCCGCGCTGCACCGGATAGCTGCCGTTGGGAGCATCGAAAGCGCCGTCAACAGTGACGTGCCACTTGCCACTCATGTAGGTGCGATAACCATTGGACTTCAGCACCTCGGCTATGGTGGGATATTCGCATGCAATCTGTCCGCGGTAGCCCGGACGGTGCTCGTCCACAGCCGTCATCCAACCCATGCCCACCTCGTGCTGGTAGCGTCCGGTCAGCAAGGCTGCCCGACTGGGACAACTACGCCCCGTGTTCTTGAATTGGCTGAAGCGCAGACCTTGGGCGGCCAGGCTGTCAAGATGGGGAGTCTGTATCTCACTGCCATAGCAGCCAAGGTCGGAGAAGCCCATATCGTCGCACATAATGAGGACAATGTTGGGCGCACTTTTCTCCTGTGCGGCAACTGCCGGCGCAAGAAGCGCCAGCAGGGCGGAAGAAAATAAGGTTTTATTCATAACATCTCATGTTTATCAAGGAAAGGTATTCACACTCGGATGGTCAGCGAGCGGCAGCCGATGTCCGCAACTGACGGAGCAGAGTCTCGAACTCAAAGACCAGGTCGGGATGTTGCAAAGCCACGTTGTCCTGCTCATACAGACCGGCATTCAGGTCGTAGAGCTGCGGCGTGCTGCTGTTTCCAGTTTCGCATTTGGCTCCCCAGGTCACCATGGCCGGACCGTCATTGGCCTCAATGTACTTCCAGTCGCCAGTGCGTATCGAAAGCACATGGTTGGCCGACTGTTCCACCACCCAGGGGCGACCAGTCGAGTCTGTACCCAGCAGATTGCCCAGCCGGTTCTGACTGTCAGGAGCACTGCCTTGGGGGAAGCGCGCACCTATCAGGGCACCGAGCGATGCCATCCAGTCTATCTGCGACATCAGTACGTCAGACTCGCCCACAGGCTTGATGCCCTTGGGCCAGCGCACAATGGCGGGCACCATCGTGCCGCCTTCGTAAGCGCCGTACTTATAACCGCGGAAAGGCCCGGCTGGCTTATGGTCGCCCAGCAGTTCTTCGGCCTGGTCCTGGTAGCCGTCGTCCACCACAGGACCGTTGTCGCTCGACAGGATAATCAGCGTATTGTCGGCTATGCCCAGTTCGTCAAGTGTCTGCATAATTTGCCCTACACACCAGTCAAACTGCACAATGGCATCGCCACGCAGCCCCATGGCCGACTGGCCGCGGAAGCGCGGATGGGGGAAGCGGGGAACATGCACGTCATTGGTGGCAAAGTAGAGAAAGAAAGGCTCGTTGCTGTGTGTCTTGATGAAATCTATGGCGTGCGACGTGATGGAGTCGGCAATATCCTCGTCCTTCCACAAGGCCTTGCCGCCGCCCTTCATGTAACCGATGCGGCTTATGCCGTTCACGATGGACTGGTTGTGTCCATGGCTGGGCTTCAGGTTGAAGAGAAGTTCGGGATTGTCCTTACCGGTCGGTTCGCCGGGGAAGTTCCTGACGTAGCTCACTTCGATGGGAGCTGAAGGGTCGTAGTTGGCCACAGAACCGTTCTCTATGAAAACGCAAGGCACGCGGTCGGCGGTAGCTGCCATGATGTAGTGGTAGTCAAAGCCCAGGTCGTAGAGCGACGAAGGCAATGGGGCATTCCAGTCCTGTGTGCCGGTTTTGTCGCCCAGTCCCAGGTGCCATTTACCAATGGCAGCTGTGGCATAACCCGAATGCTTGAACATATCGGCCATGGTGTACTGGCCAGGCTTGATAATCATGCCGGCATTACCTGCCGCGATGTCGGTGTCGCGCCGTCGCCAGGCATATTCGCCCGTCAGCAGTGAGTAACGTGAGGGGGTACTGGTAGAAGCTACGGCATGGACATTGGTAAACCGTATGCCTTCGGCAGCCAGCCGGTTGACATTAGGTGTTTCCACACCCTTCGCACCATAGCACTGAAGGTCACCGTAGCCCAGGTCGTCGGCATAGATGATAACCACGTTGGGATGTTCGCGGTCTTGTACTTTCTTGTTCTTCTTGGGCGCTTCAGCCCCTACGGCCACAGCGGCCGCCACGGGCGAAAGCAGAGTCAAGGTTAATAAAGAGGATTTCATGTTTTCCTGATTCGGAGATTGAGATAAAGGGGAAAAATTGGGAGGCAAGCAAAGCTATACTCCTGTGGAAAGTAAGAAACGAAACGACAGAAGGAAGATGAATTACTCCGGATAAAGAGGTTAAAAGATGACATCTTCCGGCAGTAAGTCATCCTCCTTCTGTCGCACGGCGGCCAACGTCTTAGCGGTCTTTCTCGGTGGAAAAGCGAACCGGATCGTCGTACTGCTCTTGCAGTCTGAACATGGCATCTTTCAGGTTGGCCACAACGGTGTCGTACTCGCTCTTGCCGTAGAGGTTGTTCATTTCGGTGGGGTCATTCTGTATGTCGTAAAGCTCCCACGCGTCAATGTCGTTGTAGAAGTGTATCAGCTTGTAGCGTTCGGTACGGATGCCATAGTGGCGTTTCACCATGTGTTCGGCCGGAAATTCATAGAAGTGATAATAAAGCTCCTTGCGCCAGTCGGCAGGTTTCTCACCTTTGAGCAGAGGCAGCAGAGATACGCCCTGTATGTCGTCGGGCACAGGTGCTCCGGCCAGTTCGAGGAAGGTAGGAGCATAGTCTATGTTCTGCACCAGCTGCGGAATGTCGCCGCGTGTCTTGAAGTCGGCAGGCAGATGCATGATGAGCGGCGTACGCATGGACTCCTCGTACATGAAGCGCTTGTCGAACCAGCCATGCTCGCCCATGTAGAAGCCCTGGTCAGAAGTATAAACCACCAGTGTATTGTCGAGCAAGCCTTTCTGCTCCAGATAGTCGAGCACACGACCCACGTTGTCGTCCAGCGACTTCACCACCTTGGCATAGTCGCGCATGTAGCGCTGGAATTTCCACTCGGCCAGTTCCTTGCCCTTCAGGTTCTGACGGTAGAAGTCGTCGATGATGGGGTTATAGAAGTCGTCCCAAGCCTTGCGCTGGGCAGGATTCATACGTCCTACAAAGCTTTCATAGAGAGCCTTCAGACGGCTGTCCTTTCCCTCCTTCAGCATCTTGAGGTCGTATATCAGGTCCATGTCCTTGTCAATGCTCATTTCCTGGGCTGCGGCTGCCAGACGGCCTTCATAGTTGTCGTAGAAATTGTCGGGCAGAGGGAACACTTTGTCCTCATAGAGGCGCAGGTTGCAAGTATCGGCCATCCAGTTGCGGTGAATGGCCTTGTGATGGATGAGGAGACAGAAAGGTTTCTCCTTGTCGCGCTTGTTCTCCATCCAGTCAATGGCATCATCGGTAATGATATTGGTGATGTATCCCTCTTTCCGGATGGTATCGTTGTCCTGGGTAATGAAGTCAGGATTGTAATACTCGCCCTGACCGGGTACAACTTCCCAGTAATCAAAGCCAGAGGGCAGGCTCTCCAAATGCCACTTGCCTACGACGGCTGTCTGATAGCCGGCCTTGCGCAGCAGCTTGGGGAAGGTCTGCTGTGCACTGTCGAATACGCAGGTGGTATTATCATAGAACTTGTTGGCACACGAATGCTTGCCCGTCAACATGCAGGCACGGCTGGGACCACTGAGTGAATTGGCCACAAAGCTGTTGGTAAAGCGTACACCGTCGCGAGCTATGCGGTCGAGATTTGGGGTCTCAATGTTGCGTGTATCGTAACAGCTCATCATCTGAGCCGTATGGTCGTCGGTCATGATGTAGACAATGTTATAGGGCTTCCTGGCATTGTCTGCCTGCTGCTGGCAGGAGGCGAACAAAGACGCCACGGCTGCCATGCCAAAGAACGGATAAAGGGAATTGTTCATGATGTTTTTCTGTTTTTATATTTTATGCATAAGTTCACTAATAAACGGCATACAAAGCTCAACGGACAACGCTGCTGATACGAAGCTTATAGGAATGAGGCTGCTGGGCCACACGGTAGATGGGCAACGTGTCCACATCCTTGCCACAGCTGGCATTGCCCACCCCGCGCAGGGCGGCATCCAGGTGGAGTACAATGTAGGGACGCTGCTCCAGCTCCCAAGTATGATTGCAGTTCATCAGGTCTTCGTCGGTATAGCGCAGAGCCGAGAAGGAAACATTGCCTTCAGTTTCAATCTTGATACCGGCTCCGTTGGCATCGGTCAGCACCAGTTCGCGCAGGCCTTCACGGTTGCCCATGGACTGGGGCTTGACGTACTTCTCTACCATCTGGTCGACAGTGGTGCTGTAGCGTCCTACCAGACAACCGTCCTTGCGGTCGTTGTAGTTCTCCCACGGGCCATAAGCATAGTAGTCAACGTTGTTCAGCGAAGAATCGAGCGCACACACCAGTCCGCATCTTCTCAGGTCAGCAGTCTGAGGCAGGAAATCGGCTGCTACGTCGACAATACCTTCGGGACGAATGGTATAGACAATCTGCGTTTCGCACAGGCTGCCGCCACGTGTGGTCTTGACCACTACCGTGCCGTCCTTCTGCTTGCTCACCTCGCAGGTACCCGATGCTTCCAGTCCGTTGGTAGTTTCGGCAAAGCGGTCGTTTTCAATCCAGCGGTGATTATCGTAGACAAAGCCCTGACCCTGGCTGATGACAGACCGGCCATTCAGTACTAGTGTTGTCATCTGTCCGGTGCACTTGTCGAAGGCTACCTCCACATTGGCATTCTTTATCAGGCAAACGGTATCGGTCTCCTCCACCTTCAAACCTTTCTTGCGGTCGGCTTTCGACACAAGAGCGGGCAAGGCTGCACGCCCCAGCAGTTCGAACTGCTGCTGTGCCACTACATGTCCGGCTCCGGCCCAAACGGATGGATGGCGGGTGCTGACCGACAAGTTAAGCATAACCTCGCGTCCTTCCCTCCGTGCCTGTGCCAGTTCAATGCCACGCAGCTTCAGGCTGACGGTCAGCGAATCATCAGGCATCACGCCACCCAGTTCCAGACTATCGGCAGCCAGCAAGTGTCCGTCGGCCACTGCCTGCCAACGCAGGTTGAAGCCTTCGAGCGACAGGAAGTCATAAGTATTCTGCAAACGGACGCGAACTTCATTCTTCGCCTCGTCCACACCCTGACAGGCAAAACGGATATACTGATAGACAGCCTTTACCTCTTTGAGCTTGGGCGACTCGTCGCGGGTAGCAGGTACAATGCCGTTGGAGCAGAAGTTTCCCTGGTGAGGGCCGGGAAAGTCATAGCCGGTATGCAGACGGTAGATGCCTTTCTTTATTTCGTGGGGTTCATAGATGGCCTGATCTACCCAGTCCCAGATGGCGCCACCAATGGTAGCGGTGCTGCTCTCGATGCTGTTCCAATACTCACGAAGGTTGCCTATGGCATTGCCCATGGCATGGGCGTACTCGCAGATGAACAGCGGTTTGTCGAACGCGCTGACGTAGGTGTCCATCCACTTCATGCCCGGATACATCTTGGAGTAGAGGTCGCTGAAGCGATTGCCGCCATACTCCTTGCCGTCGCGGGTGCCTTCGTAGTGCACGGGGCGGCTGTCAAGACGCTTGGCCGCATCGTAGCAGGCCTGGAAGTTACTGCCGCCACCGGCTTCGTTGCCCAGGCTCCAGAAGATGACCGACGGATGGTTGCGGTCGCGCAAAACCATGCGGTCGATGCGGTCGACAAAGGCCGGTATCCACGATGGCATGTCGCTGATGGACTGGTTGGCGTGGTCTTCCAAGTCGGCCTCGTCCATGGTGTACAGGCCGAAGTAGTCGAACATGGCATACATCTTGGCATCGTTGGGATAGTGGGAAGTGCGGATGGTATTGATGTTGTTGCGCTTCATCAGCAGCACGTCCTGCAACATGGACTCCACGGGAACGGCACGGCCATAGAGGGGATGCGTGTCGTGGCGATTGACGCCTTTGAAGAAGACGCGCTGACCGTTGATGTAGACCAGCGAACCGCGCACGGCAATGTCGCGGAAGCCGTATTTGGTAGAGAAGGCCATCTCTTCCTTGCCGCCCTCGCTCTGAACCACGTGGAGGGTGTAGAGGACAGGCGTCTCGGCCGTCCAAAGCTGTAAGTCCTTCAAGTCGAAGCTGGCCTGTGCCTCCACTTCACGCTCCTTGCGACCGTAGGGAACACGCAGGCTCTTCTGAGCCACAAGACTGCCATCGGGGGCATAGAGGCTGAGAGCTACATCTTTGGCGCCACGTTGCAAGTCGCGGTTATCAAGTTTGAGGGCTACAGACAGACTGCCCAAGCGATAGCCGGCAGCAGCGTCGAGGCGGGAGGTAATATAATGGTCGCGCACACTGACGGTGGGCGTGCTGTACAGATAGACATCGCGGAAGATACCGCTCATGCGGAACATGTCCTGGCATTCCAGATAAGAACCGTCGCTCCAGCGGAAGACCTGCACGGCCAGTCGGTTGCGGCCCGGACGCAGGTAGCGGGTCAGGTCGAACTCGGCCACGTTGTTGGCACCCTGGCTATAACCCACGTACTGCCCGTTCAGGTAGACAAGGGCCGCGCTGTAGATGCCGCCGAAGTGAATGAACGTTCGACGGCTGTCCCAGCCCTGGGGCAGGTCGAAGAAGCGGACGTAGGAACCTACGGGGTTGATGCCGTAGTTCATGCCGCCGTCGTTGAATCCCTTGCGGGCGTCGATGAAGGGCGGGATATTGGCGTGAGGATATTCCACGTTGGCGTAGATGGGGCGGTCGTAGCCCTGCATCTCCCAGTTGGACGGCACGGGTATAGAGTCCCAGCCCGACACGTCGTAGTCTTCCTTGTAGAAGTCCTGCGGACGCTGCGAAGGCTCGGAAACCAGCTGGAAAGCCCACTGCCCGTTGAGCAAGCAGACGCGCGAACTGCGGCTATCGAGCCAAGGCATACGATAGCGGTCCTGGTCGGCTGTCATCTCGGCCTCCGTTGCATAGGGCAGATAAGTAGCATGGCCCGGTTCCTTGTTCTCGGCAAAGCGGGTTTCGTCTTCCCAATAGTTGCGCGGACGTTGTGACAAGTCGGGAGCGTCGTCCTTGGGCAAGGCCATAGAGCTGACGCGTATGAAGAACAAGGTCGAGGGGGCGTCGGCGTTCTGACGTTTGTCGACCAGCGTCAGCCGGCCGTCAGCATCGCACGACAAAATAAGGTCAGGGCTATTGGTGGGGAAAATCTGCAAATGGTTGCCTTTCTTGCGGATGGTCCACAGCTGCGACTCATCGGAGCCGTTGTTGTCGGTTATGCCCAGCACGTTATCGGCACGGGCATGAAGAGCCTTGTTGTCGAAAGGATTGATAAGGCGGAAGCTGCTGGACAGATTGCTCACCGCCCACTGCTGGCGCTTATCGGCTGCATCTTGCTTCAGCAGGACGGCTGTGGCAGCAGACTGATAGCCCACAGCTGAAGTCTGCTGACCGGCAGGCACTACATTATACAGCTTGTTTTTTGCAAAACCTACCTGTGCCTGGACCACACTCAGTGCACAGACTACGAAACATACTAAACTGAGAAATACTTTTTTCATGGTATCTTTTGGTATTCTTATTTCTTCAAACACTCTAAGCCGCCCCACCCCGACTGACGTAAGTTTCGGCAGGAACTGGCAGTTTGTTTTCCGGTCCAAGCAATCGGCTGACTGTCAAAGACATTCTATCTTATTCTTCTCCAGCAGGAATAAGGTATTGCTTTATCCGAACCAAACTGTCGCTTTAACCGGACTAAAGTAACATTTTAATCGAAACAAAGCAAACCTAAACCGCGCATCCGGCTAATGTATCTTTCGCCTAAAGCCATGTATCCACGCATTGCTGTCGGCCGAGAGATAAAAGCCAGCGCACGTATTGCCTTTAGCCAGCCTCGGCATTTCGCCCTGTTCCAAGCTTACCGAAACATTGTTTCAGCCTTGATGAAACATTGTTTCAACCAAACTGAAACGGTGTTTCAGCCGTACTGAAACAAGGCAAACCTACTTACTTATCAATGAAAGAGCCGTGGGCAGGTGCTTAGTTGTCCTTGGCATCAGACAACGACACACCGATTTCTTCCAACGCTACTACAGCAGGAGAGGCCTCGGGCGTTGTGGCCTCCAACTTAATGAAGCGAGCCCTCGCCTTCTGTCCGAAAAGAACGGTCTGCGGCAGCGGATTGTGCATAATGTTACTAAATTCGCCGTTGCAGGGCACTTCCTTCCAGTTGCTGCCGTCGAGGCTGACATAGAATTTATAGCGGTAGGCCATGGTAGGTTTGGCCTGTTCGTTCAGCGGAGCATAGGTGAAGCCTTTCAGCGTCACTTCCTTGCCCAAGTCGATGACAAGCGGCTGGTTGGACATCTTTTTCCAGCCGTCGCGGAGCAGGTCATTCCAAGAAGCCTGCGCCTGTTCTTCAGCCACCTGTTCGGCATAGTAGGCTGCCACGTTGGCAATGTTTGCCTCCAAGCGGGTCTGCCCGATGGTCAGCCTTATGGCGTCGGCCTCTACTGCCGGGAAACGGAGCATGCGCTTATAGCCCACCGTAGTGCCCTTGCCCAGCTGCTGCCAGGTGCCGCCCACACGGGCCTCTACCGTGAAATCCTCCACCCGCTGTCCGTGGGCAATGTCTTCCTGCAACAGGACAACATTGATGGTAGAACCGGGCTTCAACGCATATTCGCACTGCTCGCCGGCATGAGCCGTCCACTGTGTCTGTCCATTCTGCACTGCGTTATTGGCAAAAGCCTGACGACGGTAGGCCGCAAACTCACGCAGGCGAGCTACATCAGCCTCGTGTATCAAACCGCGACGGTCGGGGGGAATATTGAGCAAGAGCACGGAGTTGTAGCCCACCGACTGGAAGTAAATATCGGTAAGGTGTTTCAGGCTCTTCACTTTGTCGTTCTCTTTTTCGTGCCAGAACCAGCCCGGACGAATGGACACATCGACCTCCGAAGGATACCAGAACAACTCGGTAGCATTGGTCAGCATCTGGCGGCTACCCAGGTCCTTGGCCTTGCCAAAGACACCCAGACGCTTGTTGTTCTCTGCCGAGCGGGCATAGATACCGGGAGTCAGCACGGTAGCGCTCCACTCCGTCTCGCGGCCGATGCCCTTCTCGTTGCCTACCCAGCGCACGTCGTCGCCCATGATGGCCATCACGGCCTTGGGTTGCAGGCGTTGGATGGTCTTGTAGAAAGCATCCCAATCATACTCCTGTTTTTTGCCGTTAGGCCCTTCACCATTGGCACCGTCAAACCATACTTCGTGCACTTCGCCGTAGTTGGTCAGCAGCTCCGTCAGTTGCTCTATGAAGAACTGGTTGTAGCGCGGAGAGTCACCGTAGCATTCGGCATTGCGGTCCCACGGAGAGAGGTAGACGCCAAACTTCATGCCATACTTCGTGCAAGCATCGCGCAATTCCTTCACCACATCGCCTTTGCCTTCTTTCCATGGCGAGGAGGCCACAGAGTGGCGAGTAGTCTTGGTAGGCCACAGGCAAAAACCGTCGTGATGCTTGGCCGTAAGCAACACCATCTTGAATCCGGCGTCTTTCAAAGTGCGTACCCATTGTTCGGCGTCCAGTTCGGTAGGGTTGAACAGGGCGGGGTCTTCAGTTCCGTCGCCCCACTCCCTGTCTGTAAAGGTATTGATGCCAAAATGAAGAAAAGCCGTTAGCTCCATCTGCTGCCACTCCAGCTGCTGGGGCGAAGGGACAAGGCGGGCAGCCATTGCCACCTTCTGGTCCAGCGTGGCGCCAGCAGGAAATTCCAGATGCTTCACGTAAACATCTGTCTTCTGTTGTGCCAGCCCTGACATAGGCAACATGCCCAGCATACACAATAAGAAATATGATTTTATTTTATTCATAGGTATTATGTTTTATAAGTTAAAAATCAGTTTTCCGATATGACAAGATATGCTCATTTGATGATAACCTCGTCAATGTAGACTCTGGAGACCTGACCGGGACGCACATGGTCAGCCGGACAGTTACCTGGCATCTCCAACGTAAAGCGTACATAACGTGCCTTCGTACCCGGAACCTCTATCTTCAAATCCTCAATGTAGTTACCCTCCTTGAAAATGGCCTCATCGGTATAGGTACGCAGGCCCACCTGTCGGAACGACTTGTTGTCATCAGACACTTCAACCTTCAAGCTTCGGGGCTTATGGACAGCCATGCCGTAATTGGTGATGCAACCCACAGCACATTCGTCAAAACTTTCTTTTTTCAACAAGTCGACCGTGAATGTCAGAGGCTTCGACATCTCACCCGTGAACCACTCAAAGTCGGTCTGTCTCAAGCTACCCCGCAAGCCATTGAGTATGATGGCAGCCTCCTTAGGCAGGCCTTCCAATTTTTTGGCAGTAGCCTTGTTGTAATGCAAAGGTAATATTAGTTTTTTTCCCATCTGTTTACCTCCAGCAAAAGTAACCGCTTGCAGTAATCTATCTCCGTCAATCAGCAGTTCTTTGTCATAGAGCGGCGAAGAAGCCAAGGGTTCGCTACCGTCCATGGTATAACGTATCTCTACATCGGGACGTTCACACTCAAGTTTCACACTAAGTTTGCCATCTATTGGCGACACCTTGTGCTGTATATTGTACATGGACTTGGCATATACCATTCCTTTGGCATCGAGATGACGAAGATAAGCGTCCAGACCTTTCAGGAAAGCTGGCCAGTCCTTGCTGTCGCGTGCCGACCAGGCCACCTCGGCCACAGCTGCCAAACGAGGGAAAATCTGATAGGTCACGTCACGAGGACTCATACAGAACTCAGTCCACATAGAACCCTGCACACCCATCAACAGGTCAGCATAAGCGGGTTTCCAGTTGGCTTGTATCGGTTCGTAGTCGTAAACGTCTTTCAGCGTATTGTTGCCGAAATAAGTCAATGGCTCAAACCACTGAGGACCTTGATAGCGTATGAGATAGAGTAAGCGGGCGGGCGTCATGATGAAAGGATGTCCCTGGGCTGCCGCCTTCAGAGCAGCATTGCCGAAGCCTTGCCAGCCAAAGATAGTAACACCCTCGGGCAACTTACTGTTCGTCAGCTCATCCCAGCCCATTACCTTCTTGCCTTTTACTTCCTGCACGTACTTGCTGATACGTTGCATGAAGTAGCCTTGCAAGTCTTCTTCATTGTCCAGCTTTTCCTGCTTCATGCGAGCCTGACACAAGGGACATTCCTTCCAATGTGTCTTCCAAGCCTCATCACCGCCGATATGGATGTATTCGGAAGGAAAAAGTTCAGCCACTTCGTCAAGAACTCCTTGCAGAAATTCAAAGACCTTGTCATTACCGGCACAATAGATGATATCGGCATTGCTTCCACCCAGCCCGGGAAGCACACCGATGAACTTTTTCACTACAGGACAAGCCAATTCCGGATATGCAGCCAAGGCTGCATTAGAGTGTGCCGGCATGTCAATCTCCGGTATAATCTCCACACAGCGCTGCTGGGCATAGGCAATGATTTCCTTCATCTGTTCCTGCGTATAGTAACCGCCTATGGGAGTAGGCTCTTCGGGCGAAGGATTCCGACGATCAGGAAAAGGCTGATATTCTCTGTTTACCCGCCAGGCGCCTACTTCTGTCAAGCGGGGATACTTCTTGATTTCAAGTCGCCAGCCATTATCGTCAGTCAGATGCAAGTGTAACTTGTTCAGCTTCAGCATGGCCATGCAGTCTACTATCTTCAGCACTTCTTCTTTAGCCAAAAAATAGCGTGAAACGTCCAGCATCAATCCTCTATAAGGAAATCGGGGACCATCGGAAACTGTCATTACAGGTATGGTCCAACGGGTGTCTGGACGTGTCACGCGGTTCTCTATCAACGAGGGCAATGTCAACCTCAACGTCTGCACAGCATAAAAGAAGCCATTGGCATCGGCAGCCTTCACCTGTATGCCGTCTTTCTTCACTTGCAAGAAGTATGACTCGGCTTTCAGACTGGCATCTGAACGGAATATAATATCGGCACGGTCCGTATCCAATGCAACAGAAGGGGTAAAACCTGCCGAATGCGTAAATAATGAAGCAAAATAGTCGGCGACAGCCTTCTGCTCTTCATTTTCCACGGAGATAACAGTACGTGCCGTTACTTCAAATTGGTCTTCACCTGTGGTCTGTAGATTAAGCGGCCGGGGCACTAACGCAATATCCTGGGACCAGAGCCTGCCCTGTACCGCCATACACATTAGAATAGAAAAGAATATCTTGTATAATACATCTTTGCTCATGTCCATGTAGTATTCTGATTAAAAGGAGAAAAAGAGCCAACAGCCCCATGTTTCAAGTCCGTTGACTCTTTTTCTTCTATAAAAATTATATTAATTAATAACCAAAATTGTTGTCCGTAATGCCGGGATTAGCATCTCTTTCCGAATCAGGAATGGGCAACAGCAGGTTCATCTTCAGGAAGTCTTCTGTCAGATTACCTTCGTTATAAACTCGGTCTGTCCATTTATTGGCTGAGTTCTTGTAATAAGTATCAGAGGCTTTCGTAAACTCATGATTGTTGTGATATTCCAATGCTTTCTTCAGATACTCAGTTCCACGGATACGAATCATCTCATACATATCGGGCTCGCCAAACAATTCAAGTATACGTTCAAAATACAGCTTCTCACGAACCTGTTCTGTAGTCAATGTAGTAGGCCAATCTTTCGGTTCCTCTGAAGGAGCAGCTGTTGAAGCAGACTGACGGGCACGAGCCAATACCTCATTAGCTAAAGAAATAGCCTTATCCTTATCACCCAACTCATTGTAAACATCAGCCATCAGCAACAACATCTCAGCATAGCGGTATACCATCAGGTTTTTGTGGCTGGCTGTACCTTGCTGGTTCTGGTCATACAGTTTGGCATGTGCTGGCCAAGCATTCTGATTGGCATTCTCTGAGAAACTTTTCTTCAAACCTTTCAGAGCTTCAATCTCGGCCTTTTCTCTCAAAGTTGCATTCTCTGGCACTTGCAGCCCTTCCAAATAAGCGAGGCTAGGATTGGCAGGATTGTCAAACTTATCATAAGGTAAACATCCTACATACAATTTATCTTCTACATCCACACCATTCTTCTGGATTTTCTCGTATACCGGTTTGTTATTTCCATCTACTCCGACCTGAACTTTATAAGTAAAGTAAGGATAGTAGTATACACTGTCGTTAGCAGACAACACGTCGCCAACCTGAGGTTTCGGATTGGGCTGGTTATTTCCAGTACGCTTTCTATGAACCGTCAAGAAAGTTGCAGCAATACGGGGATCACCAGGATACATGCTCCAATGCATGTCATAAGCAGCTTTTGTAGCACGATAAGTACTCCAGTTTACACCTGTAGTAGAAGATGTAGGAGAGAAACGGTTGCTGGCACGATTGAAGCAGTTAGATGACGTAAGACTGAAATTAATCTGGAAGATGGCTTCTTTGGAATCGGCGACCCAATCACCGAACAAGTCGGCAAAATTATCTTCCAGCTTATATACTTTACTGTTGTAAACTGCGTCAAACATGTTTTTGGCATTTGTCCAGTTCTCAGTAGGATTGATCCCCAGAACTGCCATTTTATAATACACCTTACCCATAAAGGCTGTTACAGCCCAAGAATTAACACGGCCAACATCGGAAGTTGCACTAATGGAACCTGCTGACTTAAGATCCTCTATCACATGAGCCAACACTTCCTCACGGGGTGTACGGGCAATAGTAATACCCTCGGAAGTAGAAGCGGTAGTCTTGAATGGAACATCGCCAAACAAAGAAACCAAGTTATAATAAGCTACTGCACGCAAGAATCTGGCTTCACCACCATACTGATTCTTTATATCGGCAGACAGCCCACTGCTTTCCAGATTCTCCAGATAAGCGTTTACTTCAGAAATAACCTTGTACATGGCATTCCAAGTAGTAGAAATCAGACCGTCACTGGATAATGACTGTAAACTTACAATGCCATCGCTACCACTTCTCTGTGACCAACCGAAGCCAGAGCCACTAATAGGAATCTCTTGCCAGTGCTGACCGTATGCCGACGTGGTGCTCATGTAAGAATAGCAACCCAACAATGCCAGTTCAGCATTTGTTTCGTTAGAGAATACAATATTGTTATTCTGCGAATACAACGGATCTTCATCCAAGCATGAAGTCATGCAACATGCTACAGAAAGAGACAGAAGTAAGTATTTTATATTTTTCATATTCTAATTTTCTTTGAAGTTTTATGGTATTGTTTAAAGTTAGAAGGTCACATTCAAACCAAACACATATTGGCGCGGTGTAGGATAAGAGTTCATATCAACACCCGGACGAAGGCCATCGAATGCGAAGCTGTTAACCTCAGGGTCATATCCGCTGTAGTCAGTAATGACAAAAGCATTCTTAACAGATGCGAATATAGAAGTATTCTGCAAACCTATCTTCTTCATCCAAGATTTGGGAAGGATATAGTTCAATGTAATATCAGAACATCTCAAGTAGCTTCCGTCTTCTACGTAACGATCCATCACCATGTTCTGTACGATGAAATTAGAAGAAGGATACAAGTTCGATTTGTTTTCCGGAGTCCACATTCCTTCATACGCTTTCTTTGAGATTGTTCCGGCTTTTGTTCCCGGCGTATTGATATAGCGGTTGTTTACATTGATAATGTCACGGTCCTGTACTCCCGAGAAAGAAGCAGTAAGGCTCAAATCCTTCCAAGAGAATGAAGTCTGGAAGCCATAAGTAAATCCTGGATTTGGGTTACCAATAATATTACGGTCTGAAGTATCTACTGAACCGTTACCATCGAAATCAACAAACTTCACATCACCTGCTACGGGTTTCTGACCCAATACATCCTTATAGTATCCTGTAGTACCATCGGGTTTGGTGAAACGTACGCCCTGGTCAGTAATATCCTCTTCCTGAACAATTCCTTGCGTTACATAACCCAAGAACAATCCCGGTTCCTCGTTTTGCAAGAATACATGACCTACTCCGAAGTGGTCGCCAAGAGTATTACCATAATAACCGATTCTTTCACCCAAGCAACCGAATTCAGTAGGCAACAGACCTAAATCTACAATCTTACTCTTGTTCTTACCAAAGTTACCAGAAACACTCCACTTCCAATCTTTTGAATCGATAATCTGTGCGGTCAACGTCAATTCAACACCTTTGTTATCCAAAGATCCTTGGTTGTAATAAGTAGAAGAGAATCCAGCTGAACCTGGCAGATTTCTCGAAATCAACAAATCATTCGTACGCTTGATATAGAAATCAACTGTACCACTCAGGCGAGAGCGGAAAAGGCCAAAGTCAAAACCTGCATTCCAAGAAGCTGTCTTTTCCCATGTCAAACCATTATTAGGCAAGTTAGTAATAGTCAAAGTAGCCAACTGGTTGCCTGAACCGTCTGCATAGTGATTAGTACCACCTCCATACATGGAGAAAGTTGAATAAGGATTGATACTTTGATTACCGGTCACACCATAGCTGACACGAAGCTTCAACTGGTTCAGCCAATCCACATCCTTCAAGAATTCTTCCTGTTCCATACGCCATGCCACAGAAGCAGAGGGGAAGTAACCCCAACGATTACCCTTGGCAAACTTACTTGAACCATCGGCACGAAGAGAAGCTGTAATCAAATACTTATCCAAGAATGACAGGTTGATACGACCCAAGTAAGAAAGCAGCTGATAGTCGCGCTGAATAGGCTCCTGATGCTGAACATTACCAGCCATGTGCATACCGTTCTCTCTCAAATCAAACATTGTAAACTGTGTTCCAATCACGTTCTTGTTAAGGAACTTATACTGGTCGTAAGTAACACCTACTGTAGCATCCAAATTGGCAATGCTACCCAGCTTGGTATTATAGTTCAATACGTTTTCAACAGAATAGTTACTCTTATTCAAGTCTGACAAAGCCAGATAACCATTGTTGTTCATACCTTGATACAACTGCATGCCATACCAACGGCTACGGTCGTTCATATTCAAATTACCGCCGACACGCAGGTTGTACTGCAAGTTCTTCAGAATCTTCCACGACAGGTCCATACTCATATTGAATGTCTTATCATTGGCCACATCCTCATAGTCGTTCAACCAACTAAAAATAGTGGTTTTGTTTTCAGCCTGGAATGAAGGGTCGTCCTCTGGCATTTCAAAAGGAGCATAATCCAACGCTGTACGAGATATGGCTGTAGTAGAACCACCCAGCGTGCTACCACCGGCCATCATGTTGTTCTGGCGAAGAGAACCACTGAATGTCATGTTCAAGTGAACTGTCTTAGACAAATCCATACCGATATTGGCACGCAGGTCGCCTTGCTTCAATCCTGTTTGCTTCACAGTACCATTGATATCTTTAAAGTTGGCAGAAATATAATAAGTAACTTTGTCGCTTCCACCATTAACCGAAACTGAATAATTCTGCGAGAAAGCCGACTGGTAAATTTCCTTTTGCCAGTTGCGATACTGAATCAGATGATAAGTTTCAGAATTATTGGGATCGTATTTAGACAACGCGTCATTAAATACATATCTCACTTCATTACCTACTACATAGAACGGATACTGTCCATTTGAAATACGAGAATTGATGTAATTAGCATGTTCTTCCAAGTTAGTCATCTCCATCAGACGAGTCGGCTCAGCAATCGTAAAGTTAGCACTTACATTGACTTTTGCTTTTCCTTGCTTACCTTTCTTAGTCGTTATCAAGATAACACCGTTTGCACCACGCGAACCATAAATAGCGGTAGAAGAAGCATCTTTCAAGATAGTGATGTCTTCAATGTCGGCCGGATTCAAAGCAGCCAACGGGTCTTGATTAATCTGGAAGTCACCGCTGATACCGGAAGAAGCGAATTCACCGGCAGAAGCCTGCGGCACATTGTCGATGACATACAACGGCTGATTATCACCACGCAAGGAGCTGGCACCACGAATAGTAATAGAAGAAGCGGCACCAACTGCCGAAGAAGCAGAACTAACCACCAGACCAGCCACCTTACCAGACAAAAGGTTGTCCAACGAAGTAGCCTTGGATGCGTCGTTCGGATTAGGACGCATGGTAGTCAACGCACCCGTCAAGTCTCCTTTACGAGCCGTACCATAACCTACAACAACCACTTCTTCCAGTGCTTGAGAGTCTTCTTGCAACTCTACATTGATAACAGTCTGCTTACCTACCTCAATTTCCTGAGTAGAGAAACCTATAAAAGTAAATACCAAAACAGATTTAGGACCACTTACCTGCAATGAATAATTTCCATTCAAATCCGTAATGGTTCCTACCGTAGTTCCCTTAACCTGAACATTAACTCCCGGCATACCTTCTTTAAGGTTGTCCACTACCCTACCTGTAATGGTCTGCCCTTGAGCCAGTGCTCCTACAGAGAACACCAACATAGAAACCACACATAAACAAAAATACTTTAACTGTGCTTTCATTAATACTTCGTTTTATTAGTTAAACTTATAATTGATAATCTTTGCCTCTTCTCAGGAGAGACCGGCGCCCTTGATAAAAATCACGTTGCAAATGTAGAGCTGATTATTTTTCTTCACATTCATAAATAACTATTTTACTTTCAATATTGACTAAGTAGACATTATTAGCCACCTCCTATCCATTCTTGGAAGATATAAAACGCTTCCAATTTTGATTTTTCACTTCCAAATTTGACTATCTATTAATATTTGCATACATTTGTGAAGTAATTGAACGGACCCTACCATGAAAGACATGCTACGAATGACCTTATTCCTGGTCATCATAAGTTCCATTTTGACAGGACAAACAAGTATCGCCAGCAATTTCAGCTTTACGCAAATTGGTCTGCAACAAGAAATGCCTTCCTACGTTAATTACGTGTATGAAGAAAGCAATGGCATCGTTTGGCTGGACACCTCCAGCGGACTGATACGCTATGATGGCAAGGACCTGAAATATTACGCCATCCCCATTATCCGTTCAGTCAACAACTACAGAAGGATACTGCAAATCATCGAAGACCAGAAACACCAGCTATGGTTTCTCACCGTCAACGGACTGGTCAAATACTCCAAAACCAACGATAATTTTACCCCCTGCTATACTGCCAACGGACAGGAACTGATTTCCGCAGGTGCCGTTTGCCGCACACAAGACGGCCTCATCTTCGGCGGAACCGACAAGCTCTACAAATACAGTTACGAAACCGATGAAATCAATGTTCTGACTGAACTAGGCTACAAAGAGGATTTTTTCATCCAACGAATGAAATTCTGGGATCCGCACACCCTGATATGTTCCAACCGCGAGAAAGACATCTTGCTGTTCGACATAGACAACAAAAAGATACTGCCTACTTCCTTCTCCAAAACCAACAACTATGCCGACCTTTGCATTGACAACGAAGGCAACCTCTGGATAACCGACTATAACAACGGACTGAAAAGATACTCCAGAGAAGGTGAACTGACCGCACACTATACTTCGAAGAACTCTTCGCTCAGCAGCGACCTCGTGCTTTGCCTTACGCTGATAAAAGGGAAAATCTGGGCCGGCACCGATGGAGGCGGCATTAACATCATCGACCCCAAAGACGGCAGCGTACAAGTGCTGAAACACGAATCGGGCAACATACACTCCCTACCAGTCAACACCATTCTACACATACATGGCAGCCAGAAAAGTAACAACATCTGGCTAGGGACCACCCGCGGAGGTCTTATCAACATCAGAGAGACCAACATGGTAACCTTCTCCAGCGTATCCTTGGGCAACGACAAAGGTCTGAGCGAAAACACCGTCCTGAGCCTCTATCAGGAACCAAACTCCAGCACCATCTGGATAGGTACTGACGGCGGAGGAATAAACTGCCTGGATGAAAACACCAATAAAATAAAGCACTATCCCAACACTTGGGACGACAAAGTGGTATCCATCTGCGGTTACTCCGACCATGAACTGTTGGTATCTATCTTCTCACAAGGTCTTTTCCTGTTCAATAAAGCCACAGGAGCCAAACACCCCTTCCAACTAAGCCAGACCAAGCTGGACAACTACATCAAATACAGCCGTCTGTCTACCAACCTCTACAACGAAACGTCAGACAATATCCTGTTGCTTACCAACCCCATTGCCCGCTACCATATTCCTACCGGACAAACAACGGAGATTGTCAACACCTCACACAACATTCCCCAAGGAATGCTATGCAATATTTCAGAAGACAGCATCTACTCTTATTACCATAACACGCAAGACATCTACAAAATCAAGAAAGGAGGCACTGAACTGTTACCGGTCTTCCACTCTGATACAGCTTACTACATTAACTCTGCCGCCATGGACAGCAAAGGCGACTTCTGGATAGTTGGCAGTACCGGGCTGTCTACCATCAGCAACGGCAAACTGACACACATCCACTGTTCACTTTTCAAGGAAGCCAAATCCATTCTGTGCGATGACAAGGGCCGCATCTGGATTGGTGCCGGACAGGACCTCTACTCTTACCACCCCAAAGAACAGAAATTCATCCTCTATGGCGAGTCAGACGGCTTGCAACGCAACGAATACCTGCAAAAGCCCAAATTGCTATCCACCCACAAACGGGTATACATGGGAGGCGTAAACGGACTGCTCTGCATCAATGCTGATACCGATACCATTGCGCCAACCGACGAGAAAGATGCCACCGTCATTCTGCTCGACTTCACGGTGGGCGACGAGAACCAGCTCTACCAAGTGAAAGGCGGTAAAATAGCACTACCTTGGAATACCCGCAACATTCAGCTGCGTTTTCTGGTAGCCGGCGACGACGTGCTGCGTCCACGCCTCTTCCACTATACGCTCGACAACCAGCAGGAAAATGCCATCAGCAGCTACGACACTGAACTCAACATTCCCTCACTGGCATCGGGCACCTATCCTATCTGCGTCAGCTATACCAAGAAAGACGGCGGATGGTCCAAGCCCCAGCGTGTACTTACACTGGTCATACTGCCTCCCTGGTACAAATCATGGTGGTTTGTCACACTGATGTGCCTGCTGTGTCTTTTTACCATTTACCTCACCATCAAGGCGGCACTCAAGAAGAAAGACAACCGCATCAAATGGATGCTGAAAGAGCGTGAACAGGAAATCTATGAAGAGAAAGTACGCTTCCTCATCAACATCAGCCACGAGCTGCGCACCCCCCTGACGCTTATCTATGCCCCGCTGAAGAAAATCATCGACTCCATACAGCCCACCGACCGCTACTTCAAGCAGCTGAACCTGGCCTTCAAGCAAGCACAACGCATGAAGGACCTCATCAGCATGGTGCTCGATGCACGGAAGATGGAAATGACCGCCACCCACCTCAACGTTCAAAGCTACAATCTGAACCAATGGGTCAAGGAAGTGTGCGACAACTTTGAAGGAGAAGAAAGCGACGAAAAGAAAATAGAACTGCAACTAGACGAGAACATAGGCCAAGTAGACTTCGACCGCGAGAAGTGTATCGTCATCCTGTCCAACCTGCTGATGAACGCCCTCAAGCACAGCCCCCAAAAGTCCACCATACGGATTCAGACCGAATTCACCGATGACAAGAAAGGTGTCCGCATCTCCGTGTCCGACGAGGGCGAAGGACTGAAGAACGTCGACCCCGACAAACTCTTCGTCCGCTTCTATCAGGGAAGCAACGAGCAGAGCGGAAGCGGCATCGGACTATCCTACTCCAAGATACTGGTGGAGCTGCATAAAGGCAAAATCGGAGCCTACAACAACCCCGAACGTGGTGCCACCTTCTACTTCGAACTGCCCCTGACCCAAAACGCCAGCAGCGCAGTGCCGCAAAACAACTCCTACCTCAACGAGCTGCTGTCGGCTCAGTCGTCCATCGAAATTGACATGCCCGACAAGGAGAAAATAAATACCGTCAGCCTGAAGGAAAACACCATACTGGTAGTAGACGATAACACCAACCTGGTGGAATACCTGGCCGACGAACTGAAGGAAATCTTCAAGCACGTGTTCGTGGCCTACGACGGCGAAACGGCCTACAAGATAGCCCGCGAGGAAAGTCCCGACATCATCGTCAGCGACGTCATGATGCCCGGTATGAACGGCTACGAGCTGTGCAAGGCCATCAAGGAAGACATCACCGTGAGCCACATCCCCATCATCCTGCTCACCGCCCGCAACGATGAGACCAGCCGACAGTATGGCTACATGCTGGGCGCCGACAGCTATCTGGAGAAGCCTTTCGAGATGGACAAGCTGCTCAACAAGGTGGTCAACAAGCTCTACAACCGCGCACAGACCCGCCGCCACTACCAGCAGGTAGGAGAGCCCGAAATACAGGTGCCCGAAAGCGACTTGACGCAGAAGGACACCCTCTTTATGGACAAGCTGAACCAGGTTATCATCGACAACCTGGACAACACGGCTCTCGACATCCCCTTCCTGTGCAAGCAGATAGGCATGAGCCGAGCCTCGCTCTACAACAAGCTGAAGGCCATCACCGACATGGGAGCCAACGACTACATCAACAAAATCAGGATAGAGCAGGCCATGGCCCTCATTGCCGAAGGAAACCTGAACTTCACCGAGATTTCGGAAAAGGTAGGCTTCGCGTCGCCACGCTATTTTAGCACATCCTTCAAGCAGTACACCGGAAAGACGCCTACACAGTACAAGAAAGATAACGGACAAGGCGCCTGAGAACGGAAAATCCGTACTCAAATCTCTATCTTTAGCCTGAAGATAGACATCTGCAACCTAAAGATGCATATCTTCAGCCTAAAGACAGCCATCTTCAGGCTGAAGATAGAGCAACCAACAGGCATCGGACAACTTTGCGCCGGCCTTTGCCAACTTTTTCCCGCACATCCATTCCGCAAATATCCCGGTCGCATTGGCAGCCGAGTAGAGTACCTGCGTCCGAATGCCCGCACACTGGACCATAAAGCAGGCGGATGAGTCCGACGACGCTTACCGTCAGTCGGTCTCATCCGCCTTGTCATGTCAGCCACATCGGGAAACAGGGCACCGACTCCCAAGCCGGAGCATGCCCGCTTCCTGCATGTACCGCCTATTTCACGTTATAGCCCGTCACCAGCAGCTTGGGCGCATTGCCGCGCGTGTCCACATCCTTCCAGCGGATGCTGACCTCCTTCTTCTCGCCGGGCAGCAAGGAGAAGTAGTTGTCCGAGTAGAACACCGGCAGGAACTGCTTGCCGTCCTGCTCGCCCACAAGGTTCAGGCGCACCATTAGGGTTGGCACGTCCGAGGCGTTCTCCAGGCTTACCTTCGTCTGCCAGTCACCATCAACCTCCTGCGGAGTGTCCATGTTCCACTTCAGGCTGGTCTTCGGCAAGGTTTTCAGTGCCTGATAGTTGTTCTCCTTCAAGGTGCGGTGATAGAAGTTATCCGAAACCACCCGTTCTCCTTCCTTCAGCCACAGTTTAATGAAGTGTACCTCCGACAGTCCGTCGGGGAATTCCAGCTTGATGCACTTCTCGGTGCTGTCTTCCCGGCTGTCCACCTGTGCCGTCTTCTGCCAGGCCACCGAGCCGTCCATGTTCAGCACCTGCGCCTCGGCCACCAGTCCGGTGTGCTGTCCGGCGCTGTAGTTCACCACCTCCACTTCATCGGTAGCCGGATTCCACTGTATGTGCAGCGGTTCCGAAGCCTTCTTGATGCCAAAGTAAGCGGCCGTAGGCTCGAAGAAGTAATCGTAGGTCTGCCATACCATCGACGGCCAGCACGGATGGCTCATCCACATCAGCAGTCCCATGCGCTTCTTGCTGCGCGACTCGAACATGCTGCGGTGTCCGTCGTAGTTCACCCACTGCGCCAGTTCGCAGAACTCCTGCGCGCTTTGGGGCTGTCCGTAGCCTTCGGCAATGATTTGATTGAACGACGTCGCCCCCTGTGCGCCCTCCAGCGTATAGTCGTGCATGCCCCACTCGTTCGACTGCGGCCACAGGCCTTCGGGCGAATAGGTGCGGAGGAAGCTTTCGTAGGTCATCACGTTGGGCATGCCGCGCTCGCTGTGGAAGCGGTCGTTGCCGGCCTCCAGCGTGAAGTAAGTCTTGGCGGGCAGCATGCGGTAAGGGCCGTGGCCGCTCACCACGTCATCGGCCGAGCTCGATATGTAGTGCATGCCCGGATGCTCGTCTTTCACAATCTTCCTCAGTCCCTTGTCAATGTACGGCGTCGGATAGCCCTCGTTGCGTCCGCAATACAGGCCTATGGAGGCGTGGCTGCGGATGCGTTTCACGTAGTCTTCGGCGTTATCCAGGAACATATCGGGATAGTAGGGGTCGGGACCGTCGGCCGGGTTGGCCAGCCAGAAGTCCTGCCATATCATGATGCCGTACTTGTCGCAGGCGTCGTACAGCTCTTCATCGCCAATCATGCCCACCCAGTTGCGCAGCATCGTAAAGTTCATGTCGGCATGGTAGGCCACGGCTGTCTCGTATTCGCGTCCACGGTAGTTCAGGTTCGACTCGCTGAAGCCCCAGTTGCCGCCGCGGCCAATGAAGCGCCGGCCGTTGACGTAGAGGTTCAGCACGTGGTTGATCTCGTCGAAGGTCATCTGCCGCAAGCCCACCTTGAAGTCCTTGGAGTCAGACGGTTGTCCACCCACCACGAAAGTGAAATTAGCATCATACAGGTAAGGAGTTCCGTATCCGTTGGGCCACCACAGGCGCGGATTCTCCACATGCAGCTGCGGATAGTCCTGGGCGTTGAACACCACGGTACGTTCTTCCTGCGGTGCCAGCTTGACGGGCTGTTCAAAGGCCACGTCACCTACCCGTCCCTTCAGCACGCCTTCCACCTGTGTGGCGGCATGGTTCTTCACCACTACCTCGGCTGTCAGCGTGGCTGCCGTGGTGTCAGGCAGGGCCAGTACGGTCTGTACGTAGGGGTCTTGTACGGTCACGGCTCCGGTGGTGGTCAGGTAGACGTCGTTCCAGATACCTATGTTACGGCCGCGCACGGTCGGAATCCAGTCCCAGCCAATGGAGGCATGGAATGTAGGATTGTCAGCACCCAAGATGCCGCCGTTGAAGTCGGGGCTCTGCTTGTTCTTCTCCTTCACGGCGCCTATGTGCAGGTTCTTCACAATCTGCACGGCCAGCACATTCTTGCCGGGGCGTACGAGGTCCGTCACGTCGAACTTGCCGCGCTTGAAGGCTCCTTCCAGGTTGCCTGCCTTCTGGCCGTTCAGGTAGATGTTGGCTTTCCAGTTGATGCCGTCGAAGTTCAGGAACACGCGTTCACGGCCGAAGTCGGCGGGCATCTCAAACTCGTCGCGGTACCAGAAATCGGAATTGAAGAACGACTCGGAAACGGTCAGTTGGTTGTCGGCATAGTTGGGGTCGGCTATGGCACCCACGTTCTTGTAGCTGCTCAACACCGTACCCGGCACGGTGGCCACTACCCAGCTTTGGGTCTGATAGTCGGGCTTGGATATTTCTTCGCCGCTGCCCTTCACCTCCGAGGCGCGCTGCAACATCCATCCGCCGCCCGACAGGCTCATCCGTCCCTGCTCCACGGCAGGCATCCCGGCAGGCCGGGCCACCAGTCCGCCCTTGCCCATCACTTGCAGCTCGCTCAATACATATCGGTCGCCGTCGGCCGACTTATTCATGCAGACGCGCACGTAGCGTGCCTTGCCGTCCACGGCTATCTCGTCGGTCAGCCTTTCGCCGCCCGGCAGTGCAGCCAGGTCGGTCCAGGTTTGTGCGTCGTCCGAGGCCTGTATCTTGCCATCCACGGCCTTGTTCACCCAGTGCAGCACCACCTTGTCAAAGTCGGAGCGCGAACCCAAGTCGACGTAAATCCACTCCTGTCCTGTTCCCGCACTCATCCAGGCGCTGGTGAACAGACTGGAAGGCTTCATTTCGATGTCACCGCCGGCATTACTGAAGCGCATGTCAGTGAACGACCACTCGTAAGCACCGGCCATCTTCAGCCGCAATCTGTAGTAAGTATATGTTTCCGCTGCCGGGAAATCAAAGACGTCATTCAGCTGCCGCATGGGCATGCTCACCTGTTCCGTCTGCTTATTGGGGTCGTTGACCTGCGCCCGGCCGGGCAGAGCCTTACCGGGCAGTCCGTTGCCGGCACGGCGGCAGAGCGAAGTCCACTGTTGTCCGTCGGCCGAAGCCTCCCACTCCATCACGTAGCCGCCGCGGGCAGCCTTGTCGTCGTAGACCAGTACGCCGGTCACGGCCACCTGACTCACCTGCTGAGGATAATTGGCCAGCCTGAACTGGAAGTAAGTATCTTCGCCCGCCACTTTGTTGCGTGAGAAAGGACCTCCGTCTATCATCCATTCGCGCTCGCGGCTGGGCAACTCGCCCTGCGGAGTAGAGAGGACCAGATAAGCCGGCCGACGGTCGGTCAGCAACCCGTCAGTCACCAGCTGCGACGTCAGGTTGTAGTCGTAGGCCGACGACTGATAGGCCGGCCTCAGCAATGCAAGGTTGCGGTAAGCAGAGCCGTCGGGCAACAGCTCGGGCGAGAAGTCTTCGACCGGACAACCCGGATACTGCCCAATGCCACGGGTGTAATAGTCCGACCGCAGATAGGACTGCTCGGAAGCAGTCTGCGTTCCGGTGCAGCTGCCTGCCAGCAGCATGACACCCAGGCCCATTCCTATCGACAGGCCTGTGGAAAATAATGTTTTCATAGCAGTAATATTGTTTATTACATAAATAGTTTGTTTCTGTCTATTCAAGAAAAAATCTATTCCAAACTACGCCGAGAGAGAACCGGTCAGTGTCAAAGGCTATTCAGCAGGTCGAGCTTGCCGTCGTCAATCAGCTTCAGTATCAGCTCGCCGAACAGCGTGTTCTGCCAGGCAAACCAGGCACGGGTAAACTTGGTCGGGTCGTCCTTGTGGAACGACTCGTGCATGAAGCCCGTTCCGGCGTCGGTAGCCATCAGGGTACGGATGCACCACTTGATTTCCTCGTCATCCTGACTGGTAAATGCTTTCATCATGATGCTCATGGGCCACACCATGTCGTAGCCTATGTGCGGTCCGCCGATGCCCTCGCCCGCAGTGCCGCGGAAGAAGTAAGGATTGGCCTCGCTCCACACGAAACGGCGCGTATTCTGGTAGACGGGGTCGTCCACAGGGACGTCACCCAGGTAGGCCATGGCCAGCAAGCTGGGCACGTTGGCGTCGTCCATCAGCATGCGGCCGCCAAATCCGTCGACCTCGTAGGCGTAAATGTCGCCAAACTCCGGATGATGGCACACGGCATGTCGGCGCAAAGCCTCGGCCACCTCATCGGCCAGGTCGGTGCATTCCTTGGCCAACGACGAATTGCCGTTGACCTGCACGAGAATCTCGGCAGCCTTGCGCAGCGAGCTGACGGCAAAGAAGTTGGAAGGAATGAGGAAAGGCAGCGTGGTGGCGTCGTCGGAGGGACGGAAGCAGGAGACAATCAGTCCCACCGGACGGGCGGGCGCGCCCCAACCGTCGTTTATCATGGTATCGGTAGAACGGTTGGTATTGCGCATGAAGCGGTAAGGGCCACGGTCGGCCTTGCGCTGCTGCTCGCGAAAGGTTTGCACAATGCGGGTGACGGCCTCCACCCACACGTCGTCGAACACCGACGCATCGCCCGTCACCTTCCAGTAGTGGTAGGCCAGGCGCAAGGGATAGCACAAGGAGTCAATCTCCCACTTGCGTTCGTGCAGCTCGGGCTTCATGTCAGTATAGTCCGACTGCCACTCGCCTCCCACGGGACCGTCATTGAAAGCATTGGCGTAGGGGTCGAGGTTAATGCACAACAACTGCCGGCGAATGACGCCTTCGAGCATGGACTTCAGCCGGGGGTCGTCGTTGGCAAAGCGGACATACGGCCACACCTGTGCCCCCGAGTCGCGCAACCACATGGCATGGATGTCGCCTGTATAAACAAAGGTATCGGGTTTACCGTCGAGCATACGGAAGTGTACGGTGGTGTCCAGCGTATTGGGGAAGCAGTTCTCGAACATCCAGGCCAGGCGGGCGTTCTTCAGCAGTGCCTTCACCTCGGCCACCTTGCGGTCAATAATCTCCGACCTGAACAGTCGCTTTTCTTCGACCGGCCGCCGGCTGACGTAACGTCCTACATTGTCGGTGGGCTGCACATACACATCACCCTTACTAACATACGCTTCCACAACATCCGCCGAAAGACTGCGGGCGGGAGTTCCGGCCTCTGCATGCGCCGCACCCAGCAATGCGAAGGCCACAGTCAAAAATCTTTTATCCATAAATCTAATTTTCAGTCATACTAGCCATAATGTCTGCCCCATCATCCGGCATCACAAACCTGCAATGCATCGAAAAGGACAAACGGGATGCAAAACAAAAGTTAACGAGCGTAAAGATAGCACCTTTGCGGGGAAAAGGCAAGTGAAGGACAATGAAAAAACGGTACAGGCAGAATGCTTCGACCCACTCTTGACAGAACGACGATAAAAAGACTGAAAATCAGATATCAGAAAGGCGTTTGATAGCAGTTAACTGCTGACACGATAAGTCTTAACACTTTTCGCCATAAGTCTTAACTGCTAACGCGATAAGTGTTAACTGCTATCATCCCCCTTTCAGACTACTTCTCAGGAGGCTGTGAAGAGGGGGTACGGTCGACACGTTTCAGGTATTCGTAGCCAAAGCGGCAACGCAGGCAGTCCTTACGGTCGCAATAGGCCGTGCGAAGCTGGATAAGTGCCTGCGAGTCGGCAGCCGAAGTGACGGGCAAGCCCACTTCGCTCCAAAGCCTGACTATGTGGTTGTCTTCGGCTTTGATTGACTCGATGTAACGGGTGGCGCGTTCACAGAGCGATTCATCGCCACGATGGCGTCCGTAGGCGTAAAGGAAAGGGACGACGGTGTTAATGAGCAGCAGGTCGATAGCCTTGGCTCCGAGACGGGCGGTGCGCCGGGGCGAAGCGTGGCCGAAGCTGTAGTGCTCGTGCCAGTAGTCCGAGGTACCGGCCTGTAGCAGGGCGGTGGTGTCGGTCGTGGTCTCGGCTTCCATCAGCCGCGAGAAGAGAGTCTGCCCCTGCTGATAAAGGGCGGCCAGCTGAGCCAGACGCACGTGGGGAAAGTTGGCAGGACGCAGGCGCAGGAAGCGCCACTGCGCGGCATCGAGCGGACGGGGCAAGTCGAACTTGCGCTGCAGGTAGCGAAACTCCTGACGCAGGCGTTGGTAATAGGCATCATCGGCAGGCTCGTCGGCTTCGAGCAGTCCGGCCTGGCCGAAGAAAATGGCTTCTATCTGAAACAAATCGTCGCGATGCTTGTCCACGGCACGGAAGGGTATCCGCCCGGCCCAGGCTTCAAAAGCATCGGCGTTGACACCGAAGCCGAAGTTACGCGCCAGAGTGACGAAGAACACGTCTTCCCAATGATTGGCATGCTGCTCTAGGCGGCGGGCAATGTCGAGCGACTTGCGTTCGAGTCGCTCCACGTGCAAGGCCGACAACCAGCTGTGCACGGTGAGCCGGGGCAGCCGCGGGATGACGGCATAGCAGGGTGGATAGTGGCGGGTGTGTTGCAGCTCATCATAACGCTGTTCCACATCGGCCGGACAACGGAGCACCAGTTGGGGCAGGACTTCTCCGCCGGGCAGTTCAATGCGGCAGTCTTCCTCACCCACCACGTGCAGGATGACGTTGGCGTATGCCGGGTCGGCGGTGTGTCCGTGGCGCATCCAGTCCGACGCCTTCTGATGTATCTCTACGTTACCCACCCAGAGGGTACCGCCAATTTTCAGCTTGGCATTGAAGAAGTCGGGGCCTGCATTCCGGTTGGGCAGACCGGGGTCAATGACTTCCACCGGCTGGCCGTCGGTGGTAAGAAGCGGAGCAAGGGGGAAAAGGCGGTGGTGCCAGACGTAGTGAAGAAGGAGTTCCATGTTTATCAGTGGTAAGTGATTAGTGGTAAGTGATAAGTGATGAGCGATAGGTGATGAGTGGTAAGCGGTTAAAAACCTCCGGATAGAATACTAACCGCTTACCACTAACCACTTACCGCTGAATACTCGCTGCTTCCTTCCGGAGGTAGTGGCAGCGATACGGTAAACTCGCTGAACCGCCCCGGCACGCTCTCCACGCTGACGTAGCCGTCGTGTTCGCGGGCCACATTCATCACGTAGTTCAAGCCGAGGCCAAAGCCCGAGACTTTCTTCTGCCCGTTGCCGTCGTCGCGGGGCAGTACGCGTTCAAACTTGTCGAAGATGGTACGCTGAGCGGATAGTGGGATGCCAATACCGTTGTCGCGGACGCTGATGCGGACGAAGCCGGCCTCTGAACGCGAGGCAATGGCCACTTCCACCGTGTCCTTGGAATATTTCAGGGCGTTGTCTATCAGGTTGGCGATGGCTTCCTTTAGGAATTCCATGTCGGCATAGACTTCCGTGGCTTGCAGGTCGATGCGGAAGGTGACAGGCTTCTGTGTTTTTGCCTTGAAGGTATTCACCAGCTCGTCCACCATCGGAGGCAGTTCGTGCCAATCTTTGTTTAGCAGCAGTTGCCGATGCTCCATCTTGGAAAGGGTAAGCACTTTGTTGGTCAGTGCCAGAAGGTGCTGTGCTTCATGCTCCAGCACGTCAAAGTGCCGCTGCTTGCGCTCGGGCTTAGCATCCAGGCGGCCACTCCGCAGGGTCTTCAGTCCGATGAGCAGGGTCGTTATGGGCGTCTTCATGTCATGCACCATGGCATAGGAGAAGTCCTCGCGCATCTGCGACAGTTTATCCTGTCGGCGGATGATGTCCACCTGCTTGGCAATGCCAAAAGCCAGGAAGAAGAAACCCACCACCGTACCCAGCAGGTAGTAGAGCTGCGACCCTACCGTCTCGGCACGAAGGTTGAGAAGGTAGGCACGCACGCCTTGCAGGCTGTCCAACGGGATGACGAATGTGCGACGCTGCTCCAGTTCCCGTTCGTAGTCATCAAAATAGCGCAAGGCAGAGCGGAGTACCACGGTCGAATCGCCCGTAAGTGACACCGTGTCCAGCCGAAAGCGGAGGCGATGCAACCCTTCTTCGCGCAGTTGCAGACGGAAGAGAGAGTCGAGCCCAACTTCGGGGCTGAGGGCGTGTCGGTCGTCGGCACGGCACCAGGCCTCGTGGACGGTACGCATCACGCGCTGGTTGTTGAGTCCCAATCCCATGCCCGTCCAGCGGCCTAGGAAGAAGATAGCCACGGCGGCGGCCACGATGGTGAGGAGGATGTAGTAGGACTTGCTCATGTTATTCAGCGGTTAGTGATTAACGGTGAGCGATGAGCGTAGATATACTAACCACTCACCGCTTACCGCTACAAAAGTAACTTCTTTTCCTTTTCTCTCCAACTCCGTTAACGTAAAGATAACGTAACGTTAACCTCCCGTTTACTGAAGAGGGCCTATCTTTGCAACGTCAACAAAAAAACAACTATCACGATGAAAACAACTGTCAAAAACAATATCGCCCGCTTCCTTTCGAAAGAAGCAACCTTGCTGACAGGCAACACCCCCTTCAAGAAAACCCTCGTTGTGGCAGCCGCCGGGCTGTTCAGTTTCATCGTTTGCTTCTTGGCGGGCTACTATATAGGAGAATTCATCGCTACCCATTAAAAAATATAATTCATGCATTATGAAAACAACCGTACAATCTACCCCAAACCCTGCCGCACAACCTGACGGCATGGAAGTCAAAATCAATCCGGGACGAATCAGCGTTTACGTCGTCATGTTCTACATTCTGGTCATGTTCGCCAGCTCAGTCCTCTACATCTTCATCTGGGAGGAATTCTCCGTCTACAACCTGGGCCACTACATCGGGTTGCACTGGGGAAGAGGCATCCTCCGGCTACTGCTCATAATATTTGTCCTTTACATCTTGGCTGGCAGCCTGGTGTCGTATTTCATCAGCGGGCGCAGCCTGAAAGGCATCCGCTGGCACTGCGACTGGAAATCGGCGGGGTTCTATCCCTCCCGAGCTGTTCCCCTGAAGCACTATCGACTGCTGTTGCTCCTGCCGGGCATCCTGCTGGGTGTACTGCCTGTGCTACACGGCTTCTGCACCGGCAATGCCACTGCCTACGTCTTCGGCATCATCGCACTGGTGTGCAGCACTGCCGACTTCACCATGTGGTATAAGCTACGCTCCTTTGACGACGAGGATTTGTTCCAGACGGGAAAAAACACCTACCAGGGCACCGTCATCCGACGCAACTACGCGAAGGAAGGACAAACGGACTGCCACCAGCGGCCGACATTGTTAAGAATAAGTTAATTATAAGACCGAATGTAAGAAAAATCCTATCTTTGCACACTTACATATAATAAGAATAAGCAGAAAACAATGAAGATAGCACTTATAGGTTATGGAAAGATGGGCAAGGAAATAGAACGCATTGCCCTGAGCCGCGGACACGAAATTGTCTGCATCATTGACATTGACAACCAACAGGACTTTGAGTCGGAAGCTTTCCGCAGTGCCGACGTAGCCATTGAGTTCACCAACCCGAAGGCTGCCTACGGCAACTACATGAAAGCCTTTGCCGCCGGCGTCAAGCTGGTGTCGGGCAGTACGGGCTGGCTGGAGGAGCATGGCGAAGAAGTACGCCGCCTCTGTACCGAAGGTGGTAAGACACTGTTCTGGTCCAGCAACTTCAGTCTGGGCGTGGCCATCTTCTCGGCCGTCAATAAGTACTTGGCCAAGATTATGAACCAGTTCCCCGGCTACGATGTCAGCATGACCGAAACGCACCACATACACAAGCTCGACGCTCCAAGCGGCACTGCAATCACCCTGGCCGAAGGTATCCTTGAGAACCTGGACCGCAAGACACGCTGGGTGAAGGGCACACTACAGGCACCCGACGGAACCGTAACGGGCAGCACTGCCTGCGCCGCCAACGAACTGCCGGTCAGCTCCATCCGCGAAGGCGAGGTGCCGGGCATACACAGCATACGCTATGACTCCGAGGCCGACAGCATCACCATCACCCACGACGCCAAAAACCGTGGCGGCTTTGCCCTGGGTGCCGTGCTGGCTGCCGAATATACCGCCAGCCATGAAGGTTTCCTGGGAATGAGCGACCTTTTCCCGTTTCTGAAATAACAAAAAGCAATAACCATGAAACAAGTATCACGCAAGCAATGGATTAAGTTTGGCATCGTGACCCTGCTCTATCTGCTCTTCCTGCTGTGGGTCAAGAGTTGGTGGGGACTGATTGTCGTGCCTTTCATCTACGATATATACATCAGCAAACGGATTCCCTGGAGCTGGTGGCGGAAATCAAAGAACCCGACGGTGCGCGGCGTCATGAGCTGGGTGGACGCCATTGTGTTTGCTCTGGTAGCAGTCTACTTTGTCAATCTCTACATCTTCCAGAACTACCAGATACCGTCATCATCGCTGGAAAAGTCACTGCTTGTAGGCGACTTCCTCTACGTCAGCAAAATGAGCTACGGACCGCGCGTACCCAACACACCGCTCTCCATGCCGCTGGCACAGCACACGCTGCCGGTCTTCAACTGCAAGTCGTACATCGAGTGGCCGCAGTGGAAGTACAAGCGCGTGGCCGGACTGGGCAAGGTGAAGCTAAACGACATCGTAGTGTTCAACTTCCCCGCCGGCGACACCGTGGCTACCAACTTCCAGCAGACCGACTTCTACAGCCTGGCCTATAGCGAGGGACGCCGTATGTATCCCAACGCCATCAACATGGACAGCCTCTCGCGCAGCCAGCAGCGCACCGTCTACGACCTCTACTATGCCGCCGGCCGCAAGCTTATCATGAGCAATCCGCAGATGTACGGCAAAGTCATCACCCGACCCGTTGACCGTCGCGAGAACTACGTGAAACGTTGCGTAGGTCTGCCGGGCGACACACTGCAAATCAAGGGCGGACAAGTGTACATCGACGGAAAGGCGATAGAGAATCCCGAAAACCTGCAGTTCAACTACTTCGTACAGACCACCGGCCCGCTCATTCCGGAAGAGATGTTCCGCGAACTGGGTATCAGCAAAGACGACCAGATACTGATGAACGACGCTCCCGGATGGGAAGCCAGCCTGCTGGAGATGGGCCTCGGCAAGCGCGATGCCCAAGGCCGACTGATTCCGGTCTATCACCTGCCGCTTACCAAGAAGATGTTCGACACGCTCAGCGCCAACAAGAAACTCATCAGCAACATCGTCATGGAGTCGGAAGAATACACCGACCAACTCTACCCGCAGAACCTCTACACCAAGTGGAACCGCAACGACTACGGCCCCATCTGGATTCCGAAGAAAGGCGCTACCATTGCCCTGACCGAGGACAACCTGCCCATCTACGAACGTTGCATCGAAGCTTACGAAGGCAACAAGCTGGAACGCCGTGCCGACGGCATCTACATCAACGGACAGAAGGCCGACAGCTACACCTTCCAGATGGACTACTACTGGATGATGGGCGACAATCGCCACAACTCTGCCGACTCGCGCTACTGGGGCTTCGTGCCCGAAGACCACGTAGTGGGCAAGCCTATCCTTGTCTGGCTGTCGTTGGACAAAGACCGCGGCTGGTTTGACGGCAAGATACGCTGGAACCGCCTGTTCAAGTGGGTGGACTAACCCAAACTACACGTACCTGACACTATGAGAAAAGGCATTAAATGGGCATTGACAGTAGTGGCAGCAATAGCCGTGGCGGCATTGCTGCGCTGCTGTGTGGCCACGTCTTACCTCATTCCGTCGTCGGGCATGGAAAACTCCCTCTACAAAGGCGAGCGTATATTGGTGAACAAGTGGAGCTACGGGCTGCGCCTGCCCTTCATGTCGCTGTGGAGCTATCACCGCTGGGCCGACAGTCCGGTAAGCAAGGAAGACATCATCGTGTTCAACAACCCTGCCAACCTGAAAGAACCGCAGATAGACCGACGCGAAGTATTCATAGGCCGCTGCATAGGCACACCCGGCGACACGCTGCTGACCGACTCGCTCTTCACCGTCATCCCCTCCGAACAGAATGCCCCCGACCAGAAATTCCTCTACTGCTATCCCCGCCAACGCGAAGCACAGCTGACCCGTCTGCTCCAGTCGCTCGGCATACCTGCCGGCAGCCTGCTGGGACAGGACTCGCTGAACAACGTACGTAGCTTCAGCCGCTACGAATACTATCTGTTGCAACAGGAAATAAGCGGCGACTGCTGGGTGAAGCCTCTCATGCCCACCGACAGCACCTCGGTGCTCCAGCAACTGGTAGTGCCCGGCAAGGGAATAACTGTAGAAGTGACACCGCGCAACATCACCCTGCTGCGCAACACGCTGGTCATGCACGAACACGTTGACGCCCGGATAAAGAACGATACCCTCTACATCAATGGCCGTCCCACCCGTCAATGCCGCTTCAGCAAAGACTACTACTGGGTGGTAGCCAACAATTCCATCAACCTGTCCGACTCGCGCCTCTTCGGCTTCGTACCCAAAGACCACATCATAGGCCGCGCCTCCCGCATCTGGTTCTCCAAAGAAGAAGGAAGCAGCCTGTTCAGCGGATACCGTTGGGACAGAATATGGACCAAAGTAAGATAAGACATCAGGAACATGAAAACCGTCTACCTATCATCCGCCTACCTGGCACCCGTGGAATACTACTGCAAGCTGCTGACCTACGACCGCGCCGTCATAGAGCAGCACGACCACTACCTGAAGCAAACCTACCGTAACCGCTGCACCATAGCCGCCCCCGACGGACCGTTGGCTCTGACCGTGCCCATCATCAAGCCCGACACTCCGAAGTGCCCCATGCGCGACATCCGCATCTCTGACCACGGCAACTGGCGCCACCTGCACTGGAACGCCCTGCAGTCGGCCTACAACCACACTCCCTTTTTCAAATACTACAAAGACGACTTCCGCCCCTTCTACGAGCAGAAGTACGAGTTCCTGATGGACTTTAACGACGCCCTCGGACAGCTCATCTGCTCGTTCATCGACATGGAGCCGCGCATCAGCCGCAGCGACGAATACAAAACCGGCTTTACACCCGACGAGGCCGACTTCCGCGAACGCATCCACCCTAAAAAGGATTTCCGCACCGAAGACCCCGACTTCCGTCCCCAGCCCTACTACCAGGTGTTCCAGGACAAACTGGGCTTCCTGCCCAACCTAAGCATCGTGGACCTGCTGTTCAACATGGGACCGGAGAGCTTGCTGGTACTGCAGGAAAGCCATTGATGATACCTATCGGGAGAATCGTTGCAGAAACTCAGACAAATTCTCTCCTTCGCTCAGTCTCAGTTTCTTCCGCAAACGGTAACGGCTGATTTCGACTCCACGGACAGATATATTCAACAAGGGCGCAATTTCCTTGGACAAGAGATTCATATTGATATAAGCACATAACATCTTCTCCTTATTGTTCAGTTCTGGGAACTCAGCTTCCAAGCGTTTGAAGAAGTCATGATGAACAGAGTCAAATGTGCTCTGAAAAGCCTGTAGGTCATCATCGTGTTCAATATTCGTATCTATATGGCCGATCAGCCTCAGCGTCTTCCGCCTAAGCGTCACCAGATTTTCCTCATTAATGGAATGAGAAATACCCACCACCTCTTTTCTGATTTCCTGCAACATTTCATTCTTCCTGACAATATTCAACGTAGTACGTATCAACTCTTCTGACTTATGGCGCAGTTCTGCCTGCAGGTTTTCTTCCTTCAGCGAATCTATCTTTTCATCCTTTAGGTTGCTTTCCTGCTGAAGCACCTGCTGCCTATGATAGAAGTCCTGTTCCTGTGCCTTCAGCACACGTATGTGTCTCTTTGTAATCCAATGATAAAAATAATACAACATAGACATGACTACGACAATATATATCAGATAACTCCACCATGTACGATACCAAGGCGGCAATATCTCAAATTCAAACGAAGCGACTACCGGTGCCATACCCTCTTCCAAATCTGGCAGCCTGACACTAAAAACATAATTTCCTTCGCTCAGATTAGTAAATTCCTTTGCATGACTCACACCATATTCACTCCATTCCCCTTCCTTCCCGTTACAGGAAAGTTTATAAGAATAAGACACCGGCAACACAAGTCCATAGTCGGCCGCTCCATATTCTATTCTCAGCGAATTACAACGATAGGGAATAACTAACCTGTGCATATTGGGCAAATAACTCTGTCCGTAAACCAACGAATCTTCCACACCAGTCAGATAAACCTTACGAATCTGTAATACTGGCTGAACTTGCTTTACAATAGGTTTATCCAGACGCAACAGCGAAAAACCGCTCTCCGAACCTATCACCGCATTGTTGCCACACAACGTAACACTTTCAAAACGCTCCACCATCTGTCCCGAACAAAATACATCACCAGAATAACGACTATACACATTACGAGAAGCGTCATAACGCACCAGATTCATTGTTTTTCCATCAGAATACCACAAATTCTGCAAGGCATCTTCCTTCAGAAACGTATAGGAACCTTTACCTCCCAGCAATCCCTCCAGAGTTAGCGCACGCTTCAGCGAATCATCCTTCTCGTCATAAAGCCACAAGCCTTGACGCGAGGCCACTGCCAACTGCTCGTCCACATAGGCCAAACATACATCCCGTCCACGATTCAAACCTACTGCCGTATATTCCTTCCATTCCTCTACTTTAAGCATATCGGCCGACAACCGTAACCGAAAAATGCCATCTCCCCTATTGGCAATCCACACTACTCCCTCACGACTGTCTGCCAACAAGTTCTTGCACGACACATCACATCCTTCCACCTTTCCTACAACCAACCATCGACCATTGCTCTTCCTTAACACATGCAAACCGCGCTGTACACCGTAGGATCCAGCCAACAACGCATCCGGATGCCCCGGCACTGCAATAATACGGCGTACCCCCTTCAAGCCCTCCAGGCATTCTGTTCTGTCACGGTCAATCACCACAACTCCTTTATCCAAAGCACAAAAAAGCTTTCCGTCATACTCCAGAAATGACCAGTTCTGACCTTCTGCTCCTTCTATAAAATCCATTAAAAAATCACTGCCGTCCTCATAAGGCATATTCGTACGGTACACACCCTGAATAGTCCCCAGATAAAGTTTACCCTGATACACACACGAAGCATATCCCGAGCCTATTGGCGACCTATTACCATACAAATTCCTCACCGGAGTGTCTAACCGCACATAATCCACTCCACTTGCCAGCCCAAGCCACAGATTTCCCTCTGCGTCATACAACATACCTTGCACTGTCTTGTCCTGCAATCCGCCACTAGTCGAAATCACCTCCATAGTATCCTGTTCTAGGTCAAGCAGACATACACCTCCCTGTAGTGTACCCACAGCTAGCAATGTCCCACACATGGTAGCACACGACACTCCGTTGCGTTGCAGGAAAACATCAGCTCGAGTGACAATACGTTTCAATCCTCCTACTCCATACATGTAAATTCCATTACCACGGGTTACCAACAACACTTTATCCTTATAAGGCAATAATGCCTTACAGTCGGCTATTCCCTCCAACGCATCTACCAATACCGCTTCACTTCCCTTCAGCATCCATAGCCCTCTGGAAGATACGATATAAAACTTCGAATGTACGATTCCCGATGCAGAGATTTCCTGCAAATGATCTAAAGTATACAGTTTCCCTCCTTGCCAGATGAATACATGCCGGTCGGCCTGAAAATAAGTAATCTCCCCCTCCACACATATATTCCTAATGGTACCCATATTCAGATTAACCGGCAGACTGTCTGACAAACAAGTATAGCGCAGCTTACCCAACCTGTCAGGCCTGAAATAGCCAAAGTTACTTATCCCGCCTACGTAGACATGCCCTCTGTCATCCCTCTTCAGCGCCCTCATCCGCTCTCCACGCATGGAATACAAAGTCCAGTTCACGCCATCAAACTCCAACAAACCCTTATTGTTGGCTACATAAATCCAGCCATTATCCTGCTGGTCAATCATCCAGTTCTGATTATCGGCCCGATAATCATGTCGGGTATAATTGACCACCGAACATTCCCAACTGGCATAAACCGACAAGCCATGTAACCCCAAGAAAACATATAAGATAAATAGAAAACAAAACCTCATAGTATATACATGTGTGTGTTTCGTGTACAAATATAGAAAATAAAAAAATAAGTCTGCTACAAGACAGATAAATGTCTGTTGCCAGGCAGCTAAGTGTATACTGCCAGGTAGCTAAATGTGCACTGCCAGGCAGCTAAATGTACACTGCCAGGCAGACAAATGCATACTGCCACTGCAACAAGCAAGTCCGGCTTCACCTATTCCCCCCCATTCGCACTTGCAAAGCTTACTTCCCTTCTCCCCCAGACACCTTCTGTATGTCCATTTTCTGTATTGAAGTTTCACCCTTTCACCTCGGCATCCAACAACCTGATAAATAAGAGAATATGGTGAACCCTAATACATACACACCATTCACCGGCATGCGGCATACGCACAGCGTTTTCATCTCATCATTCACCGCAATCAGCTTGTTATCAATGCAATCATGTGAAACTTCACTGAACAGCATTTGCTACTTATGTGAAAACTCCCAACTGCCAGGACGCAAGGAAACACCTTGGCAAAACGGACAAGAGCATTGTCCCCACCACGTATTTACAACACCTGAGTCGTGGACACACTTACAGGGAATATGCACATCTATAGCGGGAAATGAAAAAGAAAACGAAGCAAATTAATAAAAAAGAACTAATGTTATAAAAATAACTTCATGAGATATACAATTCTTCAAAATGAATTATATATTTCACTTATTTACAAAGCTTTATGAAATTAATGAGAAAGAGCTGATGTAGTCAAATTCTTAAAATGATGAAGTCATTATGTAGTGTATAATGCCTGTTTCACCACAGAAACGGCCTAATTTCGCCGCTGAAAAAGTTAATACTATGTTTAACAGAGCTAAAAAAATAATACGCTAATGAAAAACGATTCCTGAACATCTGCCAAACAAGGAAACTGAGAAATGTTCCATCATAGTTTCCTCGCCATTTACTGCTAAAACATGAAACATAATGGCTGTTTCAATCTGTAATTTCCAAATTCAACTTAAAACATGAATGTATGAAGAAAGACATTTTATCATCTTGTCTCTTTCTGGCCAGCCTACTAAGCCTAACAGCATGCCATGACAATGAAACCGAGCACTTCAATGAAAAGGGAGCCTGCAAGGTTATAGCATTCAATGGTCCTGAACAAGCCTATATGGGAGACAGTATTTCATTTACTTTTCAAATAGAAGGAAACGGTCCTCAAATGAACCAATCAAAAATTCAATTATTCTATGGTGAATCTATTGTTTCTGAACGTTTTCTGTTGACTCCTAAGAACGGTGAATATAGCGGAAAACTCTTTATCCCCTTTATTAAAGATATGGTAGATGGAGAAGTAAACCTGAAACTGCGCATACAAAATGAGCGCTATGCCAATGCCGTGTCAGAAAGAGCCCTCACAGTCATCCGTCCTAAATATGAAAAGCTTATTCTGACAGATTCTGAAGGAAACAGCTACGATATGTTGCCTTCGGCAGACGTTCCCTACGAATACAGCGTTACCAATACATTTCCCAGCGAACTGTACGCCACTATTGAGGCTCCCAAATACGGTGAAAACGGCAATACCATCATATTTGGAAGTGCCGACGGAAAAATCACCAACGGTAGTGCGGAAGTCATCAATTTTACGTCAGACACAGAAGGAGTCTATACCGTATCCTTCAATACTCTGACATATGAAGGTTCACCCTTCATCAAATTCGCACTCAACGACATTGAATTTGAAAAAGTAGATGAAACCCACTACAAAGTAGATATTGACCTAAAACAGGGACAAGACATCAAAATTACAGGTCTAAAAGCAGACTATGACAATTATTGGGTCAATCCCGCATTCTTCAGAACTGTAAAAGGTACTAACGGAAAAACATTACGATTCATGGGAAGAGATGGAAAATATCGTATTACAGTAGACAAGAGCTTGAAATATTTCCGGGTTGAAGTATTAAATAATGCAGGAAGCGGCTTGGCAAACCTGAACAATGGAGACGATGTAATATGGTGTAACGGTGATAACAACATTGGCCAACCTTCTTATAGCAAAAACGGCATTAACTGGTCTACAGGCGATAAGGTAATCTGTCTTGCTCCAATAGGAAACCAACGTCATCAACTGATTCTGCAAGCTGGAAAAAGTATCAACAAGAATAGTATTAATTTCAAATTCTTCTACCAAAAAGGATGGGGAGGAGAATTTACTGCAAACAGAATCTCCCTGGACGATAGCAGCAGTTGGTTTAGAATCAATGCTAGCGATGGCAATATCCGTGACGGAGCAACTAAACTGAGTGACAACAAATACTATGTTATCACTATAGATATTTCAGAAGGAGCAGAAAAAGCCAAGATGTATGTTAATGAGACTGATGGATTTAAAGAAGAAGAGCCATTACCCATTGAATAACTCCAATCAACAACCAAACTATTAATTCAGTATGAAGAGAAATAATAAATACCTTATAGCCTTGCTAGGGCTATCTGTCATCGGTTTACAGAATCCGGCAATAGCATCTTCAGATGCAAAAGATCGCCCAAGCATAGAAACCATACAACAACAAGCGCAGAAAACCATCACAGGTTTGCTGACCGACAGTAACGGCGACCCTGTAATTGGTGCAACTATCATTGTAGAAGGTACTACCCGAGGAGTAACAAGCGACATTGACGGCCGTTACTCTATCAAAGCCAGTGTAGGAGAAACATTAGAGTTCCGTTATATTGGTTTCGTTACCACTACACGACGTATTAATGCAGAAACAGCTACCATCAACGTGCGTATGGAAACAGATGCTGTATCTTTAGAGGACGTTGTAATTGTAGGCTACGGACAGCAAAAGAAAGAAAGCGTAGTAAGCTCCATGTCATCCATCGGTCCGGCAGAACTGAGTATAAAGACCCGAAGCTTGAGTAACAATATTGCCGGTAAAATATCCGGTGTCATTGCAGTACAACGTTCCGGAGAACCCGGCTGGGACGATGCTTCTTTCTGGATTCGTGGTGTCAGTTCATACGCAGGTGGTACCAATCCTTTGATTTTAGTAGATGGTGTACCACGTAATATGAACGATATAGATGTAGATGAAATAGAAACGTTCACAGTTCTGAAAGATGCCGCAGCAACTGCCGTATATGGTGCAGAAGGTGCCAACGGAGTAGTGTTGATTACATCTAAACGAGGTAAATCACAAAAGACCAGTGTAAACTTTTCTGCCCAATATGGTATAGCTACACCAACACGCTTACCCAATCTGATGAGTTCCTATGACTACCTGAGTCTTTTCAATGAAGCGAGCTGGAACGATAAAGGTAATCCGTCTGTAGGCTTTGTATCACCCGTTAGCGACGAAATGTTGGAAATGTACCGCTCCGGCGTTGATCCTGACTTGTATCCTAATACAAACTGGATGGATATGTTACGCGATCATACCAGCAATCAACGCTATACTATAAACTTCCGCGGTGGTGGTGAAAAAGTACGTTTTTTTGTATCCGGAGCTTATTACCACGAAAATGGAATCTATAAATCTAATCCTAATCCCATTGTTGATTCTGATATAAACTTTGAACGTTACAATCTACGTTCCAACATTGACTTCGATTTAAGTCGCACCACCCGCATGGCTGTAGACATGAGCGGCCAATACATCAATCGTAAAGCACCAAGCAAAACTGCCGCCGAAATTTTTAACGGAATGACGCTGATGCCCGTCCACCTGATACCGATGGTTTACTCAGATGGAACAGCATCAGAACACCCCGAATCGGACAATTCTGGTTTACGCCAAAATCCCTACAATTTCCTGTACAACAGTGGATACAGCAAGTCATGGGAAGCGACTATCCAATCCAAAGTTACACTGGAGCAAGATTTGGACTTCATAACAAAAGGCCTCTCCATCAAAGGTAGCGTAAGTTTCGATGCACAATACGGCCAGTATATCAACCGAACTATGTCAGCCGAATCATATTATGCTACCGGACGCAATCCGGACGGTTCACTGATTTACCAGCTCCGCAATGCTGGTTCTGCATTGAGCAATCCTAGCGGTGCCGATAGCCAAGGCGAAAAGAACATCTATCTGGAAGCTTCTTTGAACTATAAACGAATGTTCAACGACATACATGATGTAACCGCCATGCTGCTCTACAACCAGAAGGACCGCCAATTGCAGAATGTAGGTTCCGGACTTGATTTGCTTCCTTTCCGCAAACAAAGTGTAGTTGCCCGCGCCTCTTATAACTATGACAATCGCTACACAATAGAAGGTAGTTTTGGTATGACTGGTTCAGAAAATTTTGCAGCCGGACACCGTTGGGGTATCTTCCCAGCTGTGGGTGGTGCGTGGTTCATCAGTCATGAAGATTGGTTTGAGCCCATACTCAGCACAGTGAATAAGCTAAAGCTGAGAGCATCTATCGGTATCACCGGTAACGATGATGTACCGGGCGGTCGTTTTCCCTACTTGGAAGTAATGAATCAGGAGGCAGGAGGCATCAATCTGGGTATCAGCAGTGTATCTAATGGAAACAGCCAAAACTGGATGGGTGGCTTAGCCGAACAATATGCGGCCGCACCTCTACTGCAATGGGAAATAGAGCGCAAAATTAATGCCGGCTTTGACCTAGGATTGTGGGAGGGCCGTATTGACATTTCGGCCGATTATTTCAATAATCGGCGTAAAGATATCCTAATTAATCGTTCCACGATTCCAAGTATGAGTGGTCTCCGCAACGGTCCACGTCAAAACTTTGGTATCGTAACAAATAAAGGAATTGATGGAAATATTACTTGGAAAGAACACATTGGCAAACTAAACTTACAACTCCGCGGAAATCTGACTTACACAAAGAACGAAATAGTGGAATGTGATGAAATTCCACCTATCTACGACTATCAACGCTACACGGGACATACCATTGGCACACCTATATTATATGTCGCTGAAGGTCTTTATACACCCGATGATTTTTATATAACCAAAGACCCTGTAACCGGAGCGGAATCATATACTCTTAAAGAAGGATTACCAAATCCAGGTGCTCAAGTAGCCCCAGGCGATATCAAGTACAAAGACTTAAATAACGATGGAATTATTGATGGGTATGACCGGACCTACAATCATGGATTCGGTTCACAAGATCCTCAACTAGTTTACGGTATAGCGATAGATCTGGAATACAAAGGATTCTTTGCTGGCATTTTCTTCCAAGGAACAGAAGGCACCTCTGTCAATCTGATGGCCAAAGCATCCAATTTTATGCCATTCAACCAAGGAAAGGACGCTTCATCGGCACGTATGGAAGCCATGTCAAGATGGACTGCATCCAATCCTTACAACCAAAATGTACTGTATCCGCGTCTGCATTCTTCCAACTTTTCATATAATCTATATGAAAGTACTTGGTGGTATCGCGATGCCAGCTTTATACGCCTGAAAAATATTGAATTCGGATATCAATTTAACAAGAAACAATTAAAATCATTACGACTCGAAAATGTACGTGTATATATTCAAGGAAGCAACTTAGCTGTTTGGGATAATGTAAAATATTGGGATCCTGAACTAGGCAATGCCAATTCGGGAGCCAAATATCCTCTGTCACGTACTTGGACAGCCGGTGTGGAAGTAACCTTTTAAAACGGAAAAAGTATGAAAATTAAGAATTTACTATATTCAGCATTATTCGCAGGAAGCGCTTTCTGTGTAACTTCTTGCTCTGACTACCTCGATGTATCGGGTGAAATGAATGAAAATCTAACCTTAGACAAAGTATTTGAAAATCCTAACTATACCCGCAACTGGTATGGCAATATCTATCTCTGCATGTCTGAGTTCTCAGAAACCGGCTCTGAAGCGAGTGCTTTCAGCAATCCTTGGTCCAATATGTGTGGTGAAATTGCCTCACAAATGGCTCCTTCCAAAGATGCCATGACAGCAGGCTATACAGCCAATACTGCACAATTCCACCGATGGGCCACTCTGTATCAATACATTCGCCAAGCCATGATATTTATCCGTGATGCGAAAGACGAAGGAGTAGGTTCTGATTCTAATCAACTTACGGCTGCTGACATAGCTCGCATGAAGGACGAAGCACGTTTTCTAATGGCTTACAGTTATTTTTCTATATTCGAGCTCTATGGTCCTTGCCCTATTGTGAAAGAAATTGATGATGCTGCATACCCACACGTAACTGACTATAAACGCCCGACTGTAGATGTCATGGTCAACTACATTGACAGCCTACTTGCCGATGTCATTAGCCGTGACAATCTACCTGCATCTGTCATCAATAGTGCCACAGGTGGCAACTATACATTCAATCTTAACGAAGTAGTACGTCCTACTAAAATCACAGCAATGGCCTTACGTGCCAAGCTTTGGGTATATGCAGCCTCGAAACTGTTTAATGGAGGCTGGGAAGAAGCCATGCAACTTCAAACCGCTGACGGTGAACAAATGTTCCCTGCATATAGTCGTGAGAAGTGGAAAACAGCCAAGACACACCTAGAAACCCTTCTCAGTGCTTGTAAGGCAGCCGGACACGAACTGTTTACTGTTAATGTAAATGGTAGTAACCAACCCCACGAGGCTGTGTATCGTCTCTTTCAAGAGTACAATCAAGAAATCCTGTGGTGTAGCACCAACAACAGCTACAGCGATCAATACAAAATGGAAAAAAGGACCAATCCACGTGACGTAAATGCCTGCTACGGAACTGTAGGACCTACTCAAGAATCAGTCGATATGTTCTTTACCAAAAACGGACTAACCATTGAGGAAGATCCCGAATACAGCGAAAACTCATTAGTTACCGTATATAACCCTACTTATAATGAAAATGAAGGGAAAGACGATAATAACATTTTCAGTATGTATTCTAACCGAGAGCCACGTTTCTATGCCGATGTTATGTATCAGGGAAAGAGCTGGTTTAACAAGAACTTCAATAACGCTCATCCCGGATACTTTGTCGATTTCTCTCTACATGGAGGTGCCGGTCCCGACTCTAAAGACACACCATTAGTAGGATACATGTTAGCCAAATTCAAAAACCGTACAGTCAATCACGCCTCTGGTGATATCCAATCATTTAAACGCGTGTCAATCATCTACCGTCTAGCCGAATTTTATCTATTTTATGCTGAAGTGCTAAATGAATTGGATCCTACAGATTCAAGAATTATAGAATACATTGACTATGTACGCAAACGTGCAGGTATTCCGACCTATGAAGAATTGGAACGCGAGGGTATCAAAACAATCCGTGGTGACTACGACAAACAATTCGATGCCATTCAACGCGAACGCTTTGTAGAGCTGTTCTGTGAAGGACAACGCTACTTTGATATTCGTCGTTGGATGATTTGTGGTCCAGGACAAGCTGCCGACCAAACCCGCTTCAGCGGTATGAACGAATATGGAACTACAGATGTAGCTATTGGACAAATGGGATCATTCTACAATCGCACCGTACTAGAGAACCGTTTATGGGACAACAAAATGTATCTCTACCCTATACATCATAATGTAGTTACCTTATCACAAGGGCTAATTCCTCAAAATCCAGGATGGTAAAACCAAATAGGAATTTACTTCTATTTTAAATACATTCCTAATACAAACAAACACAAAGCAGCCAACTCGAGCATATTACTCGAGTCGGCTGCTCTATCTCTACAAGATCACAACAGAAATATCAATACTATTAATATAAATCAGATATACCGAATCATCCGTATATAAAATATTTTATTTTCTATGAAACTGAAAATAGTGACATTGTGTGTACTATCCAATCTATTTCTAATACCAGATTCATTCTCTCAATCTGTCTGGGATATCAAACATCTAAGCGACGTAAAACTATCTATCCAAGAACCATTCTATGCAAATAGCTACCAAGCCTTAAAGACAGAAGCCGAAAATCTTCTCCAAGCCCAACCATTATCGGTTATAATGAAAGACAAAGTGCCTGCAAGTGGAGACAAACATGACTACATGAGTCAAGCACGCTATGCTTGGCCTGATCCAAGTAAAACTAACGGATTGCCCTACATCACAAAGGATGGCATGACCAATCCGGAAATTAACCGCCTGGACCGCAACCGTCTGGGTGATACAGCACACCGTATCACTGTATTGTCACTAGCCTGGTATTTCAGCAACAACGAGGAATACGCACAAAAAGCCACAGAATTGATACGAACCTGGTTTCTGGATAAAGAAACCCGTATGAATCCTAATCTAGAGTATGCCCAAATGGTACCTGGTCATAACAATGACAAAGGCCGTTGCTATGGACTCATTGATACTTACTCATTTATAGAGATGCTGGATGCGATCATGCTGCTAGAATCCTCCAAAGCTTTTACCCAAAAAGACAGTAAACAACTTAAGAAATGGTTTACACAACTGACCCACTGGATGCTCACAAGTCCACAAGGAAAAGAAGAAGCCAATGGTGCCAATAACCACAGTGTTGCTTACGATGCGCAAATCATTGCTTTTGCCCTCTATACAGGCAATGAAAAACTGGCAAAACAAATCATTCATGATTTACCTGAAAAACGTATCTATACACAAATTGAACCCGACGGACGACAACCTCAGGAACTACGACGTACACTAGCATTTCATTACTCTCAATATAATTTGAGCCATTTCATTGATATCATGCTCATGGCAAAAAAACTGAATTGCAAAATAGACCTAATATCTTCTTCCGACGGACGTAGTTTCTATAAAGCCATGGACTTCCTGGCCGGTTACATAGGAAAAAAACAGAGTAAATGGCCCTATCAGCAAATCAGTGGATGGGATGAATCGCAACAGAATTTCTGTCAAGAACTCTACCGCACGTATAAATACCTGAATCCCGACCGCAAAGATTACCTCAAGCTCTACAATACATACCGAATTTTCAGTCCTGATGACTATTTTAACCTACTATATGTACAACCCACTGAGGTTGACAATGCTTATGCCGCTGCATCCAATCAACTGACATATGCCATGAAATGTGCAGATAAAGCCCGAAAAGAAGAGAAAAATGCAGCCAAACGCCGTGTTACACCACGCAGCATCAACAAAGACGGTTCTCTAGCCCTTGTAGGTGCCAATGATTGGTGCTCAGGATTCTTCGCCGGTTCATTGTGGCAAATGTATGCGTATACACACAGTAATTTTTGGCGGCAGCAGGCTATATCATGGACTTGGCCTATTGAAGAAGCTAAATGGAACAAAGGCACACACGATTTAGGGTTTATGATATATGGAAGTTTTGGAAAAGCTTATGAGCTGACTAATGAATATTCTTACAGGGATGTAGTATTGCAGGCCTCCAAAAGCTTGATTAGCCGCTACAACCCTACCGTAAAATGCATCCGTTCTTGGGATCATAACCGAGATAAATGGAACTATCCTGTCATTATTGATAATATGATGAATCTCGAAATGTTATTCCGTGCGACACAGTTAACCAGTGATTCCATCTATTGGAAAATCGCCGTCAATCATGCCAATACTACTTTAAAAAACCATTTCCGCTCTGATTATTCTTCGTATCATGTGGTCGATTACAACCCTCAAACGGGGGAAGTGCAAACCAAATGCACGCACCAAGGATATAGCGACGATTCTTTTTGGAGTCGCGGACAAGCCTGGGGATTATATGGATTTACAATGTGTTACCGTTTTACCAAAGATCCTACTTATTTGGCACAAAGTGAACGTATAGCCGATTTCTTCCTCAATTTGCCCAACATGCCCGAGGATTTCATTCCTTATTGGGATATGAAAGCTCCTGAGATTGCTGGACTTCATACAAGTCAGGCAGTAGAAAATGTCCCTCGCGATGCCTCGGCAGCAGCTATTATAGCTTCCGGACTCTATGAACTAAGCACCTATGTAAATGCAAAAAAGCAGAAACAATACATAGCTATAGCCGATAAAATAGTTCATAACCTCTACAAAAACTACCGCACAGAGCCCAATTCTCATTTTGGCTTCTTGCTGTTACATTCCACCGGTCATCATCCGGGAGGAAGCGAAATAGATGTACCAATCAATTATGCTGATTATTACTACCTGGAGGCGTTGGCACGCAAACAGGCACTTGACAATCAGTAAACAGTATAGAAAATATTGTCACATTCCGGCCTGCCATAAATAGACATTTAGAGTTCTATTGTAGCAGGCCGGCTAATTATTTTATATGAATGTCCGCAAACATCCAATTAGTAAATTCGATGTTTAAACTCAGCTCTATA
>USEY01000003.1 GCA_900553815.1 uncultured Bacteroides sp.
TCTTGGAACCATATAAACAACTGTACTACAATATTTTAATTTATAGAACTCCTCTATAGTTAAACTGGCTCTTCCATACCAAATTCTTAATAGGCTGAATCTTCAAGGTAGCCGACATGTTCAACGCATGGTTTTTCGAGATATTGTTTCCACGGTTGTAAATCATATCGCCCACAGGATTGCCTGCTGAAGAAATGACACCGAAGATACCGCTTGCCTGCAAGTCGTCGTAATCATAGATTTCACCGGCCTCGTTATATGCAGGAGTAATAGGATTGGCACGCAAACAGTTGGAAATATCGTTCCAATACTGATTTCCGATACCGATACCAGACTTCGTATTATAGTTATACGTCAGATTTTCAGTAAAGGTAATGATGTCCAAATCGCCTTTCTTCCAAATAACGTGGTCTGAGTTCAAACGAACAGTAGTACGTTCATAATCTGACTGAACAGGCTTTCCGAAGATACCTTCCTGTGATGTATAAGATACACCTAATGAGAATTTAGAAGTCTCACTACCACCAATCAGGTTGAGCGCATGGTTAGTAATAGGAGCGTTGTCATTATGAATTGTTTCCAGCCAATTGGTTCCTGTATAGCTTCCATCCATAATGCTGTTATACAAATCTGAATTCAGCACATTAGCCCAATCCAGAGGAGAGCCACCCTGATTGAACAGAATCATATCCTGAACTTCCATATATTGCTTGGCATTCAGCAATTCGGGCATTTTCGGAGAGTTCTGCCAGCCAAAATAGCCATCATAAGTCACCTGCATCTTACCGGCTTTACCTTGCTTGGTAGTAACCAAAATTACACCATTGGCACCACGCGCACCATAGATAGCACAAGAAGCAGCATCCTTCAATACGTCGATAGATTCAATATCAGAAGGGTTCAAGGAGTTGATGTCGCCACCTGTGACACCGTCAATTACATACAACGGAGCATAGCTTCCTACAGTACCCAAACCACGGATATTTACCTTGAAGCCTTCACCCGGCTGACCGGAAGACTGGGTAATGTTCACACCCGGAGTCATACTCTGCATTGCACTCAATGCACTGGTCGTATTCAAAGAAGCCAGTTTGTCACCCTTGACCTGAACAGTGGCACCCGTCACCAATTTTTTCTTCTGTACACCGTAACCTACTACCACAACTTCATCCAGCATTTCGGTATCTTCCTTCAGCTGAACATTAATCGTTGTCTGATTACCTACAACTACTTCCTGTGGAGTATAACCGATAAACGAAATCACCAGTGTGGCTCCCGGCTGTACATCCAGCGTAAAGTTACCGTCAATATCGGTAATCACACCATTAGTTGTACCTTTTTCAAGAACGTTTGCTCCGATAACCGGACCAAAAGCATCTGTAACTGTACCTGTAACTCTCTTCACCTGCTGAACTGACTCTACAGCATCAACCGATGCAGCAAAAAGATGTGGAGTATAGCCCAAACCAAAAGCTGAGCACATCCCCATCAGCAGCGCTGTTCTTCTAAAATTAAAATTCATACTTGTATTTTTCTTAGTTTAATTAATAAGGCATTGCTTTATAATTCCAAGAATTGGGATTCTATTAAAATCCTAAAAACAATACCAGTTTAATAAGGTTAAGCTTACACTTCCAATAACATGTTTGTAGGGATAAAATAATAAGAGCAATGTTTCATAGGCATGTCCTTCAATAAGTAACGGTTAAACATTATATTAAATACTTTAGTGATGCAAAAGTACAGATTCAGCTAAACAGATTCAGACACTATTTTATCATATCGTTATAATTTTATAACACTATCTTAAAAAAAATGCTTTTTTATAATGATAATAGAGTATCAATACTTCGGTAAATTTTTACCGATAAATTATTATAAGATACGGCACGAATATTATCAATCTTAAACAGCGGAGTACATTCTGTTCCGCTTATGCCACCCCCCACAACAAAAATAGTCAAGCTAGCAAAATCTTCCGCAGAATCAGGGAAAGCGGTTGCAGCAGCTCCAACGTAATCATATACAAAATCAGAAAACGGAATAGTAACAGTTAACCACTGATCACCTGTATCATAAGAACCTGTTGTAGTCCACGGACGATACAAAGCCCGGCCAAAAGAACCAGCATTGCCACTTTCACCGTTGAAAGCGTATGCATTCGGAGCTGCCACATTGCTATATCCCTCAATCGGATTGCCTGAATAAGTAACGAGGTCATAACCTTCAAAAGCTATCTGCATGGCTCCTGCTTTCCACGGGTTAGAAGTAGGAATATATAACTCGAATTTCAATGCCATGTTTTCATAGTCCGTAAAGTCTACCATATTGAACAATGCAATTCCATCGCCCGAAGTCACATTCTGTGGAGTATCCCAAGAGCCGCACCAATACTCAAAAGCAAACTGGCTATCGTTCCAGCCTCCATCGGCCGACATGGTAGTAGCGCCATCACCAAGACGCACAAAATTGCCGGTGATAGAAGTCTCATCGGAAAGAATATCACGGGCATGCCAACCATGATTACCCAAACCGGTCATCCCATCAAAATCGAACAACATGCCACGTGTATCCAAGTAATGAAAAGAAGAAGTCGTTGTGCCATAAATAGTAGTCACATCCACAGTACCTTCTTCCACGCATTCTGGCATAATGAAACTGATGGAACTTTGCGAAATATTGGTAAACTCAGTTACCGGAACATTTCCCGGGAAGATAACCTCTAACGGAACATTGGGATCATCTACGAAATAGTTGCCTGTAATGGTCACTTCACTACCTATCGGTGCATACTCGCAAGACATCCCCGTCACTGTAGGTGCTGGTACTGTCACACTGAAGTCATACTCCACAGTCTGTCCATCACGAGTTTTCATATAGATTTTGTTTGATACCTCGCCGGGAATGGTTTGCGGAACATCCACCAGCACCGTATTATCGGTCATATAACTGTTATTCAGAATAGCCTGCTGATCATTGAAATAAAGTTCGTAAATGCTGCGTAGATTCTCACCTACCAAACAAATAGTACTTCCTGTAGTGGCAGCTGTAATCAAAGAATCGGATGATGCCGCATAAGGCGAACGAATGTATCTCACAGTAGGCACGCCATCGGCCACTTCATATTTGTCAGGTTCATCTTCACAAGCCACCATGACAAAACCTGCCAAGGCAAACAAGCAACAGAAGATACCTTGTTTCTCAAAAATATGTAATTTCATATCTGTCTACATTTAAAAGTTAATAACTATATAAACTACGCACATCTTCGTGTATAGGTTCTTCCATCAAGTGAGGATTAAACACCACATCTTCTGTGGGGAATGGCAGTGTAAAGCTGTCTTCCGTCACATTAGGAGCAGAAACAGAATCATTGTAACGCATATTGTCAGTATCTACTGACCAGCTTCCTGTATTATAATAAGCCTCATACAAATTGCCAAGACCGAAGAAAGAATTACGTTTTTGTCCAGTAAGTTCGTCAATACAAAATTGCGGATTGTAATAAGCTACACGCACATAGTCATACCAACGGTCTCCCTCCATGGCAAGCTCCAGACGACGTTCTTTCCACACATCTTCCCAAGTGATAGAAGTTGGACGTACATAAGTAGGAACTGCACGATGACGTACTTTATAAAAAGCATCGATAGCCGAAGCATCGGTAGTCTGACGGGCTGTACCCATCATGGCCTCCGCATAAATCAGATACACATCAGAAAGCCGCAATATGTGGGTTGCCAGGCTGTTCTTCATATAAGCTGCCGAATGCCCCGCACCATTTACATGGTCCTGTGCATTTCCATACAAGTGTTTTACCGAATTAGAACCGGTAGCGCTCTGCAAAGTTCCGGTTGCCGCAGAATTATAGGTATCATCATAAATAAAACGCAGATAATCAAAACCGCCTTTATCTGTCCAGAAGTAGCTATACTTACAACCTGGCAACATCATTGTGGCCTGACAGCGTGTATCTGGATTATTAATCCATGAGTCCGGGTTCTGCTCCAATAATCTTACATTAAAAGCTTCCTGAAGATCGACCGACATGCCAGACCAACCTCCCCAACAATCACCGAACTCGTCGAATCCGTCAATGCCCAGGTCAGACTGCAAGGTATTCTGTGAAGTCCATACATTACCCTCACACGACCAATGCCAAGCAATCAGGCTTTCTTCACTTTTATTATTGGCCAAACGAAATACATCACTATAGTTGCTCAACAGACTGCGACCGGAGTTATCTATCACATCCTTCGCATAAGTAGCAGCCTTATTCAGGTCATCAGCATTCAATGTTCCTGTCACGCCGGCCTTGGTCAAATAGACTTTGGCCAACAGTCCTTCGGCACAATAATAATCAATGCGTCCGGCACCGCTGGAGCGGGGCAACAGTTCCAAAGCTTTCTCCAAAGTCATGATGATGTATTCGTAAACATCTTCCTTCATCACCCTGTACTTTTCATTGTAAGTACCGTTCACCAGCTCATCCGTATTGTTGTGAATGATGGGTATATCGCCAAAGCTCCGCACCAAGTAAAAATAAGCCATAGCCTTCCAAGTGAGGCATTCGCCCATACATTGTTTTTTGACCGACTCAGAAGCCGGACTACCTTTCAAATTATCATATACTGTATTGGCGTGTCCAATGACAGCCCACAAAGAATAAGACATGTTCACCAAATCTTCATCCGTACCATTGACAGTAAACGTCAGATATGGACTGCTTCCCCAGTAATAATTCCCGGAAAGCACCTCGCCCACTTTGATGAAGCCACGCTGAAAATCGTACCAAGGAGAATTATACAGATAATTCACACCCGCCAAGCACTGATCATCCGTTTGATAATAATTGGCTGTGTTATAATTGTCTTCGGTAGGGCGATTCAGAAAGTCCTCACAGGACGACATGCCAAAAGCTAAAGCTGCAACGCATAAGCTATATTTCAGTTTATTGTATTTCATAATCTAAATTGCTTAATAATTAATAGTCATCCGTTATCCCATTAGAAAGTTACATTCAAGCCAAATGAATAGACTGTAGGCGAGGGATATCGTCCGTTGTCCAGCCCCATTACATTGGCACTCGCTGTACTGACACCAATCTCGGGGTCGTAACCGCTATAACCGGTAATCGTCAACAGATTTTGAATATTGGCATAAAGACGCAAATTCTCAATGTGCCACTTGTTAGTCAGCTTCTTCGGGAAAGTATATCCCAAAGTAATGTTCTTCAGACGTACATACGAGCCGTCTTCAATATAGCGGTCACTAACGCGGTCGTTGTCGTTCGGGTCGTTGATAGAAGCACGAGGAATGGAAGTACCAGGATTGGAAACGCGCACGTTTGTTACATCGTCATACCAATGGTAGACAGTCACACCATTCACTACCACGCCGCTGGTGTAGTCCTTCGTCGCATCAATGGGCTGCAAGATGGCACGTCCGTTCACCGAGTTCAGCTGGTTAGTCCATGTGGAGTTCATGTGAGTAAGAGACATACTCAGATAATTATACACCTTATTGCCCACCGAACCATTGATGAACAGCGAAAGGTCAAAATTCTTATACCTGAAGGTATTAGTCCATCCAAAGGTAAATTTGGGCATAGGCGAACCAAGATTTGTGCGGTCGTCTTCATTGATTACACCGTCACCATTCAAATCCTTGTATTTAATATCACCTACCCAAACTGTATTGTTCTTATTAAAGACGCCGTTGGCAGGATAGCTGTTAGCAGGTTTGGGAGAAGTCTGCAGGTCTTCCAAATCCTCGTACACGCCATCTGTTACGTAACCGTAAAAGTTATACAGTGATTCGCCCACATTGGTCACACTCACAACATCGGTCCACTGCCCATAGCCCACAATCTGTGCCGCACTAGTACCCGACAAGGCCAACAGCTTGTTACGATTCACGGATATCTGGAAATCAGAATCCCATTGGAATGTTCCTGTCAGCGGATGGGTGTTCAACGTCACTTCCACACCGGTATTACGGATATGGCCATAGTTTCCCCACGGTGCTGCCAAGGCCGAAGAAGCATTACCACTTGTTCCCATATAAGAAGGCAATTGGAGTTGCATCAACATATCTTTCGATTCTTTCCTATACCAATCTACGGTCAAGCCGATACGGTCGTTGAAGAAGCTCAAGTCAAGTCCCACGTTGATTTGTTCCTGCGACTCCCACTTGATACCGGTGTTAGCGATATTGGCAGGACGATAACTCATGCCCAACCCTGTAGGCATGATGCTGATGGATGAGCCCCAACGGTATCCACCAATATTAGAGTTACCCGTTTGTCCCCAACCGATACGCAATTTACCATTGCTGATAACATCCCGTAAAGACTCAAAGAATTTTTCATTGGAGAAACGCCACGAAGCTGCAACCGAATGGAAGCCTGCCCATCGGTTCTTTGGACCGAAGTTAGATGAGCCGTCGTAACGATAAGTATAAGTAGCCAAATAGCGGTCGGCATAATTATAAGTCAGACGCGTGAAGAAAGAAGCCATGGCCGCACTGCCGAAACCGCTGCCGATAGAAGGCGTACCATTACCTAAAACCGGGTTGTGTACCTCATCGGAAGGCAAATTAGTATTGGCCACACTGGTAAAGTTGTAATTCGATTCCCACATTTCCTGGCCCAACATAACAGAATAGCTGTGCTTGTTAAAGTTTCCGTTATAGGTAACATAGTTTTTCAACTGCCAGAAAGTAGAACTGTTTTTCTGAATGCTACTCTCATTGTTGTCGCGAATCCACGTTCCCAAATTAACTTTAGGCTCGTAACGTTCACCTTTACTGGCACTGACGTCATAGCCCAATTCGGCATGCCATACCAGGTTCTTTATAGGCGTAACCTCTGCAAAAATATTTCCTGTCAGTTTCTGGCGACTCAACAATATATCATCCATCAAAGCCAATGCCACCGGATTAGGATTAGTATATCCTTCTTGTGAAATGGATGAATAGCTACCATCCAGATTATATATTGGTATGCTGGGAATAGTGGTCAATGAATAATTAATCAATCCTGCGCTGCTATCGGCCAGTTTCAGGCTTTCGTCAGTGCTCGAATAGGTAGCACTCAATCCTAACTTCAACCACTTTTTCAACTGTGCATCAAGATTGGTGCGGACGCTAAAACGGTTAAAATCACTACCGATAATAGTTCCTTCCTGGTCCATATACGAGCCTGAGATATAATACTGTACCTTATCCGAACCACCCTGCGCACTTACTTGATGCTGGTGCTGCATGGCTGTCCGGAATATGGCATCTTGCCAGTTAGTACCTCTACCCAGCAACGAAGGATCAGACAGATAAGCACTTTCTTCAGCTTCGCCCACATCTACAAAGTCATTGTAGAATCCGGCATATTCACGCAAATTCATCACATCAAGCCGCTTTGTCTGACGCTGCACGGCAAACATGCCATCGTACGTAAACTTGGCTTCTCCACTTTTACCTCGCTTGGTAGTGATAAGTACGACACCGTTGGCGCCCTGCGCTCCATAGATGGCAGTAGCAGAGGCATCCTTCAGGATTTCCATCGAAACAATATCTTGCGGGTTGATGGTAGACAGCGGAGAAATCGTCGATACAGAACCATTGCCCAGTGCGTCACCCAAACCATAAGCGGCGCCACTCTGGCCCTGACTCTGCACAATCACACCGTCAATAACGTATAATGGTTCGGCATCAGCATTGATGGTAGCCAGACCACGTACACGAATTGACGAAGAGGAACCAGGCGCACCCGAAGTAGTAACAGCCGTAACACCGGCAGCACGTCCTTGCAATGACTGGTCGAGGTTGGTGATGACAGAACCTTTAATGGCATCTTCACTCATAGATACAGAAGCACCTGAAAGATCGCTTCTCTTCATCGTACCGTAACCCACCACCACTACTTCATCCAGCATTTCCGAGTCTTCTTTCAGCACAATATCCAAACGTGTCTGGTTGGTTATCTTGATTTCCTGACTGACATAACCGATGAACGACACGACAATGGTGGCTCCCGGGGTCACTGTCAAAGTAAAATTTCCATTCATGTCAGTAATCATACCATTCGAAGTGCCTTTTTCAAGCACATTGGCACCAATAATGGGTCCCATGGCATCCGATACTGTACCCGTAATTCTCTTACTTTGCTGTACAGCCTCAACCCCCATGTCCGGAGTTGCCAAGACAGGAAGAGGGAATCCCATACTGAAAAAGGAGCATGCACTTACTATAAGCGCTGTTTTCTTAAGGTCTAAATTCATATTCATATTATTAGATTAATAATTCGGCATTACACAATGGCAATCACCTATTTAACAGATATTGATTCTGCCAGTCTATACTTAATGGTTTGACTGAACAATTACAAAGGTATTATCAAGCGACTCACTTTAGAATCATAATCCAGCACAGTAGAATCTAAATATATCAAGTAACGGACACGCCACTTGCTGTTTTTATGTCGCTTTTTCCAAAACAATAGTTTCTGATGAATTAAAAGCAGAGTTAATACATTTACTATATATCCATAGGCTTTACGTCATTTAATTAAACATCCTTATCAAATAAAATCTCTAATTGCAATTCCATAAAAGGCTACAACTCTTCATACCATGGGTAAGGACCTACAACACACAAACATTTTGCATTAGCAGGCAAATAAAACCCACGATTCTGTTTCTAAGCAATTCTCCACCTACATGGAGAAATGCAGCATAATACCATCAACTTGTTTTTAAACGAAGTAGACTATTGCTTCATTTCAACGCAGCCGTTTCTTTCTTTATCACCTCTATCGTGCTATCGGTAGCAAATACCGAGTTCAATCCTTGCTGTTCCTGAGCCGGGTCGCCCGTATAGTCGTCGCCGCGCTCCCAGTTTACGTGTGCCGGAGTGGCGAAACCACCCCATGCCCAGAAGTTACAGCCGGCCAGCAGGCCGCCTTGCGCACGGTCTTGGCCTACGAGGCTGAAAACGTAGCGGTAGTACTCGTCGCGGGCAGTGGTGGGAGTGTCCTTGGAGAACTGAAAACCGTCGCGCGGGAAGCCGAACTCCTCTATCACAATAGGTTTCTTGTACTTGCGGGCCACGGCCAGATGCTCGTCAATATAGGCTTTGGTGCGTTCCTTGGCGCCGGGCAACATTTCATTCAGGCTGTCGGCCTTCACCCAACCCCAGTTGTAGGGCCAGATGTGAATGTTCATGTAGTCGATGTTGGCATCGGCATGCACCTTCTCGAACAAGGCCAGGTCGCCTTCACATCCGTGTTTTCCTTCGCTGCCCGACGACACCATGTGATTGGGGTCGAGCGACTTTATCTGGGCTGCCACTTGAGCCATCCAGGCGGCAAAGGGCTCTTTGTTCTCATCAGAGAAAGCGCGAGGCTCGTTGCCAATCTGCCACGACATAATTGTCGGGTCGTCCACATATTTTATGTTATTATACCTATTGACCCTCTTCACTATAAACTCAACATGCTTGGCAAACAGGGCCTTCGCGCTATCAGATTGCTGGTATTGCTTGACATACTCCATATAGGCAGGCCAGCCGTCAACGGCAGGCACCACGGCCTTGCCATGTCCGGCCCATTGCAGGTAGACGGAGTAACCGCCGCTCCACTCCCAGGAGTTATTCAGGTAGAGCACGGCAGTCATATCGCGCTTCTTCAGTTCGTTCATGAAATAGTCCAGACCGGCCAGGATGGTGTCGTTGTAGACGCCCGGCGCCTTCTGTAGGGCGGGCTCCACGCGGGTTTTCACTCCGTCCTCGCCATCGGCTCCTACCAGCACACGCAGGTTGTCTATGCCAATGCTCTTCAGGAAATTGAGTTCGCGGTGCAAGCGGTCGCGGTCGCCTCCCACGCCTTCAGAACCCAGAATGGCACCATACCAAAAGTTGGTTCCTACAAAATAATAAGGTTTTCCGTTTCTAATGAACTGCCCGTCGGCATTCACCTTGATAAAAGGGTCGTCAGCTTGCTGGGCCGGTTTCGAAGTACAAGCTCCCAAACACAAAACGAGGAGCAAGCAATAGAAGATGTTTTTCATACTATATATTATGTTTTTCAAATACAAAAAAAGAAGTTTTCCGGCAGAATTTCTAACACTATTTTATCCAAAACACCACATTTTGGATAATATGAAACTGTTGCCACTGCCTTTGTACGGTCACAAGCCGCAGGCTATGCCAGCCTGCGCCGCCAAACAAAAAGAAAGCAAACAGCACAGATGCCTATACAAAAAAGCCGAGAACCGACATCTTTGCTTACAATGTCTGATGAAGAAAAAGCAAAAATAGAGAAGCTACCGGGCAGCTTCCTACATATACATGCAAACGATATGCAAGAAGCAGGGGTTCTTCTCTATTTTTATGCAAAAACCATGCACTTCAAGCGTCCGGGCAGTCGTTTCGGCAAACGGTAGCACCGGACTCCTCGCCGGCAAAGTCTTAACTGCTACCGCGCAAAGTATCCACTGCCCGCGTCCAAAGTCTTAAGACCTGCCCCGAAGGACATGAAAAGACGGGAAAAAGGGAGTACTGGCGAGCTATTTTTTTCTGTAAAGATTCTGATAATCGACAATAGAACAAGAAGATAGGCCTCACGGCATCGAAAAAACGGCGCGCAGGGCAACTGCTGACGGAAATAAGCGATTCTCAGCAATTGGGAAAAACAAATTGTCAAAACGTCAGGCACTGCCTTGCGCGCCGTATGTGCGAAATGGGTGTATATTTACAGGCCCAGTTGTTTTCTGAGCCAGTCTTGCCACTCTTCCCACTGCTCCTGATACCAGTAGTGTCCGGTCTCCAGGTAGAGGTGAAGTTCTTTGGGTGCCGTCACCGCGTTGTAGGCGGCATACATGGAAGTGGGAGGACAAACTTCGTCGTTATAACCCCAGCTGAACCATCCGGTAGCCTTCAGGCAGCGGGCAAAGTTGGCGGTGTCGTAATAGCGCAGGGCTTTCAGCTCCTTGTCTGTAGGTGCGGCCTGATAATAATAGTGGGGCCAGCCTCCGGCACGTTTCTTCAGAAAAGCCTCGTGGTCGCACAAGGCCGGATGGACGGCGCCGAAGAAGGTAACGCGCGAATCGAGTGCAGCGGTAATCACCGACAACGCTCCGCCCTGGCTGGAGCCGGTCACGCCCAGTGCCTTGCCGTTGAATTGAGGCAGCGAGCAAATGAAGTCTACAGCCCGCAGGGCACCCACGATGACACGGTTGTAGTAGTTCTGGTCTCGGTTGTCTCGGCAGAAATTCCAATATCCGTTCAAGGCACCGGCGGCCAGATTGTCATAGACAGACTGCTGCATGGTGACGGGAATACCGTGTATGCCCACTTCGAGCACAATCACCTTGCCCGGAGCCAGGTAGGTGTCGCCGCTGTAAGGCCGTACGCCGGCACCGGGCACACGGAGCAGTGCAGGATAAGTGCCCTCAGCCTTGGGTACGCTGAGGATGCCGAACATGCGGCCGCCCCATGCCTTGGTCTGAAAGCTGACTTCGTAGACGTTGGATGTCTCTGTGCAGCGTTCGGGCAGCAGGGTTATGGTGGGGTTCAGCGGGGTCTGGCGCGCATTGGCCAGTGTGGTTTCCCAGAATTTCAGGAAGTCGTCGGGCAGTTGGCTCACGGGGCGCAGCTCTTCGGGGGCATAGGCGGCAGTGGCCAGTCCTTCATAAGTCCGTCCGTCTACGTGTGCCTTTACCTTGCAGCGCAGGAAGCCAGGCGTTTTCATCGTACCCTTCAGGGTCAGCTTTCCGTCCTTCAGCACCACGCCGGTCTTGGTTTCGGTGGGATACATCTCGGGGCCCAGTTCATAATCCACCGTCACACCGGACAGCAGATTCTGTGCCTTCAGCACCCTGACGGTGAAAGTACATTTCTCATTCAGACCGTATTTCCAGTCTGCACGGTCGGGCGATACCATCACCCTGATTTCATTGCCGCGAATCTGTGCCGACACAAGCAACGTGCACAGCAGGCAAAAGAACAAAGACAATATCTTCTTCATGGCTGATAAAATGTTTTTAGTTTCTCATAGCAATTTCCAAGAAACAGAGGTCAGATGACCTGCATCCGCTTGCGGTAACGCTCCCTGAACTCCTTGGGCGAACAGTTTTTCTTGCGCTTGAACATGCGGTTAAAGTTGGACAGATTGTTGAAACCGCAGTCGTAGCATATCTCGGCAATGGTGCAGCTGGAGTCAATCAGCAACCTGATGGCGTAGCCAAGCCTGATTTCCACAATGTAGTCGGACAAGGTTTTACCCGTGCGCAGTCTGAAGAAACGGCTGAAGGAGACGGGAGTCATGCCTACCATGTCGGCCAGCGTGTTCAGCCTGATTTCTTCCCGGTAGTGTTCGTTGATGTAGCGCTGTACTTTCTGTACGCGGCGGCTCTCCGAATAAACCTCCATCTTGGCAAACGATGAACTGGAGAGCGTGCGGGCGTCCTCACACAACGACAATTCGTAGAGTATGCGCATGAAATCCATCACGGCATAGAAACCCTGTTCTTCCGAAGCCAGCTTATCCAGCAGGTTGTACACCTTCATAATGGCATGCACCGGGAAACAGAGACCGCACTGGGCGCGCTCCAACATACGGTGAATGCTGGCAAACTGGTTCTTCTTAATCCAATCACCGGCGACAAAATCCTGCCCGAACTGTATGGTAATCTCGCGAATGTTGGTAGAAGCACATTCGTTCTGCTCCCATACGTGCTCCAGGTCTTTACCGGTAATCAACACCAGGTCATAGTCGCCTATGATTTCGGAAGAGTCACCCACTATGCGCCTTACACCGGCCGCATGTTCCGTGAAGTTCAGCTCACACTCCGCATGACAGTGTATCGGATACGTGAACTCAGCCTTCCGGCGGTCGGCAATATAAAAGCAATCGCGCTCCGACAACGGAGTTATCTCACGCATAACAGAATTAGAATCTTTCATATATTAAGAATAGAGTGAAAAAGTAGATAGGCAAAAGTATGGATTTTCCCGCCGTTGCAGGGAGAAAATTGAATACTTTTGGGGGAATATTCGGTATATTCCCCCTTTTTATACTGTTATTTAGTCTTCCTTACAGCCGGTGTTGACCGTTATCGTGGCCGGACGGATGCCGTCGGCCGACTGTACGGTCAGCGTAGCCTGCCCGGCTTCACCGGTACTTTGCAGCAATACCTGGGCCAGTCCGTTGAAAGCCTTCAGACGGAAGGTACGGGCATTGGCATCAGTCGGACGTTCGGCCGCTTGCCAAGTAGGATTACCGTTGCCCACACCCAGAATGCGTACCGGACCGTCCACGGTCAGCAGCAACTCATTGCAGGCTGTAGGCACCATGCGCTTCTTCTTGTCTTGCAATTCCACACGAACAATGGCTACGTCGCGGTTATCAGCCTTGATGGTGTCACGGTCGGCCGTCAAAGCAATGCGGTCAGTCGGTCCGGTAGTAGGAACTACGGTGGTCATCACCTTCTTGCCGTTCTTGTAGCCTACGGCCTTCAGCGTGCCGGGCTGGTAGATAGCCGTCCACGACAGATGGCCGTTGACAGGCATCGGCTTGCGCCCCATATCCTTGCCGTTGACATAGAGCTGCACTTCGTCGCAGTTGCTATAGGCCCAGATGTCTACCGTCTCGCCTTCGTGGCCTTGCAGGTTCCAGTGGGGCAAGAGATGGAGCACGGGCTCGTCGGTCCACCAGGATTTCAGGTAGTAAGCCTCATCCTTGGGGAATCCGCAGTAGTCGAGCACACCAAACTGCGAACCGGTGGCGGGAAACTTCATCGGATTGGGCTCGCCACGGTAGTCGAAGCCGGTCCAGTAAAACACACCAGCCAGGTAAGGACGTTCGGCATAGAACTTCCAGCCGCGCTCTATGGCATTCAGCAGGCTGTCGGGACCATTGGGCTGGCGGTTGAGGGCTTTCATGTAGCCGGCTTCCAGGTCATCATAATAGATGCCGCGCGCACCGCAGCCCGTGGTTTCTTCCGAACCGAAAGCCTTGCGGTCGGGATAGTCGCGGCGATGTTTCTCTACCGGGTTCTGAAGGATATAGTTATAGCCGGCCACATCGAGCGGAATCAGGATAGCCGGTCCGCTGCTCGAAGCGGCGGTCATGGGGCGTGTAGGATCTATGCGATGGCAATACTGGCGCATGGTAGCGGCAATGCGAGTACCGGTTTCTTTCCATTCGGTTCCCCACTCCTCGTTGCCCACGCTCCAAAGGATGACACTGGGATGGTTGCGGTCGCGCACTATCATGCGTTGCAGCAAGTCAATGTGTTCCCGGTTGATACCTGTCAGGCGGTTTTCGGCTACGACAAGAATACCCTCACGGTCGCAAGCGTCCAGCATTTCGGGCGTCATAGGATTGTGCGAGGCGCGGTAGGCATTGCATCCCATCCATTTCAGTTGCTTCAGGCGATAGAGCTGCAAGGCATCGGGAATGGCCGAACCTACACCGGCATGATCCTGGTGCATGTTGGCGCCTTTCAGCTTCAGCGGCTGTCCGTTCAGGAAGAAGCCCCGGTCGGCATCGAAGGCTATGTGGCGGATACCGGTGGTAGTAAAATAGGTGTCTACCAATTGCTGCCCGGCATAGACCTCGGTCTTCACCTTATATAAATAGGGAGAGTCGGTGCTCCACAAATGAGGATTGGACACGTGCATGCGGCCGGTAGTGCAGTGTGGCTTGCGAGGCAACAGATCACCACCCTCTACCCGGCACTCGGCCACTTCCTGTCCATCGGCATCTATCAGCACATGCTTCAGGCTGTAAGCGGCAGTCTCCAGACCAGCATTCTCCACCGTAGTTTCCACCACTACCTCTGCCTCATTGAAGGGTGCCTCCAGCTGGCTGTAGACAAACGTGCCAAACGGAGCCACATGCAGCGGTGCGGCCTTGCAAAGCCAAACATGGCGGTAGATGCCGGCACCCTCGTAGAACCAGCCTTCTTCCAGCGTGGCGTCTACGCGGACGGTCAGCAGGTTCTGCCCGCCGTAGTTCAGATAGTCGGATATTTCATATACTTGCGTGGCATAGCCGCTGGGTTCATGGCCCAGGTAGAAACCGTTCAGCCAGACACGGGCATCGCGGAAGATGCCGTCGAACTGCAGATAGAGGTACTTGCCCAGGTCTTCCTGCGGCACGGTAAAGGTCTTCCGATACCAGCCTACACTGGTCTCGGGATATTTATAGCCCACCTGCTTGTAGCCATGGCTATGGCTGGCCAGCGAGTCGAAAGGCAGGTCTACCACCCAGTCGTGGGGCAAATCGACACGCTTCCACGACGAAGCGTCGAACTTATCCGAATAAGGGCCTGCATTGTGAATCGAAGCGGCTTTGGTCAGGTAGTTGAAGTATTCCGTACCACAACCAAAGTCTTTTTCGGGCGAAGATGCGTTACCGAAGGCAAACCGCCAATCCTCGTCCATCAGAATCCGTTCGCGGAGCGATTGTGCCTGAAAAGGCAAGGCTGCGCCCAAGAACCAAAGGAGAGCGAAAAGGTATTTCATAAATCCGGTATAAAGGTTTCTATGGATTGATATAATATTATCCGTCTACATGACAAGAGACGAAAGAAAAGTTGTCAGACTATACCCCACATTAGTGCGATATGAACAAGACAGTTAACACGATACGAACAGATACGTATCATGCCACACACTCAAGGAAACATCGCTACAGGGAATACGCCTCCCTGTTCCGGTCTTTTCAGACCGGAATCAGGAAGCGTTCCGATGGGTTCCATCGCCTATTTTACTTGGAAAGAATCTTTCAGCAAGTCCTTGTCGGCCGATGACGAACCGACCATGACAATGAACTCGCCAGGCTCCACAATCTTGTTCATCTTGATGTCATAGAAGGCAAGCTTGTCGGGCGTAATCTTGAAGGAAACAACCTTGCTCTCACCGGCTTTCAGAGGCACACGGGCAAAATCCTTCAGTTCCTTCACCGGACGCGTCACGCAGCTGAAGCGGTCACGGATGTAAAGCTGAACGATTTCAACACCGTCGCGATTGCCGGTATTGGTCACCTTCACGCTGACGTCCACCGTACCGTCCTTGCCGATTTCCTTCTGAGCCAAAGTCAGGTCTTCATACTTATAAGTCGTATAAGACAGACCGTAGCCGAAGGGGAAGAGCGGTGTGCTGGGCTTGTTGTCTACATAGGGGTGGAAATATTGTGATGGTTTGTGGTTGTAAATCATTTGCAGCTGACCTACGCTGTGGGGAATGGTGACAGCCAGCTTGGCCGACGGATTGACCTTGCCATACAGGATTTCGGCCACGGCCTGGCCGCCATACATACCCGGAGCCCAAGCCTCAACAATGGCAGGCAGGTGTTCGGCAGCCCACTCTACGCCCAACGGACGTCCACTGACCAGTACCAGAATGGTCGGCTTGCCCGAGGCGGCTACTTTCTCTATCAGTTCGTTTTGCAGGCCTACGAGGTTGATGTCCGAACGGTCGGTATCCTCACCATCAGTGCGGTCGGTCCAGCGGAAACGCATCATGTATTCACCGGCCACCACAATGTTCAGGTCGGCCGTACGGGCCTTGGCAGCAGCTTCGGCCACCTTCTTGGGGTCCATATTGCGGGGGTCCCAGCCCTGGTCAACGAAGTCGAACTTAGTGTCGGGAGCCACCATCTTCAAGCCCTCCAGTATGGTAATCACGTCGTCCGGGTCACCGGGTGCGCTCCAGTCGCCCAGTATGTTATGGTCGTCGGCATTGATACCGGTCACCATCACCCGTTTGTACTTGGAGGCGTCGAGCGGCAGCAGGTTTTCATTCTTCAGCAATACGATGCCGTTGCGTGCGGCTTCCAGAGCCGTGGCACGATGTTCGGCGCAGAGGCGGACGTTGTTGGTAGAATCTTCGTCGGCATAGGGATGCTCAAACAGTCCCAGACGGAACTTGACATCCAGGATGCGGCGCACCGACTCATCAATGCGCGACTCCGGTATGCGGCCTTCCTTCACCAGTTCCACCACCATTTCGTTCCAATGCAACCCGTGCATGTGCATGTCCATACCGGCCATGATGGATTGGTAGAAAGCTTCCTTCAGGTTCTCGGCCGTAGCGTGCAGGTCGTGTATGTGTTCAATATCCATCCAGTCACTCACAATAAAACCGGGGAAGTTCCACTCCTTGCGCAGCACATCGGTCATCAGCCATTCGTTGCTGTGGCAGGGCACGCCGTTCAGCTCGTTGTGGGCCGTCATCAACGACAGTGCACCGGCCTTCACACCTGCCTCAAAAGGCGGGAAGAAGACTTCGCGCAACGTGCGCTCCGACAGGTCTGCCGGAGAACCGTTGGTTCCATTGATAGGTTCACTTCCACCAACAAAGTGCTTGATACAAGCAAGTACGTCATCCGTTCCATTCAAATCACCTTGGTAGCCCTTAACCGTCTGTACCCCCAACAATGAAACCAGATACGGGTCCTCGCCATAGGTTTCGCCTACACGGCCCCAGCGCGGATCGCGGGCTACCTCCAGATTAGGATTAAATGCCCAGTGCATGTTCATGGCACGCATTTCCTTAGCCGTCTGGCGAGCTATGTTGTAGGCCATGAGCGTATCAAACGAACAGGCCAGGTTGATATTCGTAGGATAGATTGTATTTCCGGGTGCGTAAGCATTGCCGTGTATGGCATCGATGCCAAAGAGGATAGGAATCTGCAAGCGGCTCTTCATGGCCAGCGATTGCAGGTAGTTGGCTTCCTTCTGTGTCATGACATGCAAGAAAGAACCTATCACGCCCTGCTCAGCCCACTGAGCCACCTCCTTGTCTGTGATGCCGGGATAGAAAGCATTGGCCGTATTGTTTTTCAGGTCTTCTACGGTCATCACGGCACTGTTGGCCTTGATATGTTCCAGGCCGACGAACTGATTCATCTGCCCCACTTTTTCTTCCAAGGTCATCCGTCCCAACAAGTCTTCCACGCGTTCAGCTACAGGAGCTGTCGGGTCCTTGTACACTTCCTTTTTATTGTCTCCACAAGAGAACAAACATGTTGCCATAGCCATAATGATTAATTTGCCTTTCATAGCGAAGTATTTAAATTATATATTAAAAAGGTATGCCCGAAGTTTTTTAGCCTGCTATACAAACCTGCTAAAACTTTTCTGTTGCAAAGATAAGTCAAATTGGCTAGGCTGCCTTTACACTATTTTATCTTTTTACTGTATAAAATGTTATGAAGAAGTATCACTTTCGTTTTATTTGTTACTTTTGCAACATTCCGACCACTTGACAGGAACGGAATAGACTACTTTTACGCAATTCTAAACTAATACTATATACTAATATGATTAATCCTATCTATTCTCCCGACCCTCAACGCTACAACGAGCGTATGCAATATCGCCGCTGTGGAAAGAGCGGAATCCTGCTGCCAGCCATCTCGTTGGGACTATGGCACAACTTTGGTGACGTCAACCCGCTGGCCAACTCCATGGCCATGGCGCATTATGCCTTCGACCAGGGCATCACCCACTTCGACCTGGCCAACAACTACGGTCCTTCCTACGGCTCGGCCGAGGAGACCTTCGGGCAAATCATGAAGAAGTCGTTCATGCCCTACCGCGACGAGCTGTTCATCTCCACCAAGGCCGGATACGACATGTGGCCCGGCCCCTACGGCAACTGGGGCTCGCGCAAGTACCTGATGAGCAGTCTGGACCAAAGCCTCAAGCGCATGAACCTGGACTACGTGGACATCTTCTACACGCACCGCCCTGACCCGCAGACACCCATCGAAGAAACCCTGCAAGCACTAGTCGACATTGTCAAGCAAGGCAAAGCCCTCTACGTAGGCCTGTCACGCTATTCCAAGAAGGATACCGAATTTGCCTACCGCTATCTGGAAGAGCGCGACGTGCACTGCCTGCTCTACCAAGGCAAGTACAACCTCTTCAACCGCGAACCCGAAAAAGAAGGCATCCTGAAACAGGCACGGAAGAACGGCACCGGCTTCATCGCCTTCTCGCCCCTGGCACAAGGACTACTGACCAACCGTTACCTGAACGGCATACCTGCCGACTCGCGCATGGCCCGTGGCGCCTCGCTCAAGGAATCGGCACTGACACCCCAGACACTGGCGCAGATAAAAGCCCTGAACGAGCTGGCCCAGCAACGCGGGCAGACACTGGCTGAAATGGCCATAGCCTGGGCACTGAAAGACGAGCTGGTGACTTCCGTCATCATCGGCGCCAGCTCGGTGGACCAACTGAAAGACAACCTTCAGGCCCTGCACCACATCGACTTCACAAAAGAAGAACTGGAGCAGATAGACGCCATACTGCAAGGAAACTGATGCACATCAATATCACACAACATTAATAAAACCCTATACATTATGAGACATTCATTATCAAGAAAAACACAAGCCCTCGGCCTTGCCTTCTGCCTGCTGGCAGGCAACCTCTGGGCACAAGACTACCGGCTGACCTCGCCCGACGGACGGCTGAACATCAGCATCGACACCCGCGAAGCCCTGACCTGGAGCATCGAGCAGGGAGGCGCTACCGTCATCCAGCCCTCGGCCATCGCCTTGAAAGCACGCGAAGACCGCAAGAACGCCAAGGAAATCACCCTGGGCAACCCTGTCAAGGTGAGCAAGGCCACCCGCCGCGAGGTGAACACCTCCTTCGCCACACCCATCTACAAGCGGGCCCAAGTAGAGGACCACTACAACCAGCTCCTGCTGAAGTGCAAGGGCGGATACAGCGTGGAGTTCAGAGCCTACAACGACGGCGCCGCCTACCGCTTCATCCTGGAACAGCGCAAACCGCTGCTCATCGAGGCTGAGACTGCCGAGTTCAACTTCGCTCAGGACTACCCCGCCTTCATCCCTTACGTGAACGACAACCGCGGCGGCGAACGCTACTGCTACTCCTTCGAGTCCTACTACGACGAGTGCCGTCTCTCACAGATGGCCCAGGACTCGCTGGCCATCACCCCGCTGATGGTAGACCTGGGCAACGGACGCAAGGCCGTGCTGATGGACGCCGGCGTGGAGAACTACCCGGGCATGTTCCTGCTGCGCAACAACGACCGCCCCAACGCGCTGACCGCCACCTTCGCCCCCTACCCGCTGGAAGAAGTCATTGGCGGATATAACCGGCTGAACCTCGTGCCCACCCGCCGCGCCGACTACATAGCCCGCACCGACGTCCGCCAGACACTGCCCTGGAGAGCCGTCGTAGTGACCGAGAAGGACACCCAGCTGGCCGACAACGACATGGCACAGCGACTGGCTCCCGCCTGCCGCATCGACGACACCTCGTGGATTGTGCCCGGCAAGGTGGCTTGGGACTGGTGGAACACCTGCAACCTGACCGGCGTGGACTTCAAGGCCGGCATGAACACGCCCACCTACAAGGCCTACATCGACTTTGCCGCCGAGAACCGGCTGGAATACATCATCATCGACGAAGGCTGGAGCAGCCCCGAAAGCCTGATGGAAGTCAGCCCGCAAATCAACCTGGAAGAGCTGACCGCCTATGCCAAGCAGAAAGGCGTGGGTATCATCCTCTGGTCGAGCTGGCGCAATGCCCTGAAGGACACCGACAAGACATTCGCCCACTACAGCCAGCTGGGCATCAAGGGCTTCAAGGTAGACTTCTTCGACCGCGACGACCAGCCCGTCATCCGCTCCATGTACGAGCTGGCACAACTGGCCGCCAACCATCACCTCGTGCTCGACTACCATGGCATCAAGCCCGCCGGTATCCAGCGCGCCTACCCCAACATCCTCAACTTCGAAGGCGTGAAAGGCCTGGAGAATGCCAAGTGGGAACCCATTGTAGGCGGCAACCCCCTGCACGACTTCCCGCGCTACGACGTCAGCGCACCCTACCTGCGCATGCTCACCGGCCCCATGGACTACACCCCCGGCGCCACCATCAACGCCACGCGCAGCACCTTCCGCGCCATCAACGACCACCCCATGAGCCAGGGCACCCGCGTACACCAGATGGCCATGTACACCCTCTTCGAATCGCCCCTGCAGATGCTGGCCGACAGCCCCAGCAAGTACCGCAAGGAGCAGGAATGCACCAGCTTCATGGCCAAGGTGCCCACGGTGTTCGACGAGACCGTAGCCCTCGACGGCCAGGTAGGCGAATACATCAGCCTGGCCCGCTGCAAGGACGGCGTGTGGTACGTGGCCGCCATGACCAACTGGACGCCCCGCCGCTGCACCATCGACCTCTCCTTCCTGGGCGAAGGCGAGTTCGAGGCTGAAATCTTTGCCGACGGCGTCAATGCCGACCGCGAAGCCACCGACTACCGCCGCGAGGTGCGCACCCTGAAGGCCACCGACAAGCTGGACATCCAGATGGCTCCCGGCGGAGGATGGACGGCACGGCTGACACCCAAGAAGTAGAGCCATGCGGACGAGGAGGGCGGAAGCAGTGGCCGCTGAATAACGTACCCCTCAGCCCTGCGGGCAGCTCCCCTATCCCAGGGGAGCAGAGCCATGCGGGCGGGGGCGAAGACAGGGCAGCCGACTGCACTTGATGCGGGGCCTAAAAAGGCACGCTACATATAGCGAAAGCCCAAGATATAAAGCCAAGTCCTCTTCCCCTGACATAGGGGAAGTACCCCGAAGGGGGGATGGGGTACAAAGAAGAGCCTCTCCCCCATCCCCTCTCCCGAAGCAGAGGGGATGACAGACAGCGCAGCCACGACTCCTATGCCGTGGCTGCGCTGTCTGTCATTATCTGTGGTCATCCGTCCCATCAGTGTCATCTGTGTACCATCCTCTTTAGGCCCCGCATCAAGTGCGGGGTGACGGCCTTGTGGCCGTCGGCTGCGCTGTCTTCGCCCGCATGGCCTCCCCCCTCTCCTTCGGGAGAGGGGAGAGGCTGCCGGGGTGAGGCTTTACCCCATACTTCCTCCCCCGCCTTCTTCTTCACCGCCGCCCGAAGGCACATCGGGCGCCACGCCCACATAGACGGGCCACTCCACCGAGCGCGGCTCCTTCAGCAAGGCGCTGCCGCCGCGGCTGAACTGCGTCGTGACGCGCAGCGTGTACGTACCGTCGGCCAGTCCGGCGGGAATGGTGAAGCTGAGCTTCTTGGGCTCGTTCACCGCCCAGTAGTCTTCGGTGACGCGCGTCTCCTGTCCTTCGCTGTCCACCAGGAAGATGCCCACCTCCGGGTCGGTGCCCGCCACCTTCAGGTAGTTGCCCGTCACGGTGAACGGACGTCCGGCCGTAGCCTCGCCCGCGGTGCCGCGCGTAGCGGCGTCCTGCGTGCCGGCAATGTACATCACCTCCGCCTTCGGCCCCAGCACGTTGATGTTCGTATTTCGTATGGCCTCGCGCCAGTCGGCTCCCTGGGCTATGGTGATGTCGAGGGTGTTGACCGCGGGGTCCCATGCGCTGCCGCCCCGTCCTTTGGGCGAGGCCACGGCCGAGAAGAGTCCGTTGCTGACGCGCATGCCGTTCAGCGTCAGCCGCTTGATGACCCTATGTTCGAAGCGGATGACGGCCTCCACCGTCTCGCGCTCCAGGCCGGGGTTCAGCGCCATGATTTCCGATACTACGCGGTCGAAGTCGGCCGTGCCGTTGCTCACCAGCACGAAGCGGGTGTCCTTGGGGTCTTCGGTCAGCGGATTGTCTACGGTCTGTACATTCAGTGTGTACTTGATGTCATCGTTTGCCATAAATACTTTCATTTAAAGGTTATACATATTGTTTATTCGCGTGCGTGACGCGCACCTTACCACGTGCGTGACGCGCACCTTACCGCGTGCGTGGCGCGCACCTTACCACGTGCGTGACGCGCACCTTACCACGTGCGTGACGCGCACCTTACCGAGTGCGTGATGCGCACCTTACCGCGTGCGTGGCGCGCACCTTACCGCGTGCGTGGCGCGCTATGAGGCAAAGATAAAAATAATAGTGGAAAAGCCAGCGGTTTTGTGAAAAAAAATGCAGATGATATAACTTCTTAGACGCAGATAGAGCGGATTGGACGGATATATAAATCCGCACCATCCGCTCTATCCGTATCTAAGCGATAGCCAGTCAGTTCGCAGACCGCCGGGGTATCAATAGTCAAACTTCGTCCGGTTGAGGAAAGCCACGGTCTTGTGTATTTCCTTGTACATCACGATGTCGTCTTTTACGAAAGGGACTTCCTTGCGGTAGTCGTGCAGGAAGCGTTCGAGCAGGGGCGACGTCTTGAGCGGGCGGCGGAAGTCGATGCCCTGGGCGGCGTTCATCAGCTCGATGGCCAGGATGTGGTCCAGGTTGTCCATGATGCGGAAGAGTTTGGTGGCGGCGTTGGCGCCCATGCTGACGTGGTCTTCCTGTCCGTTGCTCGACACGATGGAGTCGCAGCTGGCGGGATAGCTGTACATCTTGTTCTGGCTCACCATGGAGGCGGCGGCATACTGGGGTATCATGAAGCCGGAGTTCAGGCCGGGATTGGCCACGAGGAACTCGGGCAGGCCGCGCAGGCCCATGATGAGCTGCGCCACGCGGCGTTCGCTGATATTGCCCAACTCGGCCAGGGCAATGCCCAGGAAGTCGTAGGAGATGGCCAGCGGCTGACCGTGGAAGTTTCCGCCGGAGATGATGAGGTCCTCATCAGGGAAGATGGTGGGGTTGTCGGTCACGGAGTTGATTTCGGTCAGCAGCACGGAGGACACGTAGCGTATGGCGTCCTTCGTGGCACCGTGCACCTGCGGAATGCAGCGGAAGGAATAGGGGTCTTGCACGTGCTTCTTGGGACGGGCAATGAGTTCGCTGCCCTCCAGCAGTTTGCGGAAGTGCTCGCCGGTCTCTATCTGTCCGCGGTGGGGCCTGATTTGCTGGATGCAGTCCATGAAGGGGTCGATGCGGCCGTCGAAAGCTTCCAGGCTGAGGGCGGCAATGAGGTCGGCCCGCTTGCTCAGCCGCTGTGCCTTGAGGATGGCAAACACGCCGTTGGCGCTCATGAACTGGGTGCCGTTCAGCAGGGCCAGGCCTTCCTTGCTCATCAGCTTCACCGGTTCCCAGCCAAACTCGTCGAGCACACTGATGGCCTCGCGTTTCTTTCCTTTATAATAGACGTCGCCCACGCCGATAAGCGGCAGGAAGAGGTTGGCCAGCGGAGCCAGGTCGCCCGAGGCACCCAGCGAGCCACGGTCGTAGACGATGGGCATGACGTCGTTGTTGAAGAAGTCCAGTATGCGCTGCACGGTGATGACCTGCACGCCGCTGTGTCCCAGCGAGAGGGCGTGAGCCTTGAGCAGCATCATCAGCTTCACCACCACCGGGCGTATCTCCTCGCCTACGCTGCAGGCGTGGCTCTTGATGAGGTTCTCCTGCAAGGTGCCCAGTTCGTCGGGCGAAATGTTCTTGTTGCACAGCGAGCCGAAGCCCGTGGTGATGCCGTAAAGGGGTTCGGACGACTCGGCAATCTTCTTGTCCAGGTAGTCGCGGCAACGCTGTATGCGCTCCTTGGCCTCGGGAGAGAGTTCCAGTTTCAGGTTCTCGTTGATGATGCGCTCGATGAGCTCAAAGGTGAGCTCGCCGGAGCCTATGTAATACACGTTTTTCATACTCGCAACGTACGGTTAATTTCGTCCAACAATTCCTTTTCCTTAGCCAGCGCCTGCTGCTCCAGTCCGTCGGCCTCAGCCTGCATGGCCAGGGCAAACTCCTTGTCCTTCAATGAACCGAGGTTGATGCGCACGTTCATCAATGCGGCCAGCACGGCCGAGCGGGCAGCCATCATGGCCACGCAGGCATCGGTCACGGCATTCTGGTTGCCCTTCCGGGCTACCTGGGCAATGGTATCCATCAGCCCGTAGGCTCGCCGGGCCACTTCCATAGGTACTTGTGCTGCAAACTTGGTGGCTTCCTGTATGGCAGCACTGCGGGCAGCCTTCTCCTCATCGGTTGCCTTGGGCATCTTGAAGCAGGCAAACACACGGTCGTAGGCTTCGGAGTCGCGGTCCACATCGGCCACAAACTCTTCCTTCAGCCCTGCGGCACGTTCGGCTATCTGCTTCATCAGTTCCTCACAGTCGGCATAGTTTTTCTTTCCTATGGTCAGGTTGGCCACCATGGCCGCCAAAGCCGAGGCAATGGCTCCGTTGAGAGCGGCGATACTGCCACCGCCGGGCACGGGGTCGCTGCCGGCCACTTTGTTCAAGAAATCTTTTACAGTCAATTCAGTCAACATGGTATTAGTTTTTTATGGGTTATAGTTTCTTATTTATTCTCTGGAGGTCGAAGTTTAACCTGCCGGATAGAGCACTCCTTCCTTCACCGTGGTCTGCACGCAGTTCATGCCTATATAGTAAGGAAGGAAATGATAGTTCGGCGTATTGAGCAAGGCAAAGTCACCCTTCTTGCCTACCTCGATGCTGCCTATGCGGTCGGCACGGTTCAGGGCTGCCGCCCCGTTCAGCGTCAGGGCAGTAATGGCCTCCTCGATACTCATCTTCATGTAGATGCAGGCCAGGGCAAACGTAAGCGGAATGGAACCGGAGAAGCAGCTGCCGGGATTGAGGTCGGTGGCCAAAGCCACGGCACAGCCGGCGTCTATCATTTCCCGTCCACGGGCGTACGGTTCTTTCAGGGCAAAAGCGGTAAGCGGCAGCAGCGTAGCCACCACTCCATGCTCGGCCATGGCACGGATGTCGGCATCGGAAGCATGCAGCAGGTGGTCGGCCGATACGGCATCCAGCTCCGCAGCCAGTCCGGCACCGCCCAGCGGCACAATCTCATCGGCATGCAGCTTCAGAGCCAGTCCCATCTGCCGGGCAGCCAACAGCAGGCGGCGCGACTGCTCGATGGAAAAGACTCCCTGCTCGCAGAAGACGTCGCAAAACTCGGCCAGTCCGTTCTTCACCACGCAAGGCATCACCTCGCGTATCAGATAGTCCACGTACTCGTCCGTCCGCCCCGCATACTCAGCCGGCACGGCATGCGCGCCAAGGAAGGTGGGCACGACGTCCACCCGGCGGCGTTCGTCGTTGGCCAGGCTGTGCATCACGCGTAGTTGCATCAGCTCCGTTTCCTTGTCCAGTCCGTAGCCGCTCTTTCCTTCAACGGTGGTTACCCCCATGAGGCTCATGCGCTTCAGGAAAGTCTCGGCATTATTGCGTAACTGTATGAAGTTGCAGGCACGCGTAGCACCGACCGTGCTGACGATGCCTCCTCCACGCTGCATGATGGACATGTAGCTCTCGCCCTTCAGCCGCCACGAAAACTCCTCGGCACGCTCGCCGCCAAACACGAAGTGCGTGTGCGAGTCGACAAAACCGGGCAGCAAGCAGCGGCCGCGTGCGTTGTAGTGCCAGTAGCGGCGATAGTAACCGTCACGCTCCTCGCCACGACTGGGGCCGACGTAGGTGATGAGCCCGTCGGTCACCTCCACCGTAGCATTGTCCATCACCATCAGTTCGGCCATCTCCTTGCCCTTCCGGGCGGTAGTCCCCAACGGAGTGACAAGGCGGGCATTGAATAATATCAGGTTTTCTGCCATAATCTATCTATTAACCGGGTACAGGACAGGTGTCCATACCCCACACATTCTTATTCTTCCATAATACGCGCTTCGAGTACCTGCCGCATGGAGAAGTTCTCCAGTCCCAGGTAATAAGAAGCCGTATCTATCAGTGCTTCCATCGGCACCAGGCCAATGATTTCGCTACCCACGATGCTGACGCCGTAGCGACGCGCCTCGATGCGTACCAGCTCAAAGGCACGGTAGAGGGCAGTACGGGTATAGTCGGTCATGTTGATGGAGACTTGCGTGATGCCCCGCTCTTTCAGTTCCACGCCCATGGCCTTGCAATAGCGCAGGCCGCCACCAATAAAGCGAATCTTCTTGGCTATGTCGTGGGCTATCTCCAGACTGGGCGTAGAGAGGTTGATGTTATAGGCCACTAGCGGCATGCGGGCACCAATGGCTACCGTGCCAGCAGTAGGATGACGCTCGGCCGGGCCAAAGTCGGGTTGCCATTCGGGCAGCTTTATTTTCTCGGCCATGCCTTCAAACTCACCCTTGCGGATGGCAGCCAGGTTCTCGCGATGGGGAGCCGTGGCTGACTTCTCATAGAGGAAAACGGGCAGATTATAACGGCTGGCAACCTCTGCTCCCACTTCCTTGGACAGGGCGATGGCTTCCTCCATCGTCACGCCGCGGATAGGAATGAATGGCACTACGTCTACCGCACCCATGCGGGGATGCTGCCCCTGATGATGGTTGAGGTCGATGAGCTTCACGGCCACACCAATGGCTTCGAGCACCGCCTCGCGCAGTGCCTCGGGTTCGCCAACTACGGTCACCACCAGGCGGTTGTGGTCTTCGTCGTTGCTATAGTCCAGCAACTTCACGTTCTGTCTGGCTCTGAAGGGAGCTACTATCTGGTCTATCTTCTGCAAGTCGCGTCCTTCGCTGAAATTGGGGACGCATTCCATGATTCTGTTCATATACATTATATATTATATGCCTCAGCCCTGCCCCTTCTTCCAACGAAAGAGGCTGAATGGGCGAAGGCGAATTAGTATTCTGATTGAAGAAAAGGATTACTCTCTTTCGTCGGAAGAAGGAGTGGAAGTGAGGTTCCTAATCAACTCCTCATCCGCCAGATAAGGCATCGTGATATGATAGCCCTCAGCATGCGTACGGTTGAATTCTCCGGCCGTCTCCATGGCATGACTGTTGCGTGCCCACGAACGGCGGGCCACACCGCCCATCACATCCCAGAGCATGGCCGAACGCAAGATGCGGTCGACACGTTCGGAGCCGTCGCACACCATGCCAAAGCCACCGTTGATGGCCTTTCCTATGCCTACGCCGCCACCGTTGTGCAACGCCACGAGGCTCATACCCCGTGCACAGTTGCCGGCAAAGCACTGCACGGCCATGTCGGCCATCATGTTGCTGCCGTCCTTTATGTTGGCCGTCTCGCGGAAAGGAGAGTCAGTACCGCTGACATCGTGGTGGTCGCGTCCCAGCATGATGGGGCCAACCTCGCCGCGGCGCACCATTTCATTGAAGCGCAGGGCAATCTTCAGACGTCCTTCGGCATCCTGATAGAGGATACGTGCCTGAGTACCTACCACGAGGTTGTTCTTCTCGGCGTCGCGAATCCAGTTGTAGTTGTCCAGGTCCTGTCCGCGACGTGTGGGGTCGATGCACTCCATGGCGGCATGGTCGGTCTTCACCAGGTCCTCGTGCTTGCCGCTGAGGCACACCCAGCGGAAGGGACCGTAGCCGTAGTCGAAGAGTTCGGGCCCCATGATGTCTTCCACGTAGCTGGGGAAGATGAAACCGTTCTTGTCGCTGCCGCCGCGTGCTATCTCCTTGACGCCGGCATCGTAGACGGCCTTCATGAAGGAATTGCCATAATCAAAGAAGTAAGTACCCCACTCGACAAGCTGCTTGATAGCCCGGTAGTGACGCTCAAGCGATGCGTCGACCAGCTGACGGAAACGCGGAGCATCTTCATGAAGCAGCCGGGTGCGCTCTTCAAAGGTAAGGCCTGCGGGGCAATAACCGCCGTCGTAGGCAGCATGGCAGGAAGTTTGGTCGGAAAGCAGGTCGGGACGGATGCCTTCGCGCACGGCATACTCCAGCAAGTCAACAATGTTACCATGGTAGGCCACTGACAACGGTTCTCCATGCTTCATGGCCTTCTGTGCCCAGGCAAAGGCTTCGGGGATGGAGTCGGTGACTTTCTGCACCCAGCCCTGACTGTGGCGGGTCTCAATGCGCGAGGCATCGACCTCGGCAATGATAGCTGCCGCGCCTGCCATTACGGCTGCCTTGGGCTGTGCGCCACTCATGCCGCCCAGGCCGGAAGAGACAAACAGACGCCCCGCCAGGTCGCCATCCTGCGGAATGCCCAGCTTCAGGCGTCCGGCATTGAGCAGGGTGTTGAACGTGCCGTGCACGATGCCCTGCGGACCGATGTACATCCAGCCTCCGGCCGTCATCTGCCCGTAGTTGGCCACACCCAGCTGCATGGCCGTATGCCAGTCTTCCTGATTATCGTATATGCCCACCATCAAGGCGTTGGTAATGATGACGCGCGGCGCCTCGGGGTGAGATTTGAAGAGTCCCAGCGGATGGCCGCTCTCCACCACCAGTGTCTGGTCTTGCGTCAGCTCTTCCAGATACATCTTGATAAGGCGATATTGCATCCAGTTCTGGCACACCTGTCCGGTTTCACCATAAGTCACCAGTTCGTACGGATAGAGAGCCACGTCGAAAGACAGGTTGTTGTCAATCATCACCTGGAAGGCCTTTCCCTCCACGCATTTGCCCCGATATTCATCGATGGGCTTTGCCTTGAGGTCGCCCTGCGGCCGGTAGCGATAGCCGTAGATGCGGCCGCGGGTACGGAGTTCTTCCAGAAATTCGGGTGCAAGTTGCTCGTGCAGTTCACGGGGAATGTAGCGCAGGGCATTCTTCAGCGCCGTAGCCGTCTGTGCTTCGTCAAGCGTGTAGCCACGGTCGGGAGCCCGCCTGATGCCCTCTACAAAGGTGGGATAAGGGGGCAGTGTTTTGCTTAAAGTTATCTCCATGGTATTTTCGGATAAGAAGGTTACAATTTGCCAGCCAAAGGCCGTCAAACATTGCCGCAATATAGAAAATATTCCTGATATTCGCAATATTAAGCGGGTTTATTTATCAAAAAGAAAGATTCGTCCCTTTCGTCCCACAACCGGCACCCACCCAGGAAGCCGCTGTACATGCCTGCCCGATTCAGCACTCACAGACAGGAAAGAACCAACCACCCGCCATGTCCACACAAACCCGCCCTGCCATCCCCGTCCAAGCCCATTGCCCCAAGTACCTGCCGCTAACGCCTGACCGGTGGAGCATTGCCCGTTTCCACTGGACAGGAACAGGAGTTTCAGTCCGAAGAAACTTTTGTTCCCAACCGGAGAAACTGTAGTTTCAGTGGACTGAAACAAAAAAAAGACTCCGAACGCAAACGCTTTCCTCCAAAGAGGTGGATCGTTCACGGTCGGAGTTTTTATTCGGAATATCACCGGTCTTTACTGCCGGTCAAAAGAGGCGAAACTTAATCGTCGCTGTCCATGTCTATCACATTGAACTTCTTGTCAAACTTGATTTCCCAGAAGTTGGAAAGTTTCACTTCGTAAGAATCACGGTCGCGCTCTATGCTGAGAAACTTGGCATCGGGATAGTTAGAAGAAACGAACTGCTTGATTTGTGCCGGAACTACGGCTTCGGGCACAGACTGATGTTTACAGTTGATTTCGGTCCACTCGCCCTGCTTGTCAAACTCCAGCTGGTCACCATTGATGAACACTACGTCGTACGTACTGCCAAACAGCTTGCTCTCCATTTTGCTGAAGGCTACCTTCGCGTTGGGGAAGTACTTGGTGACAAACTGCTGAGCTGCTGCGGGCAACTGGTTGAATGCAATGGGCTTGTCGTTATCGGCCATCATCGACTGCATCGTAAACACACACACTAACAAAAGGAATAACTTCTTCATAAGGCTTGATTTTTTTAATGAATATTTGTTCTTGAATTTTCGTTTTGATAGTGCAAAGTAAAAGAGCGATTCGGGAAAGAATTGGGAAAAACGACAAATCTGAAAAAAATTTTTTCCTTTCTATTTCTGCAACTTCAGGCTATAGTTTGCCTTGGGGCTGATAGGCTCCAGGTTCTTGCCCATCAGGACGAGGGTTTGCTCGTTTTCTCTGAAGAAATTGAAAAGGAACTTGCCGTCGTCGCAAAGCATCTGCCACACCACGCGTTCACGGCCATTGATATTGTTGCGCAATACCCGGCGGCGTCCCTGGTAGGTAGTCACTACGTCGTCGGCACCGTCCTTGCCTGGACAAGTCAGGGTCAGTATGAAGCCGCCATCGTCTGTGGCGTGTTCAAAAGTACGCACCTCAAGCCTGTAGAGACGGTCCTGACATACATCGTCCGAAATAACACCCTCAAACACCTGCTTCTGCAAGATGCCCGACGTCATGCCACGGAGATAAGGCTCCATCACCTCGGCCGATTCGCTGTTCTCTGCCTTCAGCTTCTCCTGCAATTCAGGATAACCGTCCAGCAGCTCCATCATGCGGTCTTTGCCAATAAACTCGGCACGCCCAGTCTGCAAGTCCAGATCATAATAGACACGTGCGCTCACCAGTGCCGAGGCGGCAATGGCATCGCCCACTTCGCCTCCCAGCTTGGTGGCATCGGCAGGCGTGGCCGTGCTGGCGGCTACCTGTCCCAACGGCTGTGCACGGAAATAATAGCGGTCGCCCACCCGCAAGACGGGAGCATACCAGTTGCCGAAACGATAACGCTTGTAGCGCATCTTCCGGCAATTGACATAAAGGTCCGAGTCTACCTGCACAGCATAGCACCGCTTGCGCAAGTAGCGCGACAATCCGGGATTTTCGATTGCTTCAATGCGATAGTCGGCACCGCCCATCAGCAGGATTTGGTTCTTAGAGCGCTTCTCCACCCGCAGGATGCTGACGGTATCGCCCCGCCCTTCCTGCAAATCGCGCAGATTGGAGTACATGATTTGCTGTGCGGCACACGGCAAGGCTGCCAGCAGAACCGCAATTCCCAAAAGCCAGACTTTCTTCATAATCGACTGTTCGTTTTTTAGAGTGCGAAAGGTACAGTTTTTATCCTTAACAGGCAAACATCATGTAGAGAAATTGTATATTTGTCCGACAAAACAAGGGAAAAACAAACAACCGTATTTCAATAATGAACAATATAGACGACATCAGAAACAACTACCTGCGCCTGATTGACGAGGCAACGGCCAAGCTGAACAAAGTACAGCAACAAATCTACCGTACCAGCATGCTCAGGCTGCTGCTGTTTGTGGCAGGCGTGGCAGGGCTCATCTATTTCAGAGCCGAGAGCTGGGCAGTGCTTATGGGCATTGTGCTGGTCACGCTGCTGCCCTTCCTGTTGCTTGTCAAATACCATAACCGCCTGTTCGGCCGGAAAGACTATATAGAGAAGAAGATGGAAATCAACCGTCAGGAAGCCGACGCCATAGACTATCGCTTTGACAAGTTCGACGACGGTGCCAAGTTCGCTGACCCGAGCCACCTGTATTCCTACGACCTGGATGTCTTTGGCCCGCACTCGCTCTTCCAATATATCAACCGCACCTGCACGCAACCCGGCCGGGCCAAGCTGGCAGCCTGGCTCGATCAGCACCTGAAAGACAAAGAAAGCATCAAGCAACGGCAAGAAGCGGTAAAGGAGCTGTCAGCCGAACTGGACTTCCGGCAACACTTCCGCATCACAGGCCTGCTGCACAAGGGCAAAGCCGCCGATGAGGCCGAACTGCGTGCCTGGACAGAGAGTCCCAGCGTATTCCGCCGCTACCGCCTGCTGCGCGTGTTGCCCCCTGTAGTGACGGGCATCAATGCGCTGTGCCTGATACTGGTGGCATGTGGTGTCATGCCGGGCACCCTTTGGGGACTACTTTGGGTATGCTTTGTCAGTGCCGGCTTCTGCTTCACCGGTAAGGTGAGCAAGATGCAGGCCCTCTACGGCAAGAAGCTGCAAATACTGGGTACATACGCCCGCCTGCTCCACGTCATGGAAGAACAACCCATGAAGAGCAACCTGCTGCAGCAAATCAAAAACAACATAGGAGGCGACAAGCAACAGAAAGCGTCGCTTGCCATCAGACGACTCAGCCAGCTCATGAACGAGCTGGACCAGCGCAACAACATGTTCATGTACGTAGTGCTGAACGGACTGTTTTTCTGGGAGCTGCGCCAGATGATGCGCATCGAGGCCTGGAAGGAAGAATACGCCTCCAACCTGCCGCAATGGCTCAAAGCCATCGCCGAGATGGACGCCCTGAACTCTCTGGCCACCTTTGCCTACAACTACCCGGACTACACCTATCCCACCCTGCTCAGCCGTGCCGACATCGGCAAAGACGACTTCAGGCTACAGGCCCGGGCACTGGGACATCCGCTGATGGAGCGCGACCGCTGTGTAAGGAACGACATCGACATGACCGGCCGTCCGGCCTTCACCATCATCACTGGCGCCAACATGGCCGGCAAGAGCACCTACCTGCGCACCATCGGCGTCAACTACCTGCTGGCATGCGTAGGCGCACCGGTATGTGCCACATCCATGCAGCTCTATCCCGCACAGCTCATCACCAGCCTGCGCACCACCGACTCGCTGACCGACAACGAATCATACTTCTTTGCCGAGCTGAAGCGTCTGAAACTCATCATCGACAAGCTGCAAGCCGGCGAGGAACTGTTCATCATCCTCGACGAGATACTGAAAGGCACCAACTCCATGGACAAGCAGAAAGGTTCGCTGGCACTCGTCAAGCAGTTCATGAAGCTGAAAGCCAACGGCATCATAGCCACCCACGACCTGATGCTGGGCTCGCTGCGCCAGCAGTTCCCCGACCACATACGCAACTACTGCTTCGAAGCCGACATCACCAACAACCACCTGACTTTCTCCTACCACATGCGTGAAGGGGTGGCTCAGAACATGAATGCCTGCTTCCTGATGAAACAGATGGGGATAGCGATGGCTGAGGAAGATTAACCCTCTATCAGATACTCCACCTCCTTGAACAAGTACGAGCGCATTCGTCCCTCTTCATCGGCCAGCACAAAGCGGCCATCGGGTTCCACCTTTACCAGGCGGGCCATGAAGCGGCCACCGGCATCGCGATAAGGATAAAAGCCGTCGCGACGATAGAGAGCCTGTGCATAGCAGCGAGCTATCTCGTCGGCAGCCTCCTGTCCGCCGTCGCGCAAGCGGCGGTAATAACCGTCGGCAATGCGAAGGACGTCGAGCAGAAGAGCAGCACGGTCATGCTCCTGACCTGTTATCTGCTTCAGCGAAACGGGGTTGGGCGCGTCGCTGCGAAAAACTTCCTGATTGACGTTGATGCCGATGCCCGGAATGCAACGGCCGATGAAATGCCCCTGCAAGTCGTTTTCTATCAGCATGCCGCATATCTTCTTGTCGTGCCAGTACACGTCGTTGGGCCACTTGATGCTGATGCCGTCCACCAACTTGTCGAGGGCCTCCTTTACGGCCAGCGAAGCTATCTGCGAAAGCAGGAACTGACGGCGTGCTTCCAGAAAGAGCGGGTGCAGCACGTAGCTGAACAGCAGGTTCTTGCCGTCCTCGGCCTCCCAATGGTTGCCACGCTGTCCCTTGCCTGCCGACTGAAATTCGGAGACAACGGTCAGAAACTCGGGCACCTGGTCGGCACGTTCCTCACAATACTGTATAATGTAGCGGTTGGTAGAATCCGTTTCGTCAAGCACAATCAACGGATAGGGAAAATCTTCAGGGTATGGCTTCATATTCATTACGCATTTTACGGGTGAACTTCTTCAGCACTTCGTCGTAGGAGTGATCTATCAAACTGTATATCAGCTTGTCGTCGACATCGCCGTCGAAAGCCACCTGGTTCCAGTATTTCTTGTTGAAATGCCACGCTCCGTCTATGGCCTCATAGCGTTCGCGTAAATCGAGTGCACGCTCCGGGTCGCACTTCAGCACAATGTGGTTGGCACTCTCCAAATCTATCACGGCAAACATCTTACCCATGACTTTCATCACGAGCGAATATTCGTCGAAGGGCAAACACTCCGTAGCCGCCTTCTTGCTCAGGCAATATTCGCGCGCAGCTTCAACATTCATAATTCTATCGTTATCAAAAAAAAAATTTCACACAATCAAAGAATCGGCACACTCAGCCCTCCGTTCAGAACAGCGGCGGATAAAAGGCATCCTCGATGTGCTCCACACGGAAATTTCCCTCCTCGCCCACGGCAGTGATGATGTCGAAACGTACATCGCCCTCCACCTCGCAAGTCTTCAGGTAAGCATCGGCAGCACGTACGATGTGGCGTATTTTCTTCTCGTCCACGGCATCCTGCGGCTCGTTGTAGTCCGTATTGTGCCGCGTCTTCACCTCCACCACCACTATCACGCCGTCCTTGAAGGCCACGATGTCAAGCTCCAGCTTGTTGCGCCGCCAGTTGCGCTCCAATATGGTGTATCCCTTGGCAGCCAGGCACTCTACAGCCGCGTCCTCGCCGGCCTTCCCCAGTTCATTGTGTGCAGACATATTCTTGCAATGTTGTTATTGGTCAGTCTTGGTCCATGCTTACAAGCGCTTTTTGCGCTCGCAACAGACAAAAATACAGTTTTTATTGTTTGAATTTAACGAAGTAAGACTATTTTTGCAGAAGATTATGCGAAAGAGAGATAAAACGTGTGTGAAAGACACCCCACAGATGCCCAAGCGCAAGCAACGGATTGTTTGCCTGATGAGCGAGGAGGAGATGCGGATTGTTGACCGATACTTGAGCAAATACAAGATTAGCAACAAATCGCGCTGGCTGAGGGAGACTGTGCTCATGTTTATCCACCAGAAGATGGCCGACGACTATCCTACCCTGTTTGGCGAACACGACATGCGCCGCTGAATGGCGGTTGCCAGTCCAGGAAATGAGCAGGAGCATTCAGGAGAACGCACATACAACTTCCGCACAACCCTACTAAACCTTCCCCTACCAACAGATAAAAAGAAACGACCGTGGACGACAGTTATTTCATGAAACAAGCATTGCAGGAAGCCCAAAAGGCCGCCGACAGCGGCGAGGTGCCCGTAGGAGCCGTAGTAGTATGCAAGGACCGCATCATTGCCCGTGCCCACAACCTGACAGAAACGCTGAACGACGTCACCGCCCACGCCGAAATGCAGGCCATCACGGCCGCAGCCAACCACATCGAAGCCAAATATCTGAATGAATGCACGCTGTATGTCACGGTAGAGCCGTGCGTGATGTGTGCCGGGGCCATTGCCTGGGCGCAGACCAAGCGACTGGTGTTTGGTGCACGCGACGAGAAGAGGGGCTACCAGCGCTATGCCCCCAACGCACTGCATCCCAAGACGGAAGTGACCGACGGCATCATGGCCGACGAATGCGCCACGCTGATGAAGACCTTTTTTGCCAAGCGCAGGCACTCCTGCTGACCACAGTCTATTTCCATCGGATTAGCAGTTAAGACTTATCGTGCTGGCAGTGGACTACTATCGCGCTGCGAGTACACTGCTTGGTCGATAGCAGTTAACTGCTATCAAGACAAATTCCTACACCCATATTCGATTCACAAGTATCCTTGTCTTTATCTGCCTGCCATAACGCACTCAGGCAAGATAATATCCATCTTTACGATTACCAAGTACCTCTTTAGCCGGCTCAAATCCATCTTTAAGAACGCAAACCAGGTATCTGTCTCCTGCAAAATTTCTTTTTCCGTGATGAAGTTTCACCCTTTCACATTGACTGACAGATGGCTAATATTGAACATATTACGGTGAAACTTCACGGTTGGAAGCAGTTTCACAGTCCTTGCGTTCTGCTTTTTTTCTGACAGCATACTTGTACGGCTTCAATTTTCACCGCATCGGTATCTTTCACTGTAAAAGCATGTTCATCAGATTTTTACGATATCCATAAGGAATAAGAAGCGGCACGACAGGTACCTACTGAGTTCCCGCATCAGGTGCGGGATGACACCATCCGGGCGCATACACGCAATACGGATGCAAAACGCAGCCGTGAAACTTATCAAGAGAGGGAATGTTTCACCATTTTCCTTTGATAAACAAGCCGTTATCTCTGGTTGTGAAAGCGTGAAACTTCCAACAGGAGAAACCTCCATAGTGATGGTGAAACTAAAACAGGCAAGTGGAAAAGATTCTTGCCTGCCAATCTAAGATGAAAAGACGTTTCAAATCCAAAGACTGGCTCAGTCCTTGACTTCCTCAAAATCGACGTACTCGCCTTCGTCGTCCGAGAACACTTTCTTCCGTTTGTTGCCACCGTCCGGTTCATGCAGTTTACCGGTTGAGGAAGATTGTGCCGACTGTCCGCTGCCGGCATTCGATTGTCGGCCGGTGGTATATACCCTCCAGCCGGAGCCATGCTTGCTACCGCCAAACAGACGGCTGATGAAACCGGCTATCAACGACAGTCCTATCAACAATATGGCAAGGACAAGAATAAAAATGAAACCTATGAAATGTAACATGTAGTTTTCTATTAAAAAAAAATACGACGCCCACTGGCAACCGCAGATTTACTTTCTCTTGCCGGTGAGCAATGAAATCAAGATATACCATACGATGGCTGCGGCAATACCCGGTATGTGCAAAATGGCCAGCAACGGGATGCACACAAGCAGGAAGATGAAGCTCACCTTGTTGTCTTTCCACGAAAGGTTCTTGAACTTCAGCGAGAACATGGGAATCTCAGACACCAGCAACCATGACGACAGGCAAACCAGTACCAACAACAGCAGTGGATGTACACTGGATACCAAATAATCGTGCAGGCCGACTACCAGTGAAGCCCAAAACAAAGCGTTGGCAGGAACGGGCAGCCCGATGAAAGAAGTGGTCTGACGGGTATCATTGTTGAACTTGGCCAGGCGCAGCCCTGAAAAGACTGCTATCAGAAACGCCAAATAGGGCAGATAAGCCATTATACCGCTTTCCCCAGCCCACATCTCGGACAATAGTGAGAAGACAACTGCCGACGGTGCCACGCCGAAACTGATATCATCGGCCAGCGAATCCAAATCCTTGCCAATGACCGAATGTGCCCCCAACGCACGGGCAGCCAAGCCGTCGAAGAAATCAAACGCCGCACTTATAACAATAAACAAGAGTGCCAGGCTGTAGTTTGCTTCAAAGGCCATGACAGTGGCAATACAGCCCGAAAACAAGTTCAGGCATGTCAGTGTGTTGGGAATATGGCGGGTAATGCAGTTTGCCATAATGATTCAATTATTTTAATTTGGCTATCACGGTCTGATTGCCGGTAGTCTGTTGTCCCAGTTTTACGAGCACTTCCGTACCCAGTGGCAAGAAGACATCCACACGCGAACCAAACTTAATGAAGCCCATGTGCTCGTCTATGTAGCATTCTTCGCCCGGCTCGGCATAAGTCACAATCCGTCGCGCCATGGCTCCGGCTATCTGGCGGGCCATGATTTCCACTCCTTCGGGAGTTTCTATCACGACAGTAGAGCGTTCGTTGTCCGTACTGGCCTTGGGCAGCCAGGCTTTCATGAATTTACCATTCTGATGGCTCACGCTCTTCACGGTTCCGTCCACCGGATACCAGTTGGCATGCACATTCACCAGACTCATGAAGATAGATACCATGATGCGGCGTTCGTGGAAATATTCGTTTTCCTCCACTTCCTCCACCACTACAATCTTTCCATCGGCAGGTGCTACAACCACCTTCTCCGTGTCCTTGCCAAACAAGCGTATAGGGCAACGGAAGAAATTGACCATTATGCCGTAGACCACCAGACTGATGACAGCTACAACATAAAACGGAATCTTACACTCTACGGCAAAATAGAGCGGCAAATTAATGGCCAGCAACAGCAGGAAGCCCCATATCAGCGTATGAGTACCCTCGCGATGCAATCGTATCTTCTTTATCTTTTTTAAACGGTTCATGTATCGTAATATATTAGCGACTGCCGGATAATCCAGAAACGCAGATTACTACCTTCGCAAGCCCTTTAGCAAATCCTGACAGACGCCTGAATAAAATATCTGCAAAAATAGAGTTATTTTAAAAAGCAAACAAGAATTTATAAGAGAAAAGCGGTCTTAAGCAACTTTTTAGTGATTATTTTTTGCCAAATACTGCATTGGTTGTACTTTTATCCACTCTTTTACTAATAATAATTCTATGCACGATTTTGTTCATTTGCACGTACACACCCAGTACTCTTTGCTCGACGGACAGGCCAGCATCAGCAAGCTGGTGGACAAAGCCATGAAAGACGGAATGAAGGGTATTGCCATCACCGACCATGGCAACATGTTTGGCATCAAGGAATTCACCAACTACGTCAACAAAAAGAACAGTGGTCCGAAAGGTGAAATCAAAGACCTGAAGAAAGCACTGGCCGCACTGGAAGACGAAAGCAACACCGAAGAGGGCAAGGAAGCCAAGATTGCGGAATGCAAAGCCAAAATAGCAGAGGCGGAAGCCAAGCTTTTCAAGCCAATCATCGGTTGCGAAATGTATGTGGCACGCCGCAGCATGGACAAGAAAGAGGGCAAATCCGACCAGAGCGGCTGGCACCTTATTGTATTGGCAAAGAACGAAAAAGGATACCATAACCTCATCAAGCTCGTATCGCATGCCTGGACCGAAGGCTACTACATGCGTCCGCGTACCGACCGCAGCGAACTGGAGAAGTATCATGAGGGACTTATAGTCTGCTCGGCCTGCATCGGTGGCGAGGTTCCCAAAAAGATTATCAACGACCAGCTGGAAGAAGCCGAGGAAGCCGTGCGCTGGTACAAGAATCTCTTTGGCGAGGACTACTACCTGGAGTTGCAACGCCATAAAGCCACCGTGCCGCGTGCCAACCACGAAGCCTACCCCATGCAACAAAAAGCCAACGCCTATATTCTGGAGCTGGCCAAGAAATACAATATCAAGGTAATATGTACCAACGACGTCCACTTTGTAGACGAAGAGAACGCCGAGGCACACGACCGTCTGATTTGCCTCAGCACCGGCAAAGACCTGGACGACCCCAAGCGCATGCTTTATACCAAACAGGAATGGATGAAGACAAAAGCCGAAATGAACCAGTTGTTTGCCGACATTCCCGAAGCACTGACCAACACACTGGAAGTACTGGACAAGGTGGAATACTATTCCATCGACCATGCGCCCATCATGCCTACCTTTGCCATTCCCGAAGAGTTTGGTACAGAAGCCGAATATCGCCAACGCCTGACCGAAAAAGACCTCTTCGACGAGTTTACACAGGACGAAAACGGTAACGTAGTGCTCGATGAAGAAGCCGCCAAAGCCAAAATCAAGCGTCTGGGCGGATATGACAAGCTCTACCGTATCAAACTGGAAGCCGACTATCTGGCCAAACTGACCTTCGACGGTGCCAAACGACTTTACGGCGACCCGCTCAGTGAAGAAGTGCAGGAACGACTCAAGTTCGAGCTCTACATCATGAAGACCATGGGTTTCCCGGGCTACTTTCTCATCGTGCAGGACTTCATCAATGCCGCCCGCTCCAAACTGGGCGTATGGGTAGGCCCCGGACGTGGTTCGGCCGCCGGTTCTGCCGTTGCCTACTGCCTGGGCATTACCAAGATTGACCCCATTCAGTACGACCTGCTGTTCGAGCGTTTCCTGAACCCCGACCGTATCTCTCTCCCCGATATCGATGTGGACTTCGATGATGATGGCCGCGGAGAGGTGTTGCGCTGGGTAACCGAGAAATACGGACAGGAGAAAGTGGCACACATCATTACCTACGGTACAATGGCCACCAAATTGGTTATCAAGGACGTGGCCCGTGTGGAAAAGCTGCCGCTTGCCGAAGCCGACCGTCTGGCCAAGCTCGTACCCGACAAGATACCCGACAAAAAGCTCAACCTGCCCAACGCCATAGAATACGTGCCCGAGCTGCAAGCCGCTGAAGCCTCGCCCGACCCGCTGGTGCGCGACACGCTGAAGTATGCCAAGATGCTCGAAGGCAACGTACGCGGTACGGGTGTACATGCCTGCGGTACCATTATCTGCCGCGACGACATTACCGACTGGGTACCCGTGAGCACCGCCGACGATAAGGAGACAGGTGAGAAGATGCTCGTCACCCAGTATGAAGGTTCGGTCATCGAAGACACGGGACTTATCAAGATGGACTTCCTGGGACTGAAGACACTGTCCATCCTCAAGGAAGCCGTGGAGAACATACGCCAACACCGAGGACTTGACCTCGACATCGACAAGATTTCCATCAGCGACCCTGCCACTTATAAACTCTACTGCGACGGACGTACCATTGGAACCTTCCAGTTTGAATCGGCCGGTATGCAGAAGTACCTGCGCGAGTTGCAACCCAGCACTTTCGAGGACCTGATTGCCATGAACGCCCTCTACCGACCGGGACCTATGGACTACATCCCCGACTTCATCGACCGTAAGCAGGGACGCAAGCCCATCGAGTACGATATACCCATCATGGAAAAGTACCTGAAGGATACGTACGGCATCACCGTCTACCAGGAGCAGGTCATGCTTCTGTCGCGTCTGCTGGCCGACTTTACCCGAGGCGAATCGGATGCCTTGCGTAAGGCCATGGGTAAGAAGCTGCGCGACAAGCTGGACCACATGAAACCCAAATTCATCTCCGGCGGACAAAAGAACGGACACGACCCCAAGGTACTGGAAAAGATATGGGCCGATTGGGAGAAGTTTGCTTCCTACGCCTTCAACAAGTCGCACGCCACCTGCTATTCGTGGGTTGCCTACCAGACGGCCTACCTCAAGGCCAACTATCCTGCCGAGTACATGGCAGCCGTCATGAGCCGAAGCTTGTCGAACATCACCGACATCACCAAGCTCATGGACGAATGCAAAGCCATGGGCATTAAGGTATTGGGACCGGATGTCAACGAGAGTAACCTGAAGTTCACCGTCAACCAGGAAGGAAACGTACGCTTCGGCCTGGGTGCGGTCAAGGGTGTGGGCGAAGGAGCTGTGCTGTCCATCATCAACGAGCGCCAGAAGAACGGTCCGTTCAAGGGCATATTCGACTTTGTGCAACGTGTCAACCTGGCCGCCTGCAATCGCAAGAACATTGAATGCCTGGCACTGGCCGGAGCACTCGACGCCTTCCCTGAACTGAAGCGCGAACAGTACTTCGCCGTCAACAACAAGAACGAGACGTTCATCGAAACCCTCGTGCGCTATGGCTACCGCTACCAGGCCGACCAGGCCGCAGCCGCCAACTCGCTCTTCGGCGGCGACAACGTGGTGGAGATTGCTACACCCGAGATACTGCCGGCCGAACGCTGGTCGGACCTCGACCGTCTGAACCGCGAACGCGAGCTGGTAGGCATCTACCTTTCCGCTCATCCGCTGGATGAGTATGCCGTAGTGCTGGAACATGTCTGCAACACCCACATGTCCGAGCTGGACGATAAAGCCGCACTCGTGGGACGCGAAATCACCATGGGCGGTATAGTCACCGCCGTACGCCGCGGCATCAGCAAGAACGGTAACCCCTACGGCATAGCCAAGATTGAGGACTATTCGGGTTCGGCCGAACTGCCGTTCTTCGGCAACGACTGGGTGACCTATCAAGGCTATCTGGGCGAACGTACCTTCCTCTTCATCAAGGCGCGTTGTCAGCCCAAGCAATGGAAGCCCAACGAGCTGGAGCTGAAAATCACCTCCATGGAGCTGTTGCCCGATGTAAAGGAAAAGCTCGTCGAGAAGATTACCATTGCCATCCCGCTGAGCGTGCTTAGCCTCAACCTCATCAACGAGCTGGAGGAAAAGACCAAAGAAAGTCCGGGCAACACCGAACTCTACTTCAAGGTGACCGACAACGAGAGCAAATCAAGCCTCGACTTCGTATCGCGACCGGTCAAACTGTCTGTCGGCCGCGACCTGATAAACTATCTGAAAGAGCGGCCCGAACTCAGTTTCCGAATAAACTGACCCTCTTTCCACCCAACTACCAAGGAGGGTGTATCAAAACTAAACCTATTTTTTAGACGCGGATTGTGCGGATTAAGCGGATTTCTTTATTGCCTAACCCTCATAATCCGCTTTATCCGCGTCTAAAAGATAAGGATAGTTCGTTTTGACCCTCTTTGTTTTATCCACACTGCCATACAGCCCAGTCATTGCAAACTACACTTCGGTCATCGATATCCACACCCCGGAAACAAAACCATTGTATCACCATTCCCCCTCATCTACCTTTGTAGCGGCAAAGAGCAAGGAGCCGAGGCTTAGGGATAAGCTTCGACACGTGTGCTGCCCAAATAAATCTCTTCATCTTTAATTTTTAAGTGTTAAATGACAGGCATCGGCCATTCCTCTTATGGCCAATGTCAGAGTCCGGAGAGAACCGGGCAGGTAGTGGGGATACCGTTTACAGAGTATACCCTTTTTCAAGCCTTAACTATCAGCGCCCCACTACTGCCTGGTTTCCTCCATTCTTTTGCCAACACCGGATGAACAGAAAGAACAGTCGGAGCAAACAACGAGCGGGCGAAACAACAACCATGCCCCCCAAGGACAAGGTAAACCCAAGAAGAGAGAAAAACAAAAGACGGAGAGCAAGCATAAAAAGACATATTAATACATCATATATAATAGGTATAAAGGAAACATAAGGAAACGATGGAAAAAAGATTATTACTGGCAAGTACAACACTGCTGCTGCTCGCCTCCTGCGGACAGCAAGCCGAAGAGGGCAAGGAATTGCCTCTAGTCAACACAGTAACAGCTGAACAAGTCTCAGCCCCCACCCAGCGGAGCTACACCTTCATATCCGAACCCTACCGGCAGGTTGACCTGTCCTTCCGGGTTGGCGGACCGGTGAAGACCTTCGACGTGCAAAGCGGACAGCACTTCAGCAAGGGCCAACTGATAGCCGCTATCGACGAACGCGACTTCCTCATCCGCAAAGAGCGCGCCGAAGCCCTCTACCGGCAGGCCGAAGCCGACTACCGCCGCGTGGCCAACCTCTATGAGAAGAACAACATATCGGGAACCAGCTACGAAAAGGCACGTGCCGACTATGCCCAGGCCAAGGCCGAAGCCGAATCGGCCACCAACGCCTGGCAGGACACCCGTCTGACAGCTCCCTTCGACGGCTACGTGCAGCAAGTCTGCATCGAACGCTATCAGGACGTCAAGGCTTCCATGCCGGTGGTGAGCTTCATCGACCTGTCGCGCATCAAGATACAAGTCTACGTGCCCGAAGACCTGGCCTCCTCCCTGCGTACGGCAGAAGCCTTGCGTTCGGCCTGCCGCATTACCTTCGACGCCCTGCCCGGACAAGTATTCACACCCTCGGAGGCCTATCTGACCCGGACAGCCACCTCCAACAACATTTCATTCCAACTGACAGCACTTATAGACAATCCCTCCAACAGCTTGCCTGGAAGAATGGCCGGAAGCCTTTCGTTGTCCCTTCCTTTAACTTCTACCCCTTCCGTGCTCATTCCCCAGGCAGCTGTATGTCATAACGCCGAAAAAGGCAGCTACGTATGGACCGTAGGCGCCGACAACCGTGTCAGTGCGCAACCCGTCAGGCTGGGACGCCTCATGGACAACAACCGTGTGGAAGTGACCGACGGCCTCGACCACGGCCAGCGCATTGCCGCCAGCCGGCTGACATTCCTGCAAGACGGACAAGAAATAGCAACACAAGACAACCAACAATAAAGGATAAGGAGACAGAAGACAATGAAAGACATTGCCAAATTCTTTCTGAAGAACAAGGCCCTGAGCTGGTTGCTGCTGGGCCTCATACTCATAGGCGGCGTGGTGGCCTACAACGGCATGGGCAAGCTGGAAGACGCCCCCTTCACCATCAAGCAGGCCGTGGTGACCACCACCTACCCCGGCGCATCGCCACTGGAAGTGCAACAGCAGGTCACCGACGTGCTCGAAGAGTCCATACAGTCGCTGGGCGAACTCTACTACCTGAAGACCGACAACCGGGCCGGCCTGTCGAAGATTACCGTCTACGTGAAAAAGGAAATACGCGCCGACACCATGCAGCAGCTGTGGGACAAGCTGCGCCGCAAGGTAAGCGACGTGCAGAGCAAGCTGCCGGCCGGTGCCGAACCGTCGGTGGTGAACGATGACTTCGGCGACGTGCTGGGTGTGTTCTACAGCCTCAGCAGCGACACACGCACCTACCGCGAACTGGAAGACCAGGCCAAGCGCATCAAGAACGAACTGCTGGGCATGAAGGACGTGGCCAAGGTGGAACTCTTCGGCATCCAGAACCGTACGATAGAAGTCAACGTCAACCAGGCACTCATGTCACAAAGCGGAATCAGCATGGCCGACATTGCCGCCGCCTTCGACCGCCAGAACCGGGTAGTTGACGCAGGCGGACTGGAGACCGGCTCCAACCGCCTCCGCATAGAGGCCACCGGCAGCTTCAGCAACCCGCCGAAAGCTGGGACCAGTATACGCTGGAAGACCTGCCCGTGTGGAACGGACGAAACTCGGCACCGCTGGCACAAGTGGCCGACAGCATTGGGCCGGGCTGGGAATGGCCGCTGGTCAGGACCTACAACCGACAGCTGTCCATGGCAGCCCAGTGCGACGTGCAACCCGGACACACCATGAAGGAAGTGCACAGCGAAATCAGGCAGGCCATCGAGCAGATACAACTGCCGCCGGGCTACACCTTCTTCTGGGACTCGCAATACAAGGACCAGCGCGAGGCCATGCAGGCACTCACCAAGTTCTTCCCCCTGGCACAGGTGTTCCTGGTGCTCATTCTGGTGGCGCTCTTTGGCAACTTCCGCCAGCCGCTCATCATCTTCCTCATCCTGCCGCTTTCGGTCATCGGAGTCGTCATCGGGCTGCTGCTCACCGGTTTCCAGTTCGGCTTCTTCTGCATAGCCGGCTGGCTGGGACTGCTGGGCATGATTATCAAGAATGTCATCGTGCTGATTGACGAAGTGAACGCGCAGCGCCGTGCCGGTGTGAAGGCCGACGAAGCCATTGTCGAAGCCACCGTGTCGCGCACGCGCCCCGTGCTCATGGCAGCCATCACTACCATCATGGGCAGCATACCGCTGTTGTTCGACGTCGTATTTGGCGGCATGGCGGCCACCATCGTCTTCGGACTGACGTTTGCCACCCTGCTCACGCTCTTCATCACGCCCGCCCTCTATGCCGTGTTCTATCCCGAAGCGGCGGGCAAGAGTATGTGCTGACCAGCTGCTTCACTGAAAGACCAGGGCTGACAGATGCCCTGGTCACAGGAAAAGTCAGGCTCTGATAGAGTAAAAGCACCAATACATCCGGGCTAAAGTGCCACCTCAATATAGCTAAGGTGCCACCCTTGCATAGCTAAAGTACGGCTTTTCTCCATATTATAAGCCTTATATCCAATTGTTAAAAGCCTTATAGTATATGTCTATAAGCCTTTTAATACTACGTTAAAAGCCTTATATATTTTATGAATAAGCCTTTTATTATAAGCTAAGATACGACTTTAGGAGCCCTAAGGTGGGGAGATAGCCTGCATCATCCGGCACTTCAGGTAAGAACAACCGCCGATAAAGCCCTAAAAAACATAGAATAAATCTGTAAAGACATGAAACAGAAACATATCCTACTGCTGGCCTATACCATGGCCGCAACCAGCCTCGGGCTGCACGCATAAGACAGCCCGCTGCTCAACGACTATCGCACTTTGGTAGAAACCTACAGCCCCGATCTGCGGGCAGCCCAGCATGCCGCCGGTGCCGGCCAGGAAGCACGCCAGTCGGCACACGCCGACTTCCTGCCCAAGCTATCGGGTGGTGCCAACTTCAACTATACCGGCAATCCGCTCCGGCTCGATGTCAACCTGCCCGGCACCGACGCTGCCTACACCTTTGAAAGTCGCGACACGAAATACGGTGCCTCGCTCAACCTGTCGCAACCCCTCTATACCGGCGGAGCACTGCGTGCCGGATATGACAAGGCACGCGCCGAGGAGGCCATGCAATGGTTTGCCGGGCATCCGCACCCCGACATCCTGTTTCTCGACATACAGCTCACCGACGGTCTGTCGTTCTACTTCATCGAGCAGGCCCGGCCCGAGAGCATGATTGTCTTTACCACGGCCTACGACGAGTATGCCGTCCGTGCCTTCAGGGTGAACAGCATCGACTACCTGCTGAAACCCATCCACCGCGAACGGCTGGCCGACGCCATACAGAAGTTTGAACGGCTGACGGCTCCCCGCATACACGAACTGAACAGCCGGCTCGACATGCAGGAACTGATTCAGGCACTTGCCGACCGCAACACGCGCCGCTACCGCACGCGCTTCCTCATCAGCGGCCCGCGCAGCCTCTATACGCTGAACGTGGACGAGGTGTGCTACTTCTATTCGGAAGAAAAGATAACCTTTGCCGTGACGACCGACCGCCGTACGCACATCATCGACCTCCCGTTGGCCAAGCTCGAAGAACAGCTTGACCCGTAGCAGTTCTTCCGCGTCAACAGGCAGTACATCCTCTCGGCGCCCTGCATACGCGACATTGAGCCCTACTTCAACGGCAAGGTCGTTGTACACGTAGTTCCCGCAACCGACAGCCCCATACAGGTGAGCCGCGAAAAGGCGGCCGCACTGAAAATGTGGCTGAATTACTGACAACAGCGAAAACGGCCGGAACGCACAAGACACCCAAAAGCGACTGAATTACTGAAAACAGAGTGAAAAGAAACACATCTTCTGTCACAGCCCCGACATGCCGGTAAACGGAGATTGTAAAATGTAGTTATTTTGTTTGGTACGAATGAACCAAATCTGATTTGTTATCGTTATCTTTGCTCGGTCATTCGGTTCGGGCAAAGCGCAACCTGCTACCTATGGTTCAGGCCCTCCCTCGGAAGAACGACACGAAAGAGAGCAAGAATAATCAAAACATAATTTATAACTTAATCACTTAGAAGAGATGGCTTTAGAAATTACTGACAACAATTACAAAGAGATTCTGGCAGAAGGCAAGCCGGTAGTTATTGACTTCTGGGCACCCTGGTGCGGTCCCTGCAAGATGGTAGGCCCCATCATTGAAGAACTGGCAGCCGAATACGAAGGTAAGGTTGCAATCGGCAAATGCGACGTAGACGACAACAACGACGTTGCCACCGAGTTCGGCATCCGCAGTATCCCCACTGTGCTTTTCTTCAAGAACGGCCAGCTGGTAGACAAGCAAATCGGTTCTTCTCCCAAACCGAAATATGTGGAGAAGATTGAAGCACTGCTCAAGTAAGAATACATTGCGAAACCAAAAGGGGCGTGCAACTCCATGCACGCCACGCCCCTCCGACAAACTGAATTAATATTAATACCAAAAGAATTATGGGACTGGAAGACGATTTCTTGAAGGACGATGTGGACGATGAAAAGACCATCGCGTACATCAAAAACTATTTGCCGCAGGATTTGAAGGAGAAATTCTCCGACGATGAGTTCTACTACTTCCTCGACTTGCTCGACGAATACTATGCCGAAAGCGGTATACTCGACGCTCAACCCGATGAGGACGGATATATTGATATTGATTTGGAAAAGATTGTGGACTACATCGTGAAGGAAGCCCGCAAGGACGGTATGGGCGAATATGAACCGGACGACATTCTGTTCGTCGTACAGGGCGAAATGGAATATACCGATTCGCTGGGCGAAGAAGAATAAACGGACGGAGTACCGAATAAAAAAGACGGGCTGCAAGCCAGGGAAGAGATAATCCCTACGGTTTGCAGCCCGTTCTTTTTTCCGGTCACGGCCCATGCCGGCAAGCGCTAAGCAACCGGCGTATTCAGGTAGAAGAATACGGCCGTGCAGATGAGGATAAAGCCCAGCACGCCGTAGAACCAGCGTGCCTGCCGGCGACCCACGTTCTGCACGATGAACTGCGTGTTGCGTGCCGTGAAGAACCAGTTCCAGTCCATCAGCGCGGCCAGCAGCGCAATGATGCCGGCCAGGGCAAAGATTCCTTGAATGATGTATTGACTCATGCAGTGTCTTCCTTTAGGTGTTCACAGGTCAGTTGGCCTCTTCCATCGTCACCTTGCGCGCACCGCCGTCCACTTCCTCAATGGTCACGTTGACAGCATTGCCGGGCAGCAGGTCTTCTATCAGTTCGGGCCACTCAATGAAGCACACGGCACCGCTGTAGAAGTAGTCTTCGTAACCCATGTCGTAAACTTCATCCAACTTCTTGATGCGATAGAAGTCGAAGTGGTAAATCAGTTCGGCAGTCTCTTCCGAACGGTACTCGTTGACAATGGCAAAGGTAGGTGAAGTAATGACATCCTTTACTCCCAGTTCCTCACAGATGGCCTTGATAAAAGTAGTTTTTCCAGCTCCCATCTTGCCATAGAAGGCAAAAACGGTGTTGTCGCCCATGTTCTGTACAAATTGCTTGGCAGCTTCGTGTATCTGCTCCAGCGATTGAATGTTTATTTCCATGTTCTTTCAGTTTATTATTATGTTCAAATTCTTGTTTCACAGTCAGTAATTTCCGGCAGGGGGGGCTATTCGGGCCTGTTCAGCAGAATGAGCGGAACAAGCATCTCTTCCATCGATATGCCTCCGTGCTGGAAAGTGTCGGCGTAGTAGCCGGCATGGTAATTATAGTTGTTAGGATAGACAAAGAAGTCTTTTCCCGTGGCAAAGATGTAGCGCGAACTCAGGCTGGGAGCCGGCAGGTGGGCTTCGGCCGGACGCGATACTTCAAATACCTGCTTCGGATTGTAGGTCATGTTGCGCGACAGCTTGTAGCGCAGGTTGGTATTGATTTCGTTCATCGAACTTTGCACCTTGACCGGATTGTTCACGCGGATGCTGCCATGGTCAGTGGTCAGGATAATCTTATAGTTGCGGCCGGAGAGTGCCTTGAACAGGTCGCGCAAGGGCGAATGGCGGAACCAGGACAGCGTAATGCTGCGGTAGGCGGCCTCGGTAGAAGCCAGCTCGCGTATCATTTTGTTCTCCGTGCGGCTGTGGCTCAGCATGTCTATGAAGTTGAAGACGGCAATGTTCAGGTCGTTCTTGTCCAGCGAAGGCAGTTGGGCGATGAGTTTCTCGGCGGCCGCGGCATCGTTTATCTTGTGGTAAGAGAAGGTATGCTGACGGCGGTAGCGGTCGAAGAGGGTCTGTATCAGCGGAGCCTCGTTCAAGTTCTTGCTTTCCGCTTCGTTCTCGTCAATCCACAGGTCGGGAAACAGGCGGACTATCTGGTCGGGCATCAGTCCCGAAAAGAGTGCGTTGCGGGCATACTGGGTAGTGGTGGGCAGGATGCTGTAGTAGAGTTGTTCTTCAACGTTAAACAAGTCAGCAATCTCGGCTGCCAGCACACGCCACTGGTCGTAACGGAAGTTGTCGAGCACAATAAAGAAGACCTTCTCACCACGGTCGAGCAACGGCAGCAGGAAGTGCTTGAAGATGTCAGGGCTCATCAGCGGACGTGCGTCGCGTGCCTGCTGCGGTGCCTTGGGGTCCATGGCTGCCATCCAGCCCATGTACTCGTGCTTCACAAAGCGGGCAAAGGCGGCGTTGGCCTCGTTCTTCTGCATGGCCAGCATCTCGCCCATGGGGCTGTCGCTGCTTTCCAGTTCCAGTTCCCAGTAGACCAGCTTCTTGTAAAGCTCTATCCACTCCGTGGCCGACAGTCTGTCGTTGATTTGCATGCCTATACGGCCAAAATCCTGCTGATAGGTGGTTTGGGTCACCTCGCTCACGATATCCTTGCGGTGGAGGTTCTTTTTCAGCGAAAGCAATATCTGGTTGGGGTTGACAGGTTTTATCAGGTAGTCGGCAATCTTTTGCCCGATGGCCATGTCCATGATGTTCTCTTCCTCGCTCTTGGTCACCATGACAACCGGAACGGTGGGACAAATGTCCTTTATCATCGACAGCGTCTGCAGGCCGCTCAGTCCGGGCATGTTCTCGTCCAGCAGAATCAGGTCGTAGGTAGTGGCACGACAACAGTCCAACGCGTCCTGCCCGTTGGTCACGGTGTCTACCTCATAGCCTTTTCCTTCCAGAAACATGATGTGCGGCCGCAGCATGCTTATCTCGTCGTCTACCCACAGCAACTTGTCTTTTCTCATCTTTTCCCCTTTCCTTATTACTATTTACTCCTCAAAAATAATCAAATCTTCCTCATCCTCACCAGCTTCTCCCTGATTATTTTCATCCTCTTCCTCTTCGGACTTCTCTTCCGGCAGGTTCTGCAAGGGTTCATCCAGCGTGTAACCCTTCAGTTCCGGCTCGGGAATGGTGGCGAAATAGCGACGGAAGAAGCCGTCGTAGTCGTCAAAGCTGTAGTCTTTCAGCATCAAGGCATAGTTGTCTTCGGATATCAGGATGGCACGTATGCCGCTCAACCGTTCGGCCAATTGCGGATTCTCGTACAGACGGCGAAAATACTGGTAGGCCTCGTCATAGTTGGCAAACGGCCGCACCTGCAACATGCCTATACCCCGCTCGTGGGCAAAGCTCAAGTCGAAATTCTTCACCAGGAAGGTGCTGAAGTTGTAGCGTGCCACCTCATAGAGCAACTGGTTTTCGTTCAGACTACCTTCCTCGTAGGCCAGCATGAAGAGGAAAGGTACGTCACGCCGACGACTGAAAGCGCTGTCGGGCAACACTACATCGGCACGCGTACTGTCGGCCATCAGATTGCCCGCCTCAGCCAGTGCCGCGCTGCGCCGCTTCCAGATGCTGCCAAAGCCGGTACTTTCACGAGCCAGCAGTCTGCCTTCCTGCACGCCACGCAGGATGTGGGCGGCCAGGTCGGTTATTTCGTTTTCAGGATAATTCTGCACTACCTGTTTCAATCCTTCCAAGAACTCTTTCTGCTTGTCGGTCATCAGCTGTGAGGCAGCCTCCAGAAACAGGAATTTAGGCCGGTGAGCACCCAGCGGATACAGTTCGCCCGACTTGCGGGCTGCTTCGGCTACAGCCTCGTAGCGTCCCGCCTCGTAGTCGGCATACGCCCGGGCATAGAGCGAATCTTCCCGATGGCGGCCATAGCGGGCATTATCCACAAAGTCGGGGTCGGCCAGGATACGTGTGAAACGACTGTCGGGGAAGCGTGCGAGCAACGAATCGCGGAAAGCCTCGGCCCGTTGCAGAGCCAATCCGTTTCCACCGCCCCGGTAATTGCGTTCCATTTCCAACAGGAACAACTGGTACAGGGCCTCATCCGCCCGTTCAAATTCCGGGAACCGCTCCACCAACCGGGTCAGCGACCGTTCGGCCTGCACCAGGTTGTGCATGCGCTCCCTGAAGAGGACGCCCGCCTGAAACAGGGCTTCCATCAGCTGCTGGTTGGAAGCCTGCATGGCTTCCTCGGTCAGCGGTATCTGCGCCAGGTAATAGGCCGGATTGTGCAGTTCATTCCCCGTAGTGTCGGCCACCGCCGGCTGTCCACCGCTAGCCGGTGCCTGCAGGGAGTCGGCTGACAAGCCATCGGCAGCAACATCCGCTTGCAGGCCGGTGCTGTCTTCGGGCTCGCTGTAGTCCACTTCCTCAAAGTCGTCCAGTGCCACCACCGTCTTGTTGCTCCGCCGCCAGTTATCTTCCAGCTTACGCTTGCCCCAGGTGCGCAAGAACTCTGTCCGGCCCCTCTCCACCGCCTGCTGGTTGTAGAAGTACCACTCCTGGCTGGACGTGCCTCCCATGGAAACTTCCGGCATGGCCACTGCCGGTTGCCTGCCTATCGCTCCCTGCAACTGTGCCACTTGCATCTTCTGTTCCTCCAGTTCGGCATCTTCGGCAGCCTGGCGTTCGGCCTCCTCGCGTGCCTTCACTTCGGCAATGATGCGTTCCACCACCGCCATCCGTTCTTCCTCGCTCAGACTGGCCAGATGCTGCAAACTGTCCTGCAACTGGATGGTGCTGACATGAGGCACCAGTTCATCCAGAATCTCGGACCGGCGCACCGTCTCCTTATAAGCCTTATGCTCCTGGCCCAACAGGGCTATGGCATCGGTATAAGCCCGGGCCGCCTCGGCATAACGTTCCTGCGCCCAAAAGATATTTCCAAGCGACAACTGCAAGACGCCTTTCTCCACACCACCGCCCGTACTTTTCTCCACTCCGGTCTGATAGGCCTTCACAGCCTTTGCCGTGTCCTGACGCGCCAGATATACATTACCCAGCCCATAATAAATTCGTTCCTGATAATCCTTGTTCTTACCGTCGCGAGCCAGCTTCAGCAGCCGTTGCGCCGCCTTGTCGGCCTCCTTCGGCGGCACCACTTCCGACTGAGCAATGCGTGCGCTCAGCGACAGCTGATAAGGCGGATTCAGCCTGATAGCCTTGCTGTATGCCTGATAGGCGGCTGCCGGTTGCTGGGTCAGCTGGCAGACCTGTCCCAACAGATAGTATCCGCGTGCCCGCTGCCACCGGCTCCGCTCGCCCTCCACCGCCTGCCGCAAGTAGGGCACCGCCTCTTTCAGTCGTCCGGCCCGCAGCAGCATGTCGGCCCGAGCCGAGGAGTAGGCCGTGTGCAGCGAGGCAGGCAGGCTGTCGTTGTTGGCACGGTTCAGGGCGTCTTCAGCATCGTAGTTCCAGCCCAGTGCCGCATAGCACTGCGCCTGCCTTATCAGTGCCTCGCCCGTAACGGCAGGCTGCCCCTTATAAAGGCGGGCTATGTAACTGAACGTAACGGCGGCTTCCTCAAAAGCTCCCTTCTGAAACTGCGCCTTGCCCAGCAGCATCCAGGCATTGTGCAGGAAGGGGTTGAACTCCCGCCGCGCCAGCCACTTCCTGTATTCGGGTGTATAGGCCCGGCCCGGCGTACGCACCGGACGGCGCTTGATGGAGTGCCGTCCGATGGCCTTCTGCGCCTTCTCGATGGCACGGTCGAACTCGGCCGTGCCAAGGGCGGCCGTGGCCTTGTTGCCCACGGGATAGAGCGGAATCATTTCCAGATAATTGTCCTGATTGCCTTCCTGCTGTGCCAGCAGTCCGGCCTTGTAAGCCTCATTGCCGTTGAAGTAAACGTTGTAACGGGTGGTCAGTGCATGATAAAAGCGGCTGCCTGCCGTATTCTTGCGCGTAGAACAGCCTGCGAACAGGGCAAGTAGCAGCGTCAGCACGCCGACCGCCTTTGTACAACTGCTTTTACGGCCTTGCATGCGAAATAGATTAGGATGGAAACAAATATGATGGAGGCTCCCGAAGGAATGTTCCAGTAGAAGGACAGCAACAGGCCGCCCAGACAACCCACGCAACCCACCACAATGGACAACAGGATGATGCGCTTGAAGCTGGCCGTAAACAGGTTGGCCGTCATCTGCGGTATGGTGAGCAGCGAAATGACCAGCACAATGCCTACCATGCGCAGGCACGACACAATGGCCAGGGCTATGAACAGCATCATGACATACTCCAGCGTACGCACCGGCAAGCCCTGTGAACGGGCAAACTCACGGTCGAAGGCTATGCAGACAATGGTATTGACCTGCAGAAAGAAGAATACAGCCAGCACTACTGCCAGCGCGGCCAGCAGCAAGAGGTCGGACACGTCGATGGTCAGGATATTGCCAAACAGATAGGCCGACAGGTCGGGCGCAAACCCCGGCGAAAGATAGGAAAAGATGACGCCCAGCGCCATGCCCAACGCCCAGAACACGGCAATGGCCGAGTCCTCGCGCATATCGGTGCGCTTGCTCAACCATTCCACGCCGAAAGCCGACAGCACGGCAAACACCGTGGCCGAGAGCAGGGGCGAAATGCCGGTGTACAGTCCCAGCCCGATGCCTCCGAACGAGGCATGCGTCAGCCCGCCGCTGATGAACACCAGCCGACGGCAGACAATGTAAGTGCCCACAATGCCACAGACGATGCTGGCAAGCAGGCTACCCAGCAAGGCGTGTTGAAAGAATGTATATTGCAGTAAATCCATGTTGTTCAGCGGTTAGTGGTAAGTGGTTAGTGGTTAGCGGTCAGTAAGTAGAACTATTAATCCTCCCCTTATTATATCCCCCTCCGTTCGCGCACAATCAGCAGCACCTCGTCCTTGATGCCCTCGGGCAGGGCAATGCCGCGCAACTGGAGGCTGCGCACCCAGCCCGCCACATCCTCGGACTGCATGGTGTAGAACACATCGCGAAATTCTTCCTCCTGTTCGGGCGTATAGGCATCGGGACTGACACCGATGTAGCGGTCCAGTTCCTCGTCGTCGTAGTACTCTATCTTCTTGCTGACGGCGGCCAGCAGGCTCTCCTTTTCGCACACTTCGTGCTGCCCGCAACATTCCTGGTCCACTTCCTTTACCTCGGGCATGGCATCAAGTTCGCCACTTTCCACTTTTTTCTGCAGCCGGCGGTTCCGTATCGTTCCGGCCACGGCGGCCACCACGGCCAAGGCTATCAAGCTAATAATGAGTATCCACATGACTTTACGTTACTTGCAAACTCTCCCCAACAGTAGGGAGGTACAAAGATAGGTATTCCTAATGAAAAAAGCGGAATATTGCGAAGAGTTCTTTACTTTTGCAGGCCAAAACCACAGTAATATCAGTAATATATGAATCAGACCGACCGCCAAATACTCCGCATAGCCTTGCCCTCCATCGTGTCGAACATCACCGTACCCCTGCTGGGGCTGGTGGACGTGGCCATCGTGGGCCACCTGGGTGCACCTGCCTACATCGGCGCCATAGCCGTGGGCGGACTGATGTTCAACATCATCTACTGGGTGTTCGCCTTCCTGCGCATGGGCACCAGTGGTATGACCTCTCAAGCCTACGGACGGCGCGACCTGCCCGAGGTGATGCGCCTGCTGCTGCGCTCCGTCGGAGTGGCCATGGCCGTGGCACTGTGCTTCATAGTGCTGCAAACGCCTGTCAGGCAAGCTGCCTTCCTGCTGATTCAGCCCGGCGGCGAGGTAGCCCGGCTGGCTGCCACCTACTTCCACATCTGCATTTGGGGCGCACCTGCCATGCTGGGGCTGTATGCGCTGACGGGCTGGTACATAGGTATGCAGAACTCGCGCACGCCCATGCTGATAGCCATAGTCCAGAACGTGGTGAACATAGCGGCCAGCCTGGCATTGGTCTACGGCTGCGGTCTGAAGGTGGAAGGCGTGGCACTGGGCACACTGATAGCCCAATGGGCCGGACTGATGACCGGACTCTTCCTGTGGGTACGCCACTACCGCCAGCTATGGAAATACCTGCGCGGCTGCGGGCACAGCCTGTGGCAAGCCGATGCCCTGCGCCGCTTCTTCGGGGTCAACCGCGATATCTTCCTTCGCACCCTCTGCCTGGTGGCCGTCACCCTCTACTTCACCTCGGCCGGAGCCTCGCAGGGTGAAATCATCCTGGCGGTCAACACCCTGCTCATGCAGCTCTTCACCCTCTTCTCCTACGTCATGGACGGCTTTGCCTTTGCAGGCGAGGCACTGAGCGGACGCCACATAGGGGCGCAAAACCGACAGGCTTACCGCACCACCGTGCGCCGACTCTTCGGCTGGGGCGGGGCCATGGCGGTGCTGTTCACCCTGGTCTATGCCCTGGGCGGCAATGCCTTCTTGGGCCTGCTGACCGACGATACACAAGTGATAGCCGCCGCTGCCGACTACTTCCCTTGGGCTGTGGCCATACCCGCGGCAGGCATCGCCGCCTTCATCTGGGACGGCGTGTTCATAGGCGCCACCGCCACGCGCCCCATGCTGCTGTCCATGGCGGTAGCTGCCACCTGCTTCTTTGCCGTCTACTTCGGCCTGCGTCCCATAATGGGCAACCATGCCCTGTGGCTTGCCTTCCTGCTCTACCTGCTGATGCGCGGATTGGTGCAGACATGGCTGGGCAGAAGTGTGGAGCTGAAAAAGTTTGGCCTCTCCGGCAGACAGAGATAAGAAAAGGGAAATGCTACAGGCAGCATCTCCCTTCCTTAAGCCGTATGTCATCATCAGGGTGTCAAAAGGCTCATCCCATCGAGCCACCGCCACCCGGTTCTTCGGGTTCGGTAGTGGTGCCGCCGGTGATGCCTTTGGCGCGCTTATAGTCGGCCAGCGAGGCGTAATTGACGTTGCCGTCCAGAACGCCGCCATTCTCAAATTGCAGGTTGTTAATCACTGCCTCGCGAAACTCCTTGCTCGGTGTAAAGAGGATGCGGGCACCCTTAATCATGGTCTGCGGATTGTACTGAGTGATGTCCTCCACGCCCTCGCTCTGTATGGTGATGCGCAGTGTACCCAAGTCGCCCACCTTTACCGAATGTCCTTGCAGCAACTGCTGGCGGGCATAGTTGCCCAGCAGTTCCAAGGCAGCTTCCAGTTCCTTGGGCGCTAAGGTCGTATTCTCCGTGGCAACGCGGGTCATGACTTTAACAGATTGCGGGGATGCACTCAGTGGAGTGGCATACCATTTTTTCGGAGCATCGGGATTGCCGGGATGCTTCCGTTTTACTAATTTATATTTGTACATAGTTTTTCATTTTTTTAGAGTTTAACAATAAAGGTAATATAATGTTACATACGGCCTTTTCAGTCAAGCAGCAGCCTAAAGTAGGTCAGCAGAAATCAAGCTACATCAGACAGACAAACGGGCAGAAGCAGCAGAGCGGGAGCAAACGTACTCAAAATCAGAAACTAATCCTGAAAAGCAAGGCTATAAAACTGACATTGAGATAAGGGCTGAAATGACTTCCCAATGTCACCCCCGATGACTTCCCAATGTCACCCTCGATGACTTCCCAATGTCATGGCCGATGACTTCCCAATGTCAGTGCAGGTGACTTCCCGATGTCATTTCGGGCCTCTTCACGATGCTGCTGATGCTGGCTTTAGGTGATAAAAAATTCATAGTCCGAAATGTCTGAAAAGAGAATCTTCCTATATATATAATGTATAGTATCAGAAATAAGTAACAGTGATTACGAATCAAAGGCAATATACAGTATAGGAAATCAAACAGCTAAAATCAGTGGAAGAAACAGCGCAGACTCTCTCTAATCATCCATGCCAAAAGTAAGAAATTAAATCCATAAATACAATATTCAGCTGTTTATTTTTTTAGGTATCCGGACAACGGCTGCCGTGTGTAAGAAATGGTGCAGATTGAGGTATCAATCTGAAAGAAAGAAAGAAAAAACAGGAAGAAAGAGAAAGAAATAAAAGGGAAGGTTTTGAAACTTCATGAACACCCTATATATTTGCAGGAAATGAAAAATCAATATAGACAGATTATGAAAAATACGCTGATTTGTTTGCTGTTAGGCTTATGTAGTGTCGTGCAGGCGATACAGGCTAAGGATGTGAGGGGGAAAGTGATTGCCCAATCGGACAAACAACCGATAGTGGGAGCCGAGGTCAAGGTGAAGGGAACAGAAATTACGACACTGACCGATGTGGATGGACAGTTCGTATTGACCGATGTGCCCGACGATGCCAAGAAAATCCAGATACACTTTATGGGTATGGAGTGGCGTACGGTAAGCATTTCTAAGGAGGGTGAAATCTTTGTAGAGCTACAACCGGAGGAACGCCGGACTACTCTCTTCATAACGGCAGGAATCACCTGTGCCAACCCGAAGAGCACCGATGAAGGCTTTGCCAAAGCCAGTGGCGAGATAGGCTATCAGGCCGGTTTTGGAGTCAGTATCGCCTTGTCGCGCCTGATTTCGCTGTCGCCCTCCATTAATCTGAGCCGACAAAACGCCACGTGGAAAGCACGCGATGAGAACGGTGAATATGTGGAGATGAAAATGACACCTACTTACCTGACTATCCCGGTAATGGTGGACTTCAAGTTATGGGGCAGCAACAACTTCAAGACGATGATGAGGGTAGGACCATACGTAGGAGTGGGCCTGCAAGGAAAGTGTAAGACAGATGATATGGAAGTGGACCTCTTCAAAAAGATAGAAGGTGCCGATAAGAGCCTATATAAGAAAGTAGATGCCGGACTGATACTGGGCGTAGGCTTTGTTTACAAGCATCTGTTCCTTGGAGCAGACCTGCAATGGGCGGCCACACCGTTCTATACGGATGAGCAGCGTGATGTCGACCTTAACAATCTTGCGACCGTCATTTCGCTAGGCTATTATTTCTAAAAGGCTGATAATGGCCTTACCTGGCAAAATTCTGTACACAAAGGTGGGAGCAAACGTAGAAAAAAATGAATACACAGGCTTTGATTCTTCGTTTGCTCCCGCTATATTTGTAGCAATTTACACCTTAAAAAAGAAGAAAGACATGAGAAGATGGTTTATTTTGCTGGCAGCATCCTTATTATTCACTAACCTGACGATGCTGGCCAAAGACGTGAAAGGAACAGTGATTGCCCAGAAAGACGGTCAGCCCGTCATGGGAGCTGAAGTGATTGTGAAAGGAACGGAAATCAGTACGGTGACCGACGTGGACGGCCGATTCATACTGGAGGATGTGCCCGACGATGCCAAGAAGATACAAATCATCTCCATCGGCCTGCAAAGCCGCACTGAAAGGATTCCCGAAGAGGGCGAACTGCTGGTGAAGATGAAACGGGAGGAAAAGGTGGTGACACCGTTTGTCAAAGCGGGCGTGGCCTTCACGAGAGCGCAAGGCGGCGAGAGCAGTGCCACCAAAACTTGTGTGGGATATACCGCCGGAGTAGGTGTCAGCTTTGTACTGTCGCACTTCATATCCATCACACCGTCGGTCACGCTGAGCCAGAAGCCGTCGGAATGGAACGAGCAGGGCTACTTCCCCGGCACCAACGAACCTATCTATGGCGAAGAAATGAACGTCCGCACCGAACCGCTCTACCTGACCGTACCAGTCATGTTCGACCTGAAGCTCTGGACTAAAAACAGCAACAAGGTAATCATCAGCGCAGGCCCGTATGTGGGCTTCGGTCTGGGCGGCCAGTGGAAGGTCAACGACGAGGAAGGCGGCGACCTCTTTACCGGAAATGACGGTGAAGAAGCGCCGTTCAAGAAATTCGACGCCGGCCTGCAACTGGGAATAGGCGGCATCATCAGACACTTCTACATAGGCGTGAACAGCATAATGGGATTGACTCCAATCAGCGATGTCGGCCTGCTGGACGATTACCGTAACTTCAGCGTGGAGATGTGCGTTGGCTACTACTTCTAAGTAAACGCAGACAAGACATGAAGCCCTCGCAAATACTCTACATCAAAAACATGGTGTGCAACCGCTGCATCATGGTAGTCAGGGCCCAGCTCTTGGCGCTGGGCCTGCACCCGCTGTCGGTAGAACTGGGACGCGTGGAACTGGCCGAGGCGGTGGACGACTCGCTGATGCAGTCCATACGCCAGACGCTTGAGCCGCTGGGCTTCGAACTGATTGACGACCGCCGCTCGCTCCTGACCGAGCAAATCAAGGCGGCGGTCATCGAACTGGTGCACTACAGCGACCAGCAGCCCAAGACCAACCTGTCCGACTACCTGGCCACACGCCTCAACCATGACTACAGTGCCCTGAGCAAACTCTTCTCGGAGACCACGGGCACCACCATCGAGAAATACCTCATTGCCCAAAAGACGGAGCGCGCCAAAGAACTGCTGATTTACGGCGAGCTGTCCATCGGCCAGATAGCCGACCTGCTGAACTACTCCAGCACCGCCTACTTCAGCTCGCAGTTCAAGAGCCAGACCGGACTGACGCCCGGCCAGTTCCGCCAGTTGCGTGAGAACCGGCGCAAGCCACTGGACCAAGTCTGAAATCTTGTAAATACTATCCATAATTCCATAATCCCGTAACCGGTCGGCCTGCCTATCTTTGCCCGCAGAAAGGAATAATCAAAAGCGAACTAAAGATATGGCAAACAAACAACTGACCCAAGAAACCTTTCCTGTGACGGGAATGAGCTGTGCAGCCTGCGCCGCACACGTGGATAAGACGCTGAACCGACAGGAGGGCGTGGCCCACGCCGCCGTCAACTATGCCGCAGCCACCGCCACCATCGAATACGACCGGAGCCTTTGCTCTCCCCAGTCGCTGCGCCAGGCCGTGCAGGACGCCGGCTACGACCTCATCATCACCCACACCGGACACGAAAGCGAAGAAGTGGAGGAAACTCACCGCCGCACGTACCGCGCACTGCGTTTCCGCACCACGTGGGCCATTGTGCTGTCGCTGCCGGTAATGGTGACGGGCATGTTCTTCATGCACCAGCCCTGGGCCAATCCGCTGATGTTTCTGCTGTCTACCCCGGTGGTGTTCTGGCTGGGGCGCGGCTTCTTCATCAACGCCTGGAAGCAGCTGAAGCACCGCTCGGCCAACATGGATACGCTGGTGGCAGGCAGTACGGGCATAGCCTGGCTGTTCAGTGTCTTCAACATGGCGTTTCCCGACTTCTGGCTGGAGCGGGGCATCGAGCCGCATGTCTACTTCGAGGCTGCCAGCGTCATCATTGCCTTCATCCTGCTGGGACGACTGCTGGAGGAGCGCGCCAAGGGACGCACGTCAAACGCCATCAGGAAGCTGATGGGACTTCAGCCCAAGACCGTGACCCTTGTGATCGGCGATGAACAGCGCACAGTGCCGGTGGAACACGTCAGCCCGGGCGACCTGCTGCTGGTAAAGCCCGGCGAACGGATTGCCGTAGACGGTACCGTGGTGCAAGGCACCTCCTACGTGGACGAAAGCAGCCTGAGCGGCGAGCCCGTGCCCGTGGCCAAAGAACCTGATGCCCAAGTCTATGCCGGCACCATCAACCAGAAAGGAAGTTTCCTGTTTCGTGCCGACAAGGTAGGTACGGACACCCTGCTGGCGCGCATCATACGCATGGTGCAAGACGCGCAAGGCACGAAAGCGCCTGTCCAACAGCTGGTAGACAGGATTGCCGCCGTCTTCGTGCCGACCATCATGGGCATTGCCGTGCTGGCGTTCATTGCCTGGATGATACTTGATGCCGAGAATGGATTCACCCACGGGCTGCTGGCACTGGTGACGGTGCTCATCATTGCCTGCCCGTGTGCTTTGGGACTGGCCACGCCCACTGCCATCATGGTGGGCATAGGCAAAGGAGCCGAACTGGGCATCCTGATTAAAGACGCCGACAGCCTGGAAACGGCGCGCAAGGTAGACACCGTGGTGCTGGACAAGACCGGCACCGTGACCGAAGGCCGTCCGGTAGTGACGCACCTGATATGGGAAGACCCGTCCGCACTGTTGCCCGGCATCTTCCTCGGTCTGGAAAGTCTGTCCGAGCATCCTCTGGCCGAAGCCATAACGCAACACCTGAAGGGAACGCAACCGGCCTCTGTGGAGGGCTTCGAAAGCATCACCGGACAAGGGGTGAAGGGCACCGTGCAGGGACGCACCTACTATGCCGGCAACCGCCGCCTGCTAGAAGAACGCCACATCGCCCTGTCGCCCAGGCTGGAGGCAGAAGCCGCCCGTCTGGCCGGCGAAGCACAGACCGTCATCTGGCTGGCCGACGACAGCCGTGCCCTGGCACTGGCCGCACTGGCCGACCGGGTGAAACCCACTTCGGCAGCAGCCATCCGTAACTTGCGCCAGCAGGGCATCGACGTGTGGCTGCTGACCGGCGACAATGAAGATACCGCCCGGCAGATAGCCAGACAAGGAGGCATCGACCACTTCCGCGCCGGCGTGCTGCCACAGGACAAGGCAAGCTTCATAAAATCGCTCCAGCAGCAGGGACACATCGTGGCTATGGCGGGCGACGGCATCAACGACAGTGCCGCCCTGGCACAGGCCGACCTGAGCATAGCCATGGGAAGCGGCAGCGACATAGCCATGGACGTGGCCAACATAACCCTCATGGCATCCGACCTGAACAAAATTCCCGAAGCCCTGCGCCTCTCGCACCTCACCGTACGCACCATCCGCCAGAACCTGTTCTGGGCATTCATATACAACCTGATAGGCGTGCCCGTAGCAGCCGGCGTCCTCTACCCCGTGTGGGGCTTCCTGCTCAACCCCATGATTGGCGGGGCAGCGATGGCATTCAGCAGCGTCAGCGTGGTGACAAACAGTTTACGACTGGCGAGTAAAAAAATTCGATTGACAGCGGACAAGGGAGAAGAAACGACAAATGGAGAATTGACAACTGTTGACGAAAAACCAGCTACAATAGAAGAAACACCCATAACAACCCTTAACGATAAACAAGAAATGAAGAATGAAATGAAACTGACAGTCAGCGGCATGATGTGCAACCACTGCCGCACACGAGTAGAAAAAGCACTAAACATGCTGGATGGCGTGCAGGCCAGCGTAAGCCTCAACCCGCCCCTGGCCGTGATAACCTTTACAGGCGAAAAAGACTACAGTCTGGAAGAACTACAGACACAAGTGAACGAAGTAGCGGGCGAGTATACCCTACAGGAAGCATAAGGAAGCAAAACGCACCTTATTGATAGCAGTGGACTCCCCGCATGCTGGCAGTTAACTCCCAGCACGGTAGCAGTTAACTCCTTGGTCGGTAGCAGTCCACTGCCAGCACGACAGGAGTTAACTCTTTCCGCACTCCTGCCACAGTCCGCCCGGATTCGCCGCCGAAGCCCCTGCCCAAACCGGACATTGTCCCTCCCTCTCAGGCAAATACACAAAATCCTGACAGAATCATGCCCGGATTCGCAACGAAAACCCTATCTTTGCCAAAAACAGGAAATAACCATTCAAAAAAAGGATACAGATTATGGCAACAACTTACAAAAGAATTTTACTGAAGCTCAGCGGCGAGAGCCTGATGGGCGAAAAGCAGTATGGCATTGACGAGAAACGCCTGGCGCAGTATGCCGAGCAAATCAAGGAAATACACGAGATGGGCGTGCAGATAGGCATCGTCATCGGTGGCGGCAACATCTTCCGCGGACTGAGCGGGGCTTCGAAAGGCTTCGACCGCGTGAAGGGCGACCAGATGGGCATGTTGGCAACGGTCATCAACAGCCTGGCGCTGAGCTCGGCACTGGTGGCTGCCGGAGTGAAGGCACGTGTGCTGACAGCCGTACGCATGGAACCCATCGGCGAGTTCTACAGCAAGTGGAAAGCCATTGAGTGCATGGAGGCAGGCGAAGTGGTCATCATGTCGGCAGGCACGGGCAACCCGTTCTTCACCACCGACACCGGCTCCTCGCTGCGCGGCATCGAGATTGAGGCCGACGTCATGCTGAAGGGTACCCGCGTGGACGGCATCTACACCGCCGACCCGGAGAAAGACCCTACGGCTACGAAGTTCCACGACATCACCTACGACGAGGTGCTGCGCCGCGGCCTGAAGGTGATGGACCTGACCGCCACCTGCATGTGCAAGGAGAACAACCTGCCCATCATCGTCTTTGACATGGACACCGTGGGCAACCTCAGGAAAGTGATTGCAGGCGAAGAGATTGGCACCCTGGTGCACAACTAATGCTAGCCGAGGCCGAAGCAAAAGTTCACACCCAGACTGATGTTCAGTTCGCGCCCTATGGTGCTGCTGCGGTAGGTGAATTCCTTTGCTCCGGCCTTTCTTGTCTTCGGCCGGCAAATGTTTTTTCCTCTCCTCCCCCCCAAAAAAATATCCCTCCACTGCCTCCAACCACCTCCGCGGACATCCGGTCCGCGCCATCCGCGGTTTCTCCTGCCAGGAGGAACCTTGTAGAAGGAGGTATATGCTATGCTTTTATATGCTTTGCTATGCTATGCTTTGCTTTGTGTACCAAATGTACCTAAATCGCGTCTTATAGCCCTTAATTGTTGCAATAATGGGCTTATTTGCGACAATTACCGGATTTTCACCCATTCACCGGGTAATGCCGGAGCTGAAAAGACGAGAGAGGCTGAACAGAATGGCGACACGTCAAAAGCAGAGACCTCTGCCTCCGCTGCAAAATCCTCGCCCCGTTTGTTTGCACGAAAACAAAAAATACGCTACATTTGCCCTCATCCGAAAAAATATTTCAAAAAACAACCTGCAACAGCAACTCTAAAAAAACAGACGATATGAAAGACGTAAAAGACATCTTAGGCGAAGCACAGGAGAAAATGGACATGGCAGTGATGTATCTGGAAGACGCACTGGCTCACATCCGCGCCGGTAAAGCTGACGTTCGCCTGCTCGACGGCATCCGTGTAGACTCTTACGGCAGCATGGTGCCCATCAACAACGTAGCCGCCGTGACTACGCCCGACGCTCGCAGCATCGCCATCAAGCCGTGGGACAAAAGCATGTTCCGCGTCATCGAAAAAGCCATCATCGACTCTGCTCTGGGCATCATGCCTGAGAACAACGGTGAAATCATCCGCATCGGCATTCCGCCTCTGACTGAGGAACGCCGTAAGCAACTGGCCAAACAGTGCAAGGGCGAAGGCGAGACTGCCAAGGTGAGCGTGCGCAATGCCCGCCGCGATGCCATCGACCAGCTGAAGAAAGCCGTGAAGGAAGGCCTGGCCGAAGACGCACAGAAGGGTGGCGAAGAAAAACTGCAAAAAGTACACGACAAGTACATCAAGCAGATTGACGACATGCTGGCTGCTAAGGACAAGGAAATCATGACCGTATAACTTAAAATGAAGAATGAGGAATGAAGAATGAGCACACGGGCGAATGACCGGTTCTAGTTCTTCATTCTTCATCATCTGTTTCCAAGGCATTGAAAGGTTTAGTCATCAAAAATACAGGCAGCTGGTACCTCGTCAAGACCGAGGAAGGCACAGAGGTGGAATGCAAGGTGAAAGGCAACTTCCGCCTGAAAGGCATACGCAGCACCAACCCGGTGGCCGTGGGCGACTACGTACAAATCATTCTGAACAAGGAAGGAACGGCCTTCATCACCGAAATAGAAGACCGGAAGAACTACATCATACGCCGCGCATCGAACCTCTCGAAGCAGTCGCACATCATTGCCTCAAACCTGGACCAGTGCATGCTGATAGTTACGGTCAACTATCCGGAAACCAGCACAACCTTCATCGACCGCTTTCTGGCATCGGCCGAAGCCTACCGCGTGCCGGTAAAAATCATTTTCAACAAGGTAGACGTCTACGACGATGACGAATTGCATTATCTGGACGGCCTCATCAACCTCTACACCACCATCGGCTATCCCTGCTTCAAAGTGTCGGCCAAAGACGGACTGGGCATTGACGCCCTGAAGGAGGAGTTGAAAGGACGCATCACCCTGTTGTCGGGCCATTCGGGTGTAGGCAAGTCGACCCTCATCAACGCCATCCTGCCCGACGCCGCAGCCCGCACGGGCGAAATCTCTACCGCCCACAACAAGGGCATGCACACTACCACTTTCTCCGAAATGTTTCCTGTCGACGGCAATGGATATATCATCGACACGCCGGGCATCAAAGGATTCGGCACTTTTGACATGGAGACGGAGGAAATAGGCCACTACTTCCCCGAAATATTCCGTACATCGGCCGACTGCCGCTACGGCAACTGTACGCACCGCCACGAACCGGGCTGCGCCGTACGCCGTGCCGTGGAAGAACACTACATCAGCGAATCGCGCTACCAGTCCTACCTCAACATGCTGGAAGACAAGGAAGAGGGGAAATATCGGGCGGGATATTGATAAACGGATTAAAGCTTATCAGCGCAGTCCTCTGTTAAAAAAACTATATTTTTCTCTTATCTATTAAACTATCCACACTTATTTCTGTCAAAAAGAATCATACAAGTCATTCACGAACTAATGCTATGACAATTTAAGACATGAATAAGAGAGTAAAATGGGGCATTATCATTCTGGTGGCAGCCGGTCTGGCCGGATGGGGCATTTATTCGCAGATGCCCAAGCAGAATGAAGAACTGGCGGCAGCCGACAAAATGGCAAACAGCCGCAGCAAAAGTAAAAAAGTACTGAACATAAACGCTACTATCATCAAGCCACAGGTACTGACAGACGAAATACCTATCATTGGCAGCCTGCTGCCCGACGAGGAAGTAAACCTGTCGTTCGAGACCTCCGGCAAAATCATCGAGATTAACTTTGAGGAAGGCAGCGTAGTAAAGAAAGGACAATTGCTGGCCAAAGTCAACGACCGGCCCTTGCAGGCACAGCTGCAACGACTGGTGTCGCAACTGAAGCTGGCTGAAGACCGTGTGTTCCGTCAGGACGCCTTGTTGAAGCGCGACGCCGTCAGCCAAGAGGCCTACGAACAGGTAAAGACCGACCTGGCTACCCTGAATGCCGACATCGAAAGTGTGGAGGCGCAGATAGCACAGACCGAGTTGCGTGCTCCATTCGACGGCATCATCGGCTTGCGCCAAGTCAGTGTGGGAACTTACGCTTCACCCACCACCATTGTGGCCAAGCTCACCAAAGTATCACCGCTCAAAGTAGAGTTTTCCGTATCGGAGCGCTACGCCAACGAAATAAAGAACGGCACCAACCTGACGTTCACTCTGGAAGGCTCGCTCAACACCTACCAGGCACGCGTCTATGCCCGCGAATCGCGCATCGACGCCAACACCCACACACTGACCGTCCGCGCCCTCTACCCCAATCCCGGGGGAAACATCCTGCCGGGACGCTATGCGGCCATCACCCTGAAGAAGCAAGAGTTTGACAATGCACTGGCCGTGCCCTCCGAGGCCATCATACCCGAAATGGGCAAGGACAAGGTATTCCTCTACAAGTCGGGCAAAGCCGAACCGGTAGACATCATCACCGGCATACGCACCGACGCACGTGTGCAGGTCATCAAAGGTATAGCCGAGGGCGACACCGTCATCATCTCGGGTATCCAGCAGCTGCGCACCGGTATGCCTGTGACTATAGACAACATTTATTAAATGAAGGATGAAGGACGAAGAATGAAGCAGACATCAGCGGCTCAAGCTTAGCCCGGCTCTTCATTTTTCATTCCTGCATCTTCATTTCCACCCGATTCTTCATTCTTAATTCTTCACTAAAAAGACATGAATATTTCCGAACTAAGCATACGCCGCCCGGTGTTGTCTACGGTGCTCACCATCATCATCCTGTTGTTTGGCTTCATCGGCTACAACTACCTTGGCGTGCGCGAATATCCGTCGGTGGACAACCCCATCATCTCCGTATCCTGCTCTTACACGGGTGCCAACGCCGACGTCATCGAGAACCAGATTACCGAACCGCTGGAACAGAACATCAACGGTATTCCCGGCATCCGCTCGCTGACCAGCGTCAGCCAGCAGGGACAAAGCCGCATCACCGTGGAATTTGAGCTGTCCGTCGACCTGGAAACAGCCGCCAACGACGTGCGTGACAAGGTATCGCGCGCCCAACGCTACCTGCCCCGCGACTGCGACCCGCCCACCGTATCCAAAGCCGATGCCGACGCCGTACCCATTCTGATGGTTGCCTTGCAAAGCAACAAGCGTTCACTGCTGGAGCTGAGCGAAATAGCCGACCTGACCGTAAAGGAACAGTTGCAGACCATATCCGATGTCAGCAGCGTAAGCATCTGGGGTGAGAAGAAATACTCCATGCGCCTGTGGCTCGACCCCACCAAGATGTCGGGCTACGGCATAACGCCTGTCGACGTCAAAGAGGCCATTGACCGCGAAAACATCGAACTCCCCTCAGGTAGTATCGAGGGTAACACAACGGAACTTACCATCCGTACCCTGGGCCTGATGCACACGGCCGAAGAGTTCAACGACCTTATCATCAAGGAAGACGCCAGCCGCATTATCCGCTTCAGCGACATCGGGCGTGCCGAGCTGGGACCGGCCGACATCAAGAGCTACATGAAGATGAACGGCGTGCCCATGGTGGGTGTAGTAGTGACGCCCCAGCCGGGTGCCAACCATATACAGATTGCCGACGCCGTATACGACCGCATGGAGAGGATGAAGAAAGACCTGCCCGAGGACGTGACCTACACTTACGGATTCGACAACACCAAGTTCATCCGCGCCTCCATCAGCGAGGTGGAGAGTACCGTGTACGAGGCGTTCATCCTGGTTATCATCATCATCTTCCTGTTCCTGCGCGACTGGCGCGTGACGCTGGTGCCGTGCATCGTTATTCCGGTATCGCTCATCGGCGCCTTCTTCGTGATGTACGTGGCCGGCTTCTCCATCAACGTATTGTCCATGCTGGCCGTCGTCCTGTCGGTAGGTCTGGTGGTGGACGATGCCATTGTGATGACCGAAAACATCTACGTGCGCATCGAACGGGGTATGCCGCCCAAGGAAGCCGGCATAGAGGGCGCCAAGGAAATCTTCTTTGCCGTCATTTCCACCACCATCACGCTGGTGGCCGTGTTCTTCCCCATTGTCTTCATGGAAGGTACCACGGGCCGTCTGTTCCGCGAGTTCAGTTTCGTTATCTCCGGCTCCATCATCATTTCGTCTTTCGCCGCCCTGACCTTCACCCCGATGCTGGCCACCAAACTGCTGAAGAAACAAGAGAAAAAGAACTGGTTCTACCGCAGTACCGAACCTTTCTTCGAAGGCCTCAACCGACTCTACAGCCGTTCGTTGGCAGCCTTCCTGCGCAGACGGTGGATTGCGTTGCCCTTTACGCTCGTCACCTTCGGCGTCATTCTGTACCTGTGGAACCGGATTCCCGCCGAAATGGCACCGCTGGAAGACCGTTCGCAAATCAACATCAACACCATGGGAGCCGAAGGCGTGACCTACGAATACATACGCGACTACACCGAACGGATTAACGAAGTAGTCGACTCCATCATACCCGACGCACAGGCCGTAACCGCCCGCGTATCGAGCGGTAGCGGAAACATACGTATCACGCTGAAAGACATCAACCAGCGCAACTACTCGCAGATGGACGTGGCCGAACAACTGTCGAAAGCCGTGCAGAAAGAAACACAGGCACGCGCCTTCGTACAGCAGTCGTCCTCCTTCGGCGGACGGCGCGCCAGCATGCCGGTACAATACGTGCTGCAGGCCACCAACATCGAGAAACTACAGGAAGTGCTGCCCAAGTTCATGGAGCGGGTCTACGAAAATCCCGTCTTCCAAATGGCCGACGTCAACCTGAAGTTCAGCAAGCCCGAAGCCCGCATCAACATCAACCGCGACAAAGCCGGCGTGCTGGGCGTCAACACCAAGAACATAGCCCAAACCCTGCAATACGGCTTGAGCGGACAGCGCATGGGCTACTTCTACATGAACGGAAAGCAATATGAGATACTGGGCGAAATCAACCGCCAGCAGCGCAACAAGCCCTCCGACCTGATGGGCCTCTACATACGCAGCGACAACGGCGAAATGGTGCAGCTCGACAACCTGGTGGAACTGACCAACGGCATCGCTCCGCCCAAACTCTACCGCTACAACCGCTTCGTATCGGCTACCATATCGGCCGGATTGGCTGAGGGCAAGACCATCGGCGAGGGACTGGACGAGATGGACAAGATAGCCGCCGACCTGCTGGACGAGACCTTCCGCACCGCCCTGGCCGGCGACTCCAAGGACTACCGCGAGAGTGCCTCCAGCCTGATGTTCGCCTTCATCCTGGCCATTGTCCTCATCTACCTCATTCTGGCCGCTCAGTTCGAGAGTTTCAAGGACCCGCTCATCATCATGCTCACCGTGCCGCTGGCCATTGCCGGAGCCCTCATCTTCATGTACTACGGCGACATCACGATGAACATCTTCAGCCAGATTGGTATCATCATGCTCATCGGACTCGTGGCCAAGAACGGTATCCTCATTGTTGAGTTTGCCAACCAGAAACAGGAAGCGGGCGAAGACAAGATGACAGCCATCAAGGATGCCGCCCTGCAACGCCTGCGCCCCATCCTGATGACCAGCGCATCCACCATCCTCGGCCTCATTCCGCTGGCCTTTGCCACAGGCGAAGGAGCCAACCAGCGCATCGCCATGGGTCTGGCCGTAGTGGGCGGCATGCTGATTTCCACGCTGCTCACCATGTACATCGTGCCTGCCACCTACAGCTATATATCTACCAACCGAAACAAACTAAGAGAAAGCTAACGTCATGAAAAAACTCCTTTTCATATTCAGCATACTGGCGCTGTCTGCCGCCCCATTGGCGCACGCACAGCAAATCTATACCCTGAAGTCATGTCTCGAACAGGGCCTGCAAAACAACTACTCGCTGCGCATCACCCACAACGAAGAACAGGTGAACAAGAACAACGCCACCCTGGGCAACGCCGGCTACCTACCCACCGTAGACCTGACCGCCGGATACCAGAACTCCGTCAGCACCACCAAGAACACCCTGCGCGAAACGGGCGAGACGGTGACCGACAAGAACGTCATGGACCAGACCCTCGATGTGGGCGTAGACCTAAACTGGACCATCTTCGACGGATTCAACATATCCACCACCTACAAGCAACTGAAGCTGCTGGAGGAACAGGGCAAGACCAATACACGCATCGCTCTGGAAGACTTCATTGCCAATCTGGCCGCCGAATACTACAACTTCGTGCAGCAGAAAATACGCATGAAAAACCTGCTCTACGCCGTCCGCCTCTCCAAAGAGCGCCTGCGCATCGTAGAGGCACGCTATCACATAGGCAACTTCTCGCGCCTGGACTACCAGCAGGCCAAGGTGGACTTCAACGCCGACAGCGCCCAATACATGAAACAGCAGGAACTGCTCCACACCTCACGTATCAACCTCAACGAACTGATGGCCAACGAAGACGTGGACCAGCTCATACTGATACGCGACACGCTGATTGACGTCAACAGCACGCTCGACTTCGACGAACTGTGGAACGCCACCCTCTCCGTCAACGCCTCCCTCCTGAAAGCCGAACAGAACACCCTGCTGGCACAGATGGACTACAAGAAGGTGAACTCGCGCAACTATCCCTACCTGAAACTGAACGCCGGCTACGGATATACCTTCAACAAGTACGACGTCAATAGCTACAGCCGCCGGGGCAACCTGGGCTTCAGCGGCGGACTGACCATCGGCTTCAACATCTTCGACGGCAACCGCCGCCGCGAACGCCGCAACGCCAGCCTGGCCATAAAGAACGCTCGCCTGCAACGCGACGAACTGGAACTGCAGCTGCGCGCCGACCTGAGCAACCTGTGGCAGGCCTACCGCAACAACCTGGAGCTGCTCAACCTAGAACGACAGAACCTCGTAGCCGCACGCGACAACCACGAGATTGCCATGGAACGCTACATGCTGGGCGACCTCTCGGGTATTGAGATGCGCGAGGCGCAAAAGAGCCTGCTCGATGCCGAGGAGCGCATCCTCACGGCCGAGTACAACACCAAGCTTTGCGAAATATCCCTCCTGCAAATCAGCGGAAAGGTGACAAAATACCTGGAATAAAACAATTTTTCGCCATTGCCCGACAATTATTCTCCTACTTTTGTGCCCAGAACCATATTACCATAGGAGAAATATCATGAAAAGAATTGTATTGGCCTGCCTGGCCGCGCTCTGCTCCGCGGCCATGGCCTGCGCACAGAAGGCAGAACCCAACTACCAGAGTAAACAACCCTATAAAAGCTGGGTAAACATGGCACCCAAGCTGGAAGACGACTTTTTCAAGACCGACGAGGCACGCCGCATCGGCGACAACGTGCTGCTCTACCAGCAAACCACCGGCGGATGGCCCAAGAACATCTACATGCCCGCCGCCCTCGACGAAAAGGAGCTTGAAGAGGTGCTGTCAGAGAAAGACGACGTCAACCAAAGCACCATCGACAACAAAGCTACCACCACCGAAATCACCTACCTGGCCCGCCTCTACAACGTCACGCACGACGAGAAGTACAAGAAAGCCATCGTCGACGGCATCAACTACCTGTTCAAGGCACAATACGACAACGGTGGATGGCCCCAGTTCTATCCCCGCCCCAAAGGCTACTACACGCACATCACCTACAACGACGACGCCATGATAAACGTCATGAAACTGCTGCGCGACGTAGCCAAGGGCAAAGCCCCCTTCAGCTTCCTGCCGCAAGACATACGCCAGCAGGCTGAGACCGCCCTATACAAAGGCGTGGACTGCATACTCAAGACGCAGGTCAAACAGAACGGCAAGCTCACCGTATGGTGCGCCCAGCACGACGAGCACACGCTGGAGCCCGCCAAGGCACGTGCCTACGAGTTGCCCTCGCTCAGCGGCGCCGAGTCGGACAACATTGTCCTCTTCCTCATGACCCTGCCCAATCCCTCGCCCGAAGTCATCAACTGCATCGAAGCAGCCGTTGCCTGGTTCAAGGAAAGCCAGATAAACGGACTGAAGCGCGAAACCTTCACCAACGCCGACGGCAAGAAAGACTTCCGCATGGTGCCCTGTCCGCAGAGTGAAGAATGCGAACCGCTGTGGGCACGCTTCTATACGCTCGAAGACAACCGCCCCTTCTTCTGCGACCGCGACGGCATCAAGCGCTTCGACATATCCGAGATAGGATACGAACGTCGCAACGGCTATAGCTGGTACAACGACGACGGCCTGAAGGTGTTCAAGAAATACGAACAGTGGAAGAAAAAGCTGAAAAAGGCAGCAAGGTAGCAGTGGACTGCTACCGACCAAGGAGTTAACTGCTACCGACCGGGGAGTTAACACTTTCCGACCGGCGAGTTAACTCCCAGCAAACGACACACCACTCGTCAGACCAGCCATCCTTGGCAGAAGAAGAGCGGCTCAGTCATCATGGGCACGTTCAGCGAACAATACGTAAAGAACAGCTCCAGCATCTCGTCCGTACAGTCGGGCAACGACGTCATGTGGCGGAAACAGATGAACGTCACCGCATAGCCCACGACAAACATCGGCAACGCCCCACGTAAACCAACATTTTCCGCCATCTCTCCATTTAACAAACAAAAATCTGAACAATATAACACTTTATTTGTTACTTTTGCGCAACCGCCCCTCAGCCGGGGGCGTACAAGGCTCATCGTCTAACGGAACTATTAACAACAAAACAAACAGATAGAAGTATGTTACAGACTTTACTTACGTCGGCGGCCGCAGCCGCCACCGAGGTTGAACTCAGCAAAGTGGAAACCATTGTCCAGCGACTCATTGACTGGGGCATCAATGCAGGCGAACGCATCATCGGCGCCATCATTGTATTCGTGGTAGGACGGTTCATCATCTCTTTCCTCAACAAGCTCATCAACAAGCTGCTGTCGAAGCGCAAAATCGACCCCAGCATCAAGAGCTTCGTCAGAAGCCTCAGCAACATCCTGCTCACCATCCTGCTCATCGTGGCCGTGGTCAGCAAGCTGGGCGTAGAGACCACCTCGTTTGCCGCCCTGCTGGCATCGGCCGGTGTGGCCATCGGTATGGCCCTGTCGGGCAACCTGCAGAACTTTGCCGGCGGACTCATCGTCCTGCTCTTGCGTCCTTATAAGGTAGGCGACCTCATCGAGAGCCAGGGCATTACGGGCACCGTGCGCGAAATCCAGATTTTCCACACCATCCTGACGACTGCCGACAATAAGGTCATCTACATACCCAACGGTGCACTGAGCAGCGGCACCGTGACCAACTATAGCCGCGAGGCTACCCGACGCATCGAGTGGATAGTAGGCGTGGAATACGGCGAAGACTTTGAGAAGGTGAAGAAGACCATCGAAGACATCCTGGCTGCCGACGCCCGCATCCTGACCGACCCCGCACCAACCATCGCCCTGCATGCGCTCGACGCCAGCAGCGTCAACGTCGTAACCCGCGTATGGGTGAATGCCGCCGACTACTGGGATGTATATTTCAACATCAACAAACAGATATACGCCGTGTTCAACCGCGAAGGCATCGGCTTCCCCTTCCCGCAACTGACGATTCATCAAGCAAAGGATTGAGGATAGCCCTTACATATCCTTTACAGAACAGAAAGGCCGCTTTCCGTATAACCCAATGTACGGAAAGCGGCCATTTTTATACTAACCTATGAAACCTGTCTATTTCTCCAGTTTCTGCAATTTCCGGGCATAACGCTCGCCCAGTAACTTCTGTGACGCGGCATCAAAGTGAGTACCGTCTATGGTACTTGTTCCTTCGGCCGATACGAACCCCGAATACGGAATCTTCTTGGGAACTTCCTGAATCCGCTTCAGGAAAGCATCCGTCGAGCCGTTTGGCTTGCGCCATATTTCACCAATCACCAGTGGCAGGTCGGGAATGCCCAGCGCTTCCCTGTAGTCCTCAATCAGCGTCTTCAGGTTGTCCACGTAATGCACGTTCTGTGCGTCTGACTCTCCCTGATGCCAGATAATGGCGGCAGGCTTCAGCCCCGGACAGCTGTCCAGCGCCTGCCTGATGCGTTGCAGCGTCTTTTCGTAATAGCCCGACTCGCTGCCTTTCATAAACTCACTGATAGCTACACCGCCGCGGGCATTCACCAGCAGGTAGATGTCATCGCCACCGTGTGCGGCAGCCACAGTGCGGGCAAAGCTATAACCCGGTCCCAGCTTCTGCATATCCAACGACTTGCGTATGTTGGAATAGCGGTTCAGCGGGTTGGCAGCCTTCTCAAAGCGACCTTTGTCATTGAACAGAAACACATGCTCCAACGTATCGAGGTCGGCTCCCTCCACTGGGGCACGGCCGGCCATGTTCGACTGTCCCAACAGGATGTAAAGAGGCTTTTCATCGGCTTTCCGACGGTCGAAGTAATCGGCCAGTCTGTAAGCATTCACATTCAACTGCTTCATCAGGGCTGCCAGGTCGGCATAGGGCTCATAATTGTTGTCGACCAGTCCTTTGTTGGAGTTCAGGTTCGAAGGGTCAACCCCTTTAGCTGTCGGGTCGTTGTCCTGATACTTGAACCAGTGCCATCCCACACAATTGCCCGACTCCAGCAGTCCCAGCACAAAATGCTGATAAGCACGTCCGCGGTCGAGCTGCGTACGCACACAGAACCCGGCTCCCGTGTCGTTCTTCAGTCCCGAGTCCATGCCTTTGGTATAGAATTCCGTAATCATGAACGGCTTTCCGGCCCACCGTCCCCAGTTGGCCATGGCCTCTGCCGAGGGTGTCCAGTGGCCGTAATAGTTAATGGAGACCACGTCGCAATAACGTCCGGCCGCTTCCACTACCTGTTTCAGGAACTTGTTGGAACCATGCAGGCGGCTGCCCAGGTACATGTGGTTGGGGTCGTACTTCTTCAACGCCTGCGACACGATGCGGAAGTAAGTCTCGGCCACATAACCGGCAAACTCGGCGCGGTGTTCATCGGTAATCTGGGTCCGGTCGATACCCTTGTCAGCCAGCCACTTCTCTGCAGCCAGTCGACCGGGGTCGTCGGCCTTAGGCAGAGTCAGATAGCCTTCCAGGTTCTTCATGCCCAGGGGCATCTCATTATCCGAGAAGTAACCTATCAGGGTGGCGTCTTCCTTATAGCGCGCCACCTGCGATGCATACTCATCGCAAAATTCCTTGAACTCTGGGTCGAAAACAAAAATAGTCTGGTTAGGGTAACCCGTATTTCCAGGCAACTGATAGGTACCTCCACGTTTGCGTCCATAGGAAGCCATAAAGTTCAGCATCACACTGTGGGTCATAGGCCTCACGGCACACTTATTGTAGCTGCGCACAGCCTCTTCGTCGGACCACGAAGCACTGCCGGCAAAGCCGTAACCAAACAGCATCTCGGCCGTGGCATCCATCCATTGCTGCTCATTGCTAAACTTACGGGCAAAAACCTTCTTGTTCTGCTCGCCCTGCCCGCAACGTACGCTTACCACCGCCATGTCCAGGTGGCGACAGCCATCGGGGTCAATCATCCACCAGCGACCGTTCTCCTGCTTTACATAGAAGAAACCGGTAGCCTGGTCTTTTACCGATTCATCGCTGCCATAACGGTTCACTTTATAGCTCTCAACCGGTGTAAAAGCCGTCATACGGTCAATGACACGCGTCTCAAACGTACGCCATTCCGTATCCTTGTTCTTGACCCAAGGTTTGGCCTCCACCATAATGGCCCGATAGTCCTTGCCCGAAACTTCCTGCGCCTTAGCCGGCTGACCCATTAGCCAGCACAGGCCACAAGCCAGCAAAGCGCCTACAATCATTTTCCTATTCATCACGTATCACGATTAAAAGTTTCACCATTCTTCTACGGCCTCATCGGCTGGGTGTTATCAGCTTTTCGCCTGAAACACCGCGCTGATAAATGCGTATATAGTCTACATACATCTTGGCTTCATAGCCGTTGGCTTCGTTCAGCCCGGTAATGTTGTCCACATTCTCCGTACCGGTAATGCCCGTATAGTTGCCTCCTACAGCCAAGTTCAACAGCAAGTAAAACTCTTTGCGGAAATAGCGGGCGGCATCGTTCTTGTCTGCATCATAGTTGAATACATAGTAAGGAGCTTGGTCGGGATTCTCGTCCAAATCCACGTAAAACTCTATGCGTTCACCGTCCCAAACAATGGAGTAAACATGAAATTTGTCGTCTTGCAGGCTATAAGGCATGTTGGCCTTCTTGCCGGTCGACTTGTGTCCGGCATTGTTGGGTCCCCAGTGGCAGGCCACTCCCAGGTAGCGGTCCTGTGTTCCGCCTGCAATACCATTGGCATGTCCCATTTCCAGAATATCAATTTCACCGCACGAGGGCCACTGTGCCACGTCATTGTCGTTCCCTTTCATCCAGAAGGCAGGCCACAGTCCATTAGCCGTTTTGGGCAATTTGATGGCGGCATCTACCCGGCCGTATCTGAAGGCCACTTTTTTCATGGTGTTCAGGCGTCCCGAGGTAAAGAATCGGCTGCCCGTATCTTCCTTGCGCGCGGTGATGACCAGGCAGTTGTTGCCGCTCACCGGTTCCTTGCCAATGGCTATATTCTCGGCCTTGTACTCCTGCATTTCCTGATTCTGTGGGTTCTTTACCAGCTCAATGTTCCACACGGACTGGTCCAGTGTACTACCATCAAAGTTCTCTTCCCAAACCAGCTTCAATTCGGGCAATTCCGTATCTCCGGTATTATTGCCGCCACCGGTATTCATATCCTTCTCATCGTCTCCGGTACAAGCCGAAAGATTGGCACAAAACATAAGTGTACATATACTGAATGCAAATATTTTCATGGTTGTTCCTTTATTTTAAGATATTAACTTTATTACTACTAAACTCAATCAAGCTTCACTATACGGATGGCATTCAAAAATGCCTTGCCTGTCAAAGCCTTGAATTCGATGTTAAGCCCCTGTCCTTCGGTAATGTCGGTCTGTATTTTCTTTATCACAGCCCGTTGGCTACCAGCTTCTTTTCTGATATCATAAGCAGGTAAAACCTGTTGTCCGTTGACACTAACCTCAACAACCGTCGTTCCCATTTCCGTACTTACCGCATCGTTACCCAAGTTGTAGGGCAAGACCTCCTTCTCACCGGCAGCCACCAGGTCTGCCAGGTAAAGATAGATAGCATAGCGTCCGTCAGGAACATCGGCCTTGAATGCCTCAATGCCGTCGCGCCGTGTCTGAAACAACGGATCTTTATCAGTGCCCCAAATATCGAGGTCGGATGCAGGTAGGGTACCATGACGTGTTTTGGGTCTGAACGGCTGTCCGCCTACATATCCCCAACTGCCCTGTTCGTATTCCTTTTCAGGAGCCCAACATATACCGGCTTCCACATCGGTGAAAGAACATGGACTTCCCAGTGTCACGTTCAATTCCGTAAAGTCCGTTCCCGGTTGCCATTTCACTCCCTTAAAGGTGAACTCCAGCAAATCCATGCAGCCGGCCAGCTCTGCCGCGTCGGCACGGGCCAGCAAGATATTCTTGCCTTCTACCGGAGTGATGTCTATTGTTCCCACTCCATTTACCATATTGACGATTCCCAATGATTTGCCATTGTGCAGCACTGTCAAACGTGGCTGATTACTGTAGATTTTCACCGTCTGGCGATACATTCCCTCACGATTCAACAATCCACTCCTCAACTGCCAGTCTGAATCGGCAAACTTCACAAAAGGTACACTATCTAGCCGTGCTTTGTACAGGTAGTACGTATTCTTCGGTTGTCGGTCCTGAGTTGTGATACCCTTGCAATTAATATGTGGCACCGCATTTCCACGGCTCTCCGAATGAAAATCATTTAAGTTCCAGATATTGGCTCCGGCAATGAAAGGCATACTCAAAATACTGTTCAGGTAATGCTCATGATACAAGTCGCCATATTCCACACTGTAATCAAAACGCTCTGGCTTGTCAGAATGGATACGGGCATCCACATCAGCACCGTATTCGGTAATGATGACTGGCGTACGAGGATATTTCTCTTTATAAGCCAGCATAAACTTGTCGAATCCGTCAAAATTGCCTCCATACCAGCCTTGATACAGATTCCAGCCAACAATCATCGGCACAGTGAACAACCCGGCATCCTCATAAGCCGAAACAGAACCATGAAAAGGAATCAGCGTATAGCGCTGTGCGTCCAGCCCACGGATAGTCTGCTCCAGTTCACGGGCCTGGCGGTTCACTTCCTGGCAATAGCTCTGATAGCGTCCATCTTTCTTATCATAAGGCGGTTTCAGCATCACCTCATTCATATAGGCCCATATTACTACCGATGGATGGTTATAGCTTTGCTTCACCATTTCCTCAACCATATTCAGGCTATTGGCCAGGAATTTCTCCGATTCTGTGACAGCATTTACAATAGGAATTTCCACCGAAGTCAATATTCCCAGCTTGTCACACATATCCAGTATCAGCGGGTCTTGCGGATAATGCGAAACACGCAGGAAGTTTCCGCCCATTTCTTTCAGCAGGCGTACATCGCTGATGTGAATAGCGTCGTCCAGCGCATTACCTTTGCCCTGATAGCACTGATGACGGCTGGTACCTATCAGTTTCAGCGGCTTTCCGTTCAGGAAAAATCCCTTGTCGGCATCAAACGAAAACCAGCGCAATCCGAAGTTTTCCACTACCTCATCCAACACCTTACCGGTAGCCCGTTCTTTAAGCTGTGTCTTGACCGTGTAGAGGGCAGGTGATGCAGGCGACCAAAGCTGCGGTTGCTGAATCTTCAGTCGTGATACAGACTTGAAGTTCTTCGCTCCGGCTTCCAACCGAATCTTCTCCTGCCATGTTTTCACAATCTTACCCGAAGGAGCATATACGGTCTGTTCGCAAATCACCACAGATTTCTGCGGAGTAGCATTATTCAACAGCACTTCCACTTCCACTTCTGCTTCCTTATCATTCACCACCGGCGTCCTGACATAGACTCCCGACGAAGCCTTATCGGTAAGCGAAATGTTTACCGGTTCCTTCATTACAACATAAACATCCCTGTAAATGCCGCCAAAGAACGTAAAGTCAGCACTGAGGGGAGGGATATTCTCATCATGGCTGTTATCAACCTTTACCAGCAACAGGTTTTCCTGTCCGAATGTTACATAAGGAGTGATATCGGCACAGAACATGGTATATCCGCCCTCGTGTGTCGCCACTGCCTGACCATTGACATACAGTTCCGTTTTCTGGTCGGCCCCTTCAAAGAAGAGGTAGATTTGTTTCCCTTTGGCCGTCTCGTCAAAGCGCAAGTTTTTCCGATACCAACCCGCACCTCTGTAATATCCCGGCACATCGTCCACTGCATCCCGATCGTTCCAGGTATGAGGCAAATCAACAAACCGCCAGTCTTCTGCCGGCACCGCATCTGGCTTTTCATTTCCTTGCCAGAAAAGCCAATGCTCGTTGATGGAATACTTCACCTGAGCCATTACAGCACACCAAGTACCCATACAAGTAATTAACAATAGAAATAATAACCTTTTCATAATTCAATTTATACCAGTCATGAAATTACATTGCTTCAAACCGAAGAAAGTCCGGCCGGCAGATATTAGTTCAAACAATCACCCCGGCTGGACTTCTCCATCCACATCAGATTTTATACTGATTATTCCTGTGCAAAAATATTACAATGGCATCAATATCCCTCATTCTGCGGGAAATTCTCGGCTCCCATTGCATCGATTTGGTCTTGAGGAATAGGCCAGTTGACATGTGTTGGAAGTACATTGAAACGTACTTTGACATCATTGTCAGAACCGTTGAAGTCAATGTAATAATCGGGGTTAGGACCGAAGTTTGCATCACGACCGTCAGATACGCCATATTCACCCTTCTTGTAACCAACGTTATCAGCCGGATACTTGGTGAAATCACCGGCATAGCTACGCATCTGATTGTACCAGATACCATTACGCTTCAGGAAATCCCAACGACGGCCTTCAAATGCCAACTCACGAGCTTGCTCATCGCGAATCATATCAAATGTTACATCGCCTGTCACAGCATCATTACCGGCTCTTTCCCACGACTTGTTGTAATAATAGCGGGCGCCTTCCTGGTCATTCAAGTGCATACAAGCTTCAGCACCCAACAAGAATGTTTCAGCCAAACGATAAACAATGATATCGCGTGTATCAGCCAAATTTGAATCCAAGGGACGATTCCATTTGTCATACATCTTAATAGAAGAAGGCAAAATGTTACGGCGGTCAAGTTTCTTATCCGTAGCCGCATAAATATCACGACCATAGATAACATCACCTACTTTGACTTTATATGGTTCGCCAGAGTGATTGGTTGTTGTATAATAAGTACGTCCTGTTTTGTCATCAGTCTTCAACTCTGCAACAGGAACCGTTATCAGCTTGTTAGGATTCTGATAAGTATAATCTATCTTGTAGTAGGCAGTAAGACGTTTATCATCTTCGGGATACAAAGACATCAGATAGCTGTTAGGATAAGCCAGTCCCCATTGTTTACCCAGATTTTCAGTATTATACTTAACGAGTGTATTACCCTGTAGCTGATGGGTATAATCTGATTCAGCAATAATATTCATGTATTGCGAACCAATACGGTGTGTTTTGCCACCTCTATCCAATGAGAAATGGAGTGCAAACAAGGCTTCGGGATGATTATACAGATTCTGTTGTCCGAATACATCAGCCGGAGTAGCTCCCATATAGTGTACACCATTCTTCTCCACCTCTTCCACCTGCTTTTTCACTTCAGTCCAATCTTTAGCCCAGGCAGCTATCAAGGCTTTCAGATGACGGGCAGCATCTTGTGTAAGTCTGCCCTCAAAATCGCTTGTCAACGGAAGGCCAGCTATAGCTTTGTCTGCATCTTCATACATCAATTTAAACACGTCTGCACTGTCGGCCGGAACATATATATTATCATTAAGATTCTCTTTCGTCACAGGTTCCGTCGTCAGATACAATCTGGAGAAACGTGCCCACAAGCCATAGTAACAATAAGCACGCCAGAAGTGAGCTTCAGCCAAGGGCACTTTCGCTTCTTCGCTTAACTTTTCACCGTAGTAAATCATTTCATTGGCACGACCAATGATGTAGTAGCGCTGTTTCCAGAACGGACTATAAAGAAGTCCGTTAATATTGGAAGTAGGACCGGGCGAAGTATAACGTCCGATATTGGCATCGTCACCGGTGGTGAAAACTACCAGGTCCGTATTTCGTTCATTGAAAATATGTGCTCCCAAGAATCCGTTGCTATTGCCACGGGTAGTCAGGTCTCTTTCATATGAATAGAGTGCCAACGCCATCTTCTCCAAACCTTCGGGGGTTTCAAACAACGTTGATGTTGTAAACTTGTCTTCAGATACCTCATCCAGGAAATCGCTGCAGGAAGACAGCTGCCCCAATGCCAATACGGAAGCAAGATAAAGAATATATTTTTTCATAACCTATGATTATTTGCTATTATTAAAAACTCAAGTTCAAACCAAATGTGAACGATTGTGCTTCAGGATAGCCACCAGGATTCTTTTCCGGGCTATATGACTTGTAGTCGGTCAAAGTGAACAGATTGGTTGCCGTTGCATAAACACGGGCCTTTTCAACAAACACCTTGCGAGTCCAAGCCTTCGGTAAAGTATATCCCAAGGTTACAGAACGCAATCTGAAGTAAGACGCATCTTGCAAGCCAAGTATGCCGAAATAAGATACGGCTGCCGTATATTGCGGACGCGGTGCCTCGTTAGAAGCATTCTCCGGTGTCCAGTAATTCACCTTGATACCATTTTTCTTTCCATTCAGACTACCACCCTCGTTATAGCCATACATATATGGATTAGACTTGGTTACACCTTGTACAAAATAGAAATCAAGTCCCAAATCTATACCTTTATAGGCAAACTTTGTGAAAATGCTGCCATACCAGTCTGGGTCAAGATTATAAATCTTACGGTCATCAGGAGTAATAGCTCCGTCACCGTTATAGTCGAGCAACTTGATATCACCCGGTTGAGGAACTGCATCGCCTTCCAGATACTGGTTAGGTTGAGGGGTTTCACCTTCCTGCCAAATACCGGCAAACACATAGTTGTAGTCTACGTTGATGGATTCACCGATAAACCACTTGTTGTTCAGGTCATTCACAGGTTTACCGTTTTCGTCTACTCTACCGTCAATCTTTACAATCTCATTTTTCTGAGTAGAGATTGAGAAACCTGCATCCCAAGCAAAATCCTGGTTACGAAGGATAGAACCCGACAAAGAGAATTCCCAACCCCAGCTCTTGGTCTGTCCCAGGTTATCCCACATGGTGTTATAACCGCTGATGGAAGGAACCGTGCGCTGAACAATCAAATCATTTGTCTTCGTATTATAATACTCCAACGTACCGTTGATACGACCTTTGAACAGCGAGAAGTCCAGACCATAGTTCATAGAATGGGTTGTTTCCCACTTCAAATCCTTGTTGAGCAACTGCGTAGAAGGCAAATAACCAATAGCCAGTTCATCGCCAAAGAGATATTCATAAGAATCGGCCAATCCTAAAGTACGATAGGCAGGAATAGCCCAGTTACCAACCACACCGTAGCTGACACGCAACTTCAGCATATCAATCCAAGTCACATCTTTCAGGAAAGCCTCGTCATTCAGACGCCAAGCCAAAGCAGCAGAAGGGAAGTTTGCCCACTTGTTATTGGCACCAAACACCGATGCACCGTCACGACGTACAGATGCCGTCAGCAGATAGCGGTCCAACAAGTTGTATTGCACACGTGCAGCGAATGACAAAGAACGCTGGCGGGTAATGCTGCGGGTAACACCTGTAATCTGAGAATCGGCAGCCACGTTCCAATGGAATATATCAGTAGTAGAATTATTAAAATCCAACCCTGTAGTTTTCTGCAAATCCTGGTCTACACTCTGAATCAAAGTCAGCTGCAAGCGGTGATTCTTGTTTCTGAAAGGCACCGTATAGTTCAATATATTCTCTACCTGATAGGAAGAGCGGTTGAAGTTAGAAATAGAACCTTCACCGGTTGAGTTAGGATACTTCTTGGTCTTATAGCTGCCCACCTCACGCGCATTGGCACGCAGGTTTACATTCAGTCTGTAAGAGAAATCCTTAAACGGCTTCAGCGTCAGGTTGGTGGCAAGAGTCAGATAATCGTCATTCTGTTCCTTGCTGTATTCCTTGGCACGCCACAGCGGATTAATATCACCGGCCATGTTCACTTCATAGTTCAGCTCACCATTTTCGTCATAAGGCTGGTTCAGCTGAGACATTGTAATAATCTGGTTGAAGTTTGAGTCTTCACTCTCTTTTTTCGAACGTGAGAAGGAAACATTCACGCCCCAATCCAACCATTTCCAGGGAGAATAATCAAAATTAAAGCGGAAATTACCACGTTCATAACCCGAACCTTTGACTATACCATCCTGATTGAGGTAAGCCAGACTGGCGGCAAACTTCATCTTCTCACCACCGCCTCTTATGCTGATATCATGTTTGTGTTGAGGTGCATTGGTAAACATCAAATCCTCCCAATCCACATATTTCTTATTCATATAGGCATCATACATGATGGCATCATCGAACACCGTTTCGTAGTTGATGTTATCGGGCGTTCCTACGCCTGCCACACCGTCGTTTGCCTTGGCCCAGTAGCGCAATGTAGCGAATTCTTCGGGCGAGTACATGTCAAAGTTACGCGTAAAGCGCTGAATACCAAACTGCGTATTGACATCAATAGATACTTTCCCCTCTTTACCGCGCTTGGTAGTTACCAAGATGACACCATTAGAGGCACGCGAACCATAGATAGCCTGCGAAGAAGCATCTTTCAAGATTTCAATAGAGGCAATATCGCTTGAGTTCAGATCGTTGATGTGAGGAACAATCATACCGTCCACAATATACAACGGTGTCTGGCTACTACTCAACGAACGATTACCACGAATCAGCACTTTGGAAGCGCCACCGGGAGACGAATCGTCCAGCGAAACAACAACTCCAGCCGACTGTCCACGAAGCATCTCCGTTACATTAGCTGCCGGAAACTTCTCCAAATCCTCAGACTTCACCGAGCTTACTGAACCTGTCAGGTCGCTCTTCTTGCTTACACCGTAACCAATAACTACCACTTCGTCGAGCAACTCATTGTCCTCGTGCATCACAACCTTCAGCACTTTCTTGCCATCCAGCTTCTGTTCTATTGTCTTATAGCCCATGTAGCTGAAAACGAGGGTAGCGTTGGCCGACTTCACCGTCAGCTGGAAATGTCCGTCTACATCGGTTATCGCACCATTTGTAGAAGCGCTTTCCTGAATGTTCACACCAATAAGCGGAGTACCTGTGGCATCTTCCACCACACCCGAAACTTTAACAGATTGCGCTACGGCTTGAAAAGAAGCAAGCAATAGCAACAGTAAAGAAAAGAAAGGCTTTTGCCATAGCCCTAAACAACGAGAGATATCCACAAGATGTTTCTCTCTCTGCAATAGTCTGCTTTTCATAATACAATACATTTTTAATTTAACACGATGCAAAGGTAGCCGTTCGTCCGCCTCCATCATAAGAAGCGCGTCCGAACAAAAAGCAGAATCATCCAAATCGTACAAGGATACACTTCTGAAGGGCAAAACAGACTATTTTCCTATCAAATCAGACTATTTTCCTATAGATTACACCTTATTTTTCATACTTTTGTTTGCTTTACTCAGAATCTGCGGACTGCCATCCTATAGACAGAAGCTATACATTATTGCTGCCCTTGTCCGAATAAGGCAATGCTTACCCTCCCTGGTAAAACATCACTTTATTCCGACGAATGAAAACAAAACAACATACCAGCGAATGACAGCCCTTACATGAAAGCACCCAACAAAAGACTTGATTTTTTAACTGCCAAAACTGAAAACACACGAAGCCATGAGCCGTTTCATATTCATCCTGTTTGCCTTGCTGGCCGCCACAAAGGGTCTAAGCCAAAATCTGCTGTTCGAACACCTGAAGGTAAAAGACGGTCTGTCGCAAGCCACCGTCAACGACATCTACCAAGACGAATTCAACCAGATATGGATAGCCACACGCGACGGGCTCAACAAATACGACGGCGACAAAATCACTGTCTTCAACAGACAGATAAATGACAGCACCGGACTCTTTGGCAATAACATCAACTCCGTTTGCGGCGACCGCAAGGGAAAAATCTTCATAGGCTGCAAATACGGACTGGTCATCTACAACCAGAAGGAGCAAGACCTCAGCGTTGTGGCCCGAAAAGAAGTAAGGTGCATGCACTACGGCAAAGACCGACTGTGGATTGGCGCCACACATGCGGTAAACTACCTGACCCCCGAACAGGAAATACGAACCTACGTCAAGCTTGAGCACCCATGTATCATCCGCTCCATTTTCGAATCGTCCAGCTCCAACCTGTACGTGGGTACCGACAACGGACTGCTTGTACTGGACCGAAACGGAAAGACCACCCAAATCATTAAGGACATCAACGTAGTCTGCCTCTACGAAGACAAGCAGAAACGCATTTGGGCAGGTACACTGAACGACGGTCTGCTATGCATTGACACAAACGAAAACATTACATTCTACAAGCACGAACCGTCCAACCCACACTCTATTTCCAGCAACTACGTCAGAGCCATCTGTCAGGACGATTTAGGCTATTTCTGGATTGGCACCTTCAACGGGCTGGACTATTTCGACCCCACGACCAAGGAATTCAGAAACTACAACCACTCCTTCAAGGACAACGCCTCCATCAGCGACTTCTCCATCTGGTGCATCGAAAAAGACATCCAGGGAAACCTGTGGATTGGAACCTATTTCGGCGGAGTGGACATTATCAACCCCGAATACTCGTTTGCCAACTACTACCGTGCACAGGACAACGGGAAAGGCCTGAACAGCTCCATCGTCAGCAACATTGCCGAAGAACCCAACGGCAACCTGTGGATATGTACGGACAACGCCGGACTGAATTACTTCGACCGCCAAAACAACCGGTTCAGCTATTACACACAGCAGGAAGGCCTGTCGTCCAACACGGTCAAAGCCATCCTGCCCGACGAAAAAAACAACTGCCTGTGGATTGGTTCACATCTGGGCGGGCTTGATCGAATGAATCTGACAACCAGGCGCATCGAACGTATCACGCTCAGCAAGGACAACAAACTCATAGACAGGTACGTAAGGTGCATACTGCCCTATGACGGAAAACTGCTCATCGGTACCCATGCCCTGATTCAGTGTTACGACCCGCAAACCGGACAATGCCACAGCCTGCTGCCCGAAGACTGCACCCTGAAAACCGGGCAAGTTTGGGACATGCAGATAGACCACCGCCAAAATCTGTGGTTCTCCATACAGAATGCGGTTTTCAGATTCAACCTGCAAACCCGGGAACTCACCTCCGTGCCGCAATTGGACAACATAGACTTTGCCGTCTTCTTTGAAGACAGCAAGCAAAACCTGTGGATAGGCGGTGCAGGAAGCGGACTGTTTCAAATCAGAGACAACCAGATTGTCCGTACCTACAACACCGACAACTCCAAACTGGCCGACAACTACATACTTGACATTGCCGAATCCAAGTCGGGCTACCTGCTGATAGCCACCAACAAAGGCCTCACCCGGCTCGACACCGACCACCATACTTTCTACAACTACCTGAACAACGTCTTTTTCCCCTTCGAGTCGCTCAATGAGCGCTGCATCTTCGTTTCGCCCCGCAACGGAACCATAGCTTTAAGCAGTACCCAGGGGCTGATGCTGCTATCCGAAAAGGATTTGCTCTACCGTTCCAAAACCTACAACATCAATCTTACTTCCCTGTCTGTCAACAATAAGGTTGTGTTGCCCAACGACCCGACAGGCATCCTCCAGCAGTCCATTCTCTACGCCGACCGGCTCACCCTGCAGGAAAAGCACAACGTCGTGTCCATTGACTTCGCCGTCACCAACTACATCAAAGCCCTGCAACCCGAAGTAGAATACATGCTGGAAGGTTTTGACAATGAATGGGTAAAGGCCAAGAGCAACACCATTACCTACACCAACCTCAACCCGGGAACATACCAGCTGAAACTGAGGAGCAAAGGCCTGAACAACCCCGAAGAAGTCCAGCTCAAGACATTGTCCATACAGGTCAAGCCCTATTTCTACAAAACCTGGTACGCCTACATCGTCTATCTGCTTGTACTGGCCGCCATAGCCTACTCCCTGTACGTACAGTTCAGGCTGAAGAACTCACTGAAATATGCAGCCTACAAGGCAGCCCAGACCGAAGAAAGCAACCAGTCCAAACTGAGATTCTTCATCAACGTATCGCACGAAATACGTACACCGGTCACACTCATCCTGGCCCAGATAGACTACATGCTGCAAGGAAAAGACCTGCCGCAGAACATCCAGAACCGGATGAACAACATGAAACGGAATGCCGTCAAACTGAAGCAGCTCATCAACGAACTGCTCGACTTCCGCAAGCAGGAACAGAGCGAAATCAGGCTCAAAGTCAGCGAACAGAATTTCGCCGCCTTTGCCAAGGAGATTTACACTTCTTTCCAGGACTACGCCAACGCGCAGAACATCAGCACCTCCTTCATCTGCAACGAAAAGAACATACCGCTGTACTTCGACCCCATACAGATGACCAAGGTGCTGAACAACCTCATATCCAACGCCCTGAAGTTCACTCCCGCACAAGGCAACGTTTCCGTCATCATCAATGCCCAGCGAAGCAACGTCGAAGTGTCTGTAAAAGACAACGGAATAGGCATCAAGGCCGATGACATTTCCAAGATATTCAACCGTTTCTACCAGGCACAGGAATCTCAGAGCCAGCACATTGAATTCGGTGTCGGCATAGGACTTTCACTGGTAAAGAACATCATCGAAGCCCACCACGGACGCATCAACGTGAGCAACAACGAAGAGGGCGGAACCACCTTTACCCTGTCGCTGCCCACCGGACGGGCACACTTTGCCGAAGAACAAATCTACAACGCCACCCAGGAGAACACCAACCTGATAAACAACGAAATAGAAATAGAACAAATCAAAAACGAGCTGCAAAACCAGCCGGCCGGCCCTGCCGACGAGAAGAAATACAAAGTCCTCATTGTAGAAGACAACGAGGACATGCGAAACATGCTTATCGACATCTTCACCGATGTGTACGATGTAAGCTACTCCATCAACGGGGAAGACATCTTCGACAAAGTCAAGCAGCATGAGCCCGACATCATCCTGCTCGACATCATGCTGCCCACCGTATCGGGCATTGAATTGTGCAAGATGCTGAAGTCCAACCTGAGCACCCGCAGCATACCCGTCATCCTGCTGACAGCCGCCAGCACGCAGGAGAAAAAAATGGAAGGCCTGCAAACCGGAGCCGACGACTACATCACCAAGCCTTTCGACCTGAAAGAACTTGTCCTGCGTTGCAACAACCTGATATATAGCCGCGAATCCATCAAGAGCCTGCTGGGGCGGGAAGCACAGGAGGCCAACCCCGTCATGGCCGTAAGCCAGCAGGACCAGCAGTTCATCAACAAAGCCACCGAAATCGTACTGCAAAACATCAGCAACCCCGATTTCAACATCAACATCCTGGCGCAAGAACTCTGCCTGGGCCGCAGTTCGCTCTTCACCAAACTGAAGGAGGTCATCGGGCAAACGCCCAAAGACTTCATTCTGGAAATCAGATTGAGAAAAAGCACGGAGCTGCTGAAAGACAGACGCGACATCCCCATTACGGAAATCAGCACACTGGTAGGCTTCAGCGACGCATCCTATTTCATCAAGCTGTTCAAGTCGCACTACGGCATCACGCCCAACCAGTACCGGAACAACCTGAAGGAATAAGCCGCACTCTCCTACCCACCAAAAAAATTTTTCCTTCCATCGCTTGCCTGTTTGACCTATTGTTCGTACTTTTGCGAACAATTAACGGAAACAAGTATATAAATGAATAAGGCATATACCGAACGGCAAGAACAGATAGCCCGCTTTGCCAAGGCCATGGGGCACCCCGCACGCATGGCCATACTCCAGTTCCTGGCTTCGCAGGAAAGCTGCTACTTCGGCGACATACACGAAGAGCTGCCCATAGCCAAGGCCACCGTGTCGCAACACCTGAAGGAGCTGAAAGAAGCCGGACTGATTCAGGGAGAAATAGAGGCACCCAAGGTGAGATACTGCATCAACCGCGAAAACTGGGAGACAGCCCGCCAGCTGTTTGCCGACTTCTTCCGCCAACCGCTTTGCAAGAAAGAGGGCTGCTGCCAGTAAGCCCCTTTTTTTAAGCTTAATGTTCGTAGTTTGACGAAAGACAAATTAAATACTTAGCATTATGAAAACAAGCATTTTAGTCCTGCTGACCGCATGCCTCGCCCTGATGTCGTGCGGCACAAAGACACAATCCGACAAACAACAGACCGCAGCCTCGGCCGAACAGCCGACAGACTGCGTCGAGGTGCTATACTTCCACGGCAAGCAGCGCTGCGCCACCTGCATGGCCATCGAGCAGAACACCAAGGCCCTCATCGACAGCCTCTATGCCGACCAGGTGGCCGGCGGACAGCTCGTGTTCAAAATCATCGACATCTCTGACAGTGCCAATGCCGACCTGGCCGAAAAATACGAAGTGACCTGGTCGTCACTCTTCATTACCCGCCACAAAGGCGGACAGGAGACGACGGAAAACCTGACGCAGTTTGCCTTTGCCAACGCCCGCAAGGCACCTGCCGACTTCAAGGCCGAAGTGACCCGTAAGATTAACGAAATGCTGAAATAACACCCCATGGACTGGCTACAAACACTACTTGACAATAGCTCGACGCCCCTGCTGACAGCCTTCCTGCTGGGACTGCTCACCGCCCTGTCGCCCTGTCCGCTGGCCACCAACATAGCCGCCATAGGCTTCATAGGCAAGGACGCGGGCAACCGCAGGCGCATCTTCCGCAACGGGCTGCTCTACACGCTAGGGCGCATCCTGGGCTACACCCTGCTGGGCGTGGTGCTCATCGGCATTCTGCGCACCGGCGCCAGCATATTCGGCATCCAGCACGCCATCGCCTCGTGGGGCGAAACACTCATCGGGCCACTGCTGCTGCTCATCGGTCTGTTCATGCTCTTCGGACACAGGCTGAATCTGCCACAGTTCGGATTCAGCGGCCGTGCCGAGGGACTGGCACGCCGTGGCGGCTGGGGTGCCCTGCTGATAGGCATACTGTTTGCCCTGGCCTTCTGCCCTACCAGCGGTGTCTTTTACTTCGGCATGCTGATACCCATGTCGGCCACTGCCACTGCCGGCTACCTGCTGCCGGCAGTATTTGCCATAGCCACCGCCCTGCCCGTGCTGGCCGTCGCCTGGCTGCTGGCGTTCAGCGTACAGCAGGTAGGCAGTTTCTACGGTCGTATGCAGACCGTGCAGAAGTGGCTCAACCGCATCGCAGGGCTGCTGTTCATAGCCATCGGACTATACTATTGCTACATCATGTTTTTATAAGCCCAAAAATCATCCCAATAATTTTATCGTATGGAAATCAAAGTTTTAGGACCGGGTTGTGCACGTTGTAAGACAACCTATCAGGTCATTGAGAAAGTCATCAAAGAGAACAACCTTGACGTGAAACTGACCAAGGTAGACGACATCATGGAAATGATGAACTACAACATCATGTCCACACCTGCCGTCGTGGTCGACGAGGTAGTGAAGCTGAAAGGCACAGTACCCACCGAGGCCGACGTCAAGAAGCTGCTGGGCATCTGACAGCAGCCAATCAACAAGCGGCAGCCTGCCATGGTTAGGGGTAGCCTGCCGCTTTTATTCAACAACCATTGTTCGCATTTCTACGAATAAAAAAGAAAATAAAATATGATACAAGACTTTGCAGACTGGCTGGTCTACAGCCTGTTCGGACTCGACCCAGCCTCTCACCTGGGCTCGGCAGTCAACTTCTTCTTCTACGACACTATCAAAATCCTGATACTGCTGTTCTTCATCAGTATCCTGATGGGCATCATCAACGCCTACTTCCCCATCGAGCGGTTGCGCAACTACCTTACCACCCACAAGATGTACGGCCTGCAATACCTGTTGGCGGCTCTGTTCGGTGCCATCACCCCCTTCTGCTCGTGCTCGTCCATCCCGCTGTTCATCGGCTTCGTCAAGGGCGGCATTCCGCTGGGCGTCACCTTTGCCTTCCTCATCACCTCGCCGCTGGTCAACGAAGTTGCCGTGGCCATGTTCCTCGGTTCGTTTGGTCTGAAGGTGACCCTTATCTACGTCATTAGCGGCATCCTGCTGGGTGTCATCGGTGGCTTTGTGTTGGGCCGCATGAACCTCTTCCCCTACCTCAGCGACTGGGTGCGCCAGATTCAGGCCCAGTCTTCAGCCCAGGCCGACGCGTGGGAAAAGGAACACATCGGTTTCTTCAAGCGTCTGCCCTCCATCGTTCGCGATGCCTGGCGGATAGTCAGCGGCGTGCTGGTCTACATACTGATAGGTATCGGCATCGGCGCCTTCATGCACGGCTTTTTGCCCGAAGGGTTCTTTGAGCAATACATGTCACGCGACAACTGGCTGGCCGTACCGCTATCCGTCCTGCTGGCCGTGCCAATGTATGCCAACGCCGCCGGCATTGTGCCCGTCATCGAAGTCTTCGTAGCCAAAGGCATCCCCCTGGGCACTGCCATTGCCTTTATGATGGCCGTCGTGGGCCTGTCACTGCCCGAAGCCACCCTGCTCAAGAAAGTCATGACCTGGCGCCTCATCGGCATCTTCTTCGGCACGGTAGCCTTCTTCATCATCCTGTCGGGCTATCTGTTCAATCTTGTTCTGTAACTCGCAACACCCCATCAATCAGCATATTCTTATGAGAATACTCATCCTTTGTACCGGCAACAGTTGCCGCAGCCAGATGGCCCATGGCTTTCTGCAATCATTCGACCCGTCGCTCCAAGTCTATTCGGGCGGAACAGCACCTGCATCGCAGGTAAACGCCCAGGCCGTGGAGGTCATGAAAGAGGCGGGAATAGACATCAGCCACCACCAACCCACCCACGTCGATACCTACCTCCAGCAGACGTGGGATTACGTCATCACCGTATGCGGAGGTGCCAACGAAAATTGCCCGGCATTCACGGGGAAAGTAGGGAAACGCATACACATTGGGTTCGATGACCCCTCACACACCACCGGCAAACCCGAATTCATTCAAGCCGAATTCCGCCGTGTGCGCGATGAAATAAAAAATGCCTTTGCCCGCTTTTACCTGACGGAAATAAGGAAACAGGAACTACCTGCATGTTCTTGCCAGGGAAAGTGCCGGAACTGAATGCGCGCAAGTGCCGTACAAGGTTCTGTCAACAACGCAAGTACAGTGTTTCCCCAAGTTAGCAGTTAACTCCCTGTCCGATAGCAGTGGACTACTAACACGATAGCAGTTAACTACTAACACGCAAGCAGTTAACTGCTGACATCCACACATCCGGCTGCATCGGCTCACGCATGCGGCTGCGTTGACCTACGGATACGGCTGCGTCAAGTCACGCAGCCGTATCTGTTTCCGTAAAGTCCCTTCTTAGCATTCCAAAGTCCTACTTTAGCTTCCTAAAGTCCCTCTTTAGCAACCGGGAAATAATATCTTTCAGCATAAGACATGGTGCCTTTTTCAGCTGCATGCCGCAGTACAGCATTTAAAAAGAATGTTCCCAAGGAAGTTTCACGCCCTCACGGTGCTAATAAATATTTGATAACAAACGAAATACGGTGAAACTTATCTCTTATACATGATTTCACGCCAATGGTGAAAAGTTCAACGACGCAAAGCTTCCCATAGTAGAGACGTGGCGTGCCGCACTAGTGTCCCAAAGATTGATTAACATATTCTCATAAGTCGCATATAATCAAATAAATATATGGTAAAATATTGCGCGGTACATTTTAGAACTGA